>CAVKTR010000004.1:0-70251 GCA_963659325.1 Dysosmobacter segnis
TCCTTCTGCAACCGCTAGTCGTGCGTTACCCTCGTTTTGCTTCGGTTTTATCGCGCTCACTTCCAACTCCTATAAAAGCTGGTCGTTTCCCGTTCGCGCAAAACTCGCAAAACTCAGTCACTTACTAAATCGCTTGTCGCAGAAGGATTCATTGATTTCGTCATTTCATTTATGAAACCAGAAACTCAATTATTCAAAACTTAAACAGAAAAATCGGAGAAATTTATCTCGTTGAGCGATTAAGCGAACGACTGAGTTTTACAAGGTTTTGCGCGAGTGGGAGGCGACCAGCTTTTATAGGAGCTGAGAACGAGCGCGATGAAACCGTCGTGAAACGAGGGTAGTGAACGTCTAGCGAGCGAGATAAATTTCTCCGATTTTTCCTTAAATTATTAAAATTTAGCCAATATTATAAACAAGACCTAATAATCCCAGGTGTGTTTTTCATACGCATTTATAATCTGCGTATTATTGTACTGTATGGTACGCTTCAGAGAAGCGCTGTACTGCAGATGCATATGTCCATGCACCATATATTTCGGCTGATACTTGTCCAGCAGTTTCACGAACGTCTCATATCCCTGATGCGCATGATCTTCGCCATCCCCAAGTCCCTGAGCCGGTGCATGGGTCAGCAGAATGTCAAATCCATGATAAAAGATCAGCTGGTGTCTGATATGCAGGAGACGGCGCTTCATCTCTTTTTCCGTATACATATATTTGCCGGGTTTGTATGGCATGCATCCGCCTAAGCCAAGGATGCGGATGCCTTCGTGTACATATATTTTATCATCGATACAGATACAGCCCTCCGGCGGTGTCCGGTCGTATTTTTCGTCATGATTGCCGTGGACGTAAAGCAGCGGCAGATTCGTACAGCTGACGAGAAAAGACAGATATTGCGGATTCAGATCCCCGCAGGAGAGAATCAGATCGGTGTCGGTGATTTTGTTGCTGTTGTAATGGTCCCACAATGCAGTTGATTCTGTATCGGAGATGGCCATAATTCTCATACTTCAGGTTCCTCCTTGCGAATTCCTTCCTGCCGTACAACATTCTGTGCGTCTTCCCGAAGCTCATCTGCTGCCGGAATGCGTCCGATGATATTGTCCGCCAGCCAGTCAATGGAAATGATTTCTCTTGGACTTAAGCTGTGGGAGGTATCTTTGGAGACAAGTCCCTGCTGGGAATGTAAAATCCCGTCAAATGGATTAAAGTCATAATTACGGATGGCATTGACTAACGTATCCAGCAGATGCTTGGTCTCATCCGGAATAGCAGAGGACCAGACAACGTCAATGACATCGGATGACATACCCCACCAGTAGTGCAGAGCCTTGTTTGTATCTGATTTTTCTTCGGTATTCCAGATGCCGTTCTGGACATTACGGATGATGCGCTCATAGTATTTGCCCCAGTTCCATGCAGGAAATGCAAGGTTCACAGGTGTCTCTCCGTTGACACGGAACAGACCGAACTGACGGGTGATCTTCCGGGGAATGATCATATCCTGATGGGAAATATAGGTCGCTCCGACGGAATACAGTTTAGCAGTCAGATCGACATTTTCGTTCTCTTTCAGAGTGGACCATTCCAGATATATTTTTGCTTTCGGGTTCACCATTTTAACCCCAAGGGCAAAGGCATTGATGTTTGCTGTCATGCCGTAGATCGGATAATCTGCGATGTAGCCGATCTTGTCAGTATCCGTCATGATGCCGGCCAGCACACCGATCAGAAATTTTGCCTCATACATGCGACCGTAGTAGGTGCGGATGTATTTGTGAGAGGCGTTCAGGGAACAATTTAAAATTTTCACTTCCGGGTGGTCAACCGCCGCTCGCAGGCTGGCGGTCAGAAATTCCGGAGAGGTGGTAAAGATCATTTCATATCCGTCTGAGATGGCCTGTTCAATGGCCGCAATCGCATTGTCGGTTCCGGAAATATCATCGTAGGCTTTGGTCTGTACAGCGCCGTGGAAAGCGTCCTTCAGATACAGCCGGCCGAGTTCATGGGCATAGGTCCAGCTGGATGTCTCCGGTGTCTTTCGGTTGATAAAAGCAATGCGGGTGATCGGTTCTTCCTCGGAAGGACGCAAAAGTTTGGTCAGAATATTTTTCTTCTGTTCCGGGGACGGATCAAATTTTACTGCAGGCGTTTTCTGTGCATTTTTCAACTCAAATTCTGCCCACATTTTCCTCAGGTTTTCCTTGATTTCCGAAGGCGTCTCATCTTTTAACTGGTTGTAGTCAAACAGATCCAGGTAGATCAGCATGGCATCACCGACCGTCATATGCAGACGGTCTCCGCCGAGTTCCTTAAAGGCATCTGCAAAACGATTGTAGCAGGAGCGGAAAATGATCCGGTCGTCCATGCTCCAGCGCTCGTAACGTCGATGGCCCAGATGATAGGCGAGATGCAGGTAAGAGCCCTCTTTACTGAAAAACAGATAATTAATGCTTGTGGCATTGTAAAAATCAAGAAATTCGTAATAAAGACGGCTTTCTTTTGTGTCTTCCCTGGCCGGGATGATACGTGTGACGTAGCCCGGTACGCTGATGGCGTCGAAATATTTCAGAACGCTGACACGTTTATTCCCTTCCTGGACGTAATAGTGGTTCATGTATTCGTAGGCAACGATTGGATCACGGATTCCTTCCCGGAGATGCGCATCGCACAAAGCAGCCCATTTTGCGGCAAATTCAGTATTTTCAGCAAGAACAGGCATAAAATTAGGCGCAAAAGAAGAGGTGCGCCCAATTGTTTTTGTGCCGACGATCAGTTCCGTTGGAATATCTACCAGTCCAAGGGGAACCTCCCCACAGATATCTGTGTGCTCGAGAATGGTATCCAGAGCAGGCATTTCGGTGGGAAGTTTCTGTGCAGTCCGTGTCTGTAATTCTTTTTTACCTGCCCGCTGTGCAGCACGATAATGTTCCATCGACATCAAAATCACTCCTTATCGTTTCTGTGATGCTACAGAAAAATGAAAAACGGTTTTAGACTTAAATGCATCACCGGATTTCAAAATAACGGACGGAAAGTTCGGATGGCTGGTTGCGTTCGGAAAATGCTGTGTTTCCAGGCATGCGCTTCCGTAAGCCGGGTAAGAGATACCGTTTTTGCCATGCTTTGCCGGTGACTGGGCCGGTACGTAAAGCTGCATTCCGGGCTGGTCGGTAAAGCAGGTCAGACGGATGCCGGATTCTTCTGAATATAAGGTTGCAGCTTCTTTCAGGCCGGTTCCGTTCAATACAAAGTTATGGTCATAGGTTTTGGAATATTTCAGCTGAGGATGATCCGCAAAAATATCCTGTCCGATCGGCTTCGGGGTACGGAAGTCAAACGGGGTACCTTCCACGTCAGAGATCACACCGGTGGTCAGGATATGTTCATCACTCTCGGTATACTGGTCTGCGTTGATCATCAGAATGTGCTCCAGTACAGAACCGGAAGCCTCTCCGTTCAGGTTGAAATAGGAATGGTTTGTTGTGTTAAATACCGTATCCTGGTCGCTGGAAGCCTCATAAATGATGGAAAGTTCGTTGTCCTCACTCCAGCAATAAGTCACACTCATGGTCAGTGTACCCGGATAACCTTCTTCTCCATCCGGGGAAACCCTTGTGAAACGAACGGAATTTCCAACCTGCTGAGAATCCCAGTTATAGAAGTGAAATCCACGGATGCCGCCGTGCAGGTGGTTCGGACCGTCGTTGATGGCCAGGTGATATGTTTTGTCATTCAGTATAAAAGTGCCTTTCTCAATACGGTTTGCGTGTCGGCCGACAACAGCACCGAAACTTGCGGTATCTTTTTCATACTCTGCAAGGGTGTCATAGCCAAGGCATACGTCCCGTAATTCACCGGTTTTGTCCGGTATACAGATGTTTACAATACGACAGCCGAAACTTGTAACAGTAATATAAGCACCGGATGTATTTTCCATGCGGTACAGAAAAGCCTCTTCGCCGTCTGTGGTGATTCCAAAAGAACTTTTTGTAATATCCATTTCAAAACCCTCATTCTTTCTTCATAAATATAGTATAGTATACTCGCAGGTACAGGTGCTGACAAGTAAAATCTTTTGTGGTATACTGTTTTGCATGGATACAAATAATATGAATGAAGAAAAAACAATGATTACACAGGTAAAAAAAGTGGATGCCATGCATCCGGATATGAGTATTATACGGGAAGCAGCCGAAATTATCCGTCAGGGCGGACTGGTTGGATTCCCGACGGAAACTGTTTATGGACTAGGAGCAGACGCGTTACTGCCGGAAGGGGCGAAACGGATTTATGCAGCAAAAGGGCGTCCGTCTGACAATCCACTGATCGTACACATTGCCGATTTTGAGGCACTGGATAAAATCACTGCGGAGATTCCGCCGCAGGCAAAGGCACTGGCAGATGCATTCTGGCCGGGACCGTTAACGATGATCTTCCGCAAGAGCGATGCGGTTCCTTATGAGACAACCGGCGGACTGGATACCGTGGCTGTCCGTATGCCGTCCCATCCGACGGCGATGGCGCTGATCCGGGAGAGCTGCGGTTATATTGCGGCACCGAGTGCCAATACTTCAGGCAGACCAAGCCCGACCCTTGCCGAGCATGTTTATGAGGATCTGAAGGGCAAAATCCCGATGATCATAGACGGCGGTGCTGTGGGAATCGGCATTGAATCTACTATTATTGATCTGAGCGAAGAGGTTCCGATGATCCTGCGCCCGGGTTATATCACAAAAGATATGCTTTCAGAAGTGATCGGAGAAGTGCGGGATGATCCCGGGTTTACCAGCGCGGATCCAAACGTACATCCGAAAGCTCCGGGTATGAAATACAGACATTATGCACCAAAGGCAAATCTGACCATTGTTTCCGGTGAGGCAGATGCTGTGGTGCAGCGGATCAATGAACTGACACAGGAGCATCATCTTAAAGGTGAAAAAGTCGGTATTATCTGTACAGATGAGACACGTTCCCGTTATTTCGGAGATGTGATCGAAAGTACCGGAAGCCGTCAGGACGAGGACAGTATTGCACAGCATCTGTATGCGATCCTGCGTGATTTTGATGAGCGGGATGTGGACGTGATCTTTTCTGAGAGTTTTGCCACACCACGGATTGGTCATGCGATCATGAACCGTCTGCTGAAGGCAGCAGGACATCAGGTGATCGAGGTCTAAACTGGATTTTTAAGTGTTTATACGCAGATTGCTGTGAAAATCTGGATGAAAATAAGCTTACGAGAACATTGTCTGGCTTAGATGACCAGTGGTCTGCAGTAGAAGTTAAGTAGTAACGAGGTGAAAATTTGGAAAATATAGAGAAGATAATCTTTGTGGGGAAACGTGCGATCTGCCGGGAGCCCATGGCCGCGGCCATTTTGCAGCGGGAAAAATTGAATTTTCCGGTGGAGATTCTGGCGCGGGGCTTTGTGGTACTTTTTCCGGAACCGCTGAACCAGAAGGCGGAAGCGGTTATGATCAGCAACGGCATTACGCTGGAAAATTATACCTCCAGCCAGCTGGAATCAACGGATTTTGGGGAAACGACGCTGATTCTGACTTTTGATCAGGCATCAAAGGAAAAAGTGCTGGAGATGGAAGGCGCACAGAATGTGGAAGTGCTGACAGATCTGACCGGCGATGAGCTGGAGATTCTGGATCCGTATGGGGCAGAACTGGTAACTTATGGGATCTGTTATGAGACATTGTCAAATTCGATACATAAACTGGCGGAAATATTAAATGAAAAATATAGCTAAAGGTTAGGATAATGCAAATAGAGAAAAGAGAGAGTAATGGGAGAAAATGATTTTACCATTGTAATTTTAATTGGTTTATGCATTGCGGCTATTGGCATAATTATATTTCTGATAGATAGGGCTAAAAAAGAAAAGTATAAACCAAAAGTTATTGAGACTAGCAAAAGATATTCGGATATAATGCGGTTAAATGATGAATATGATTTTAATAATGTTTCTTCTAAAGTAGTATATTCTAAAGTGTTGACTTCAAAACAGATGTTTGATCGATTTAATCTGGACGATTTTTTTCAGCAGATGGTTGCGTCAAATATGAGTGAACTCAAACGAAAAGAAGCGTGTTTGCTGGAAAATGCTACTTTAAAGAAAGCATATGATTACGAATTACAAAAGGTACATGCATATGCTGATGAGAAATATGTTAAACAGTTAAAATTATCGTGGAAAAAATATCATGACGTAGAGCTTGACTTGTGTGATTCTATTGAGAAAAATCCAGCTCAAGACATAGAAATTATTTGCTATAAATCGTATACTAGCCCGAAAGGACAAAATTCATATAAGGAAAGTAAACGATTCTATTCATATGAATTAGAAAAAGCATTTAAGAAGGCAGTTGAAAATAAGAAATTCCAGGAAAGTAAGGAATATCAGCGAAAAGCAATGTCAGATTCCTTGAGATATGATATTTTAAAAAGAGATGGTTTTCGATGTGTGTTATGTGGACGGTCAGCTGCTGATGGGGCAAAACTACATGTGGATCACATTAAGCCAGTAGCAAAGGGTGGAAAGACAGTAAAGTCAAATCTTCGCACGTTGTGTGAACATTGTAATTGGGGAAAGTCTGATAAATATGATTCAGATGGAGTAAATTAAAGCTTTTAGTGGCTTTAAGTATAATACATATTGAAACGAAAATATGTATATGTTATATTTACAGTAGGCAAAAAGATAATATGAGTTCATGGTGAACCTGGAATCCCAAAAATAAAAGGTGGCATACTTTTGTTTTTGGGATTTTTAAGTTTATTTGTTGTATGAATAAATGCAAAAATAATACATATGTATTGATATATATATAATATAGCAGTATAATTAAACAAAAAAACAGGAAGGAGAAAATCCAATGGCAAGCACAATACAGGTAAGAGTTGATGATGATATAAAATCAAAAGCAGATATGTTATTTAAGGATCTTGGAATGGACACTACAACTGCAATCAGAATATTTTTGACACAGGCAATAGCAAATGACGGATTCCCTTTTGAGATAAAGAAAAAAACGGTTAATCCGTATAGAACTCTTTCTGAAAGTGAATTTATGGATAAACTTGAGACTTCACGTATGCATGCAAAACAGGGAGACTATCGTGATGCGGATGATGTGATTGCAGAAATGAGGAATCGGTATGGATTATAAAGTTGTTGTTACATCAGATGCAGAAAGGGATTTAGATCAGTTTATCCAGTATCTGCTTTTTGAAAAGAAAAACATTCAGGCAGCACAAAATGTTCTGAATGATTTTGAAGCAACAAAAAAGAGTTTGGCACAGGTGGCAGGAAGTCTTAAATTATGTGAAAATCCACGTTTACAGATGCTGGGATACAGGCGTATTAATTTTTTATCACATCGATATTTTATGTTGTATCGGATAGAAGAAAACGTTGTATTCATTGATAATATTTTCCATGAATTACAAGACTATGAACATCGTATGATGTAGTTAATGTTATAGAACATAAATGAAAAAGCGCAAAATATTTTGCTGTATGCTATATTTTGTTTTTCAAAAAATGTCATGTGAAAGTATAAATACAAAACGTAAATGAAAGAAATCCGTAAATTTTTTTCTGGAAAGCGATTGTTAGCTGACAGAACAAAATTTACGGATTTTTTTTATTAACCTACAATTTAACCACAAAAGAAGCTAAAAAATCAAAGTACGTTTTCGAGTCCATACAACGCCGCACCAAGTGCGCCCACAATTTCCGGTTCCTCAGAGATAAAAAGTGGCGCTTTCAACTGTTCTTCCAGCACCTTAACCACGCCCGGATTTTTGGCCACACCGCCGGTCATCATAAACATTGGTTCCAGTCCGACACGGCGCATCAGTGAAATGGCTTTTGCAGCGATGGCCATATGGATGCCATGTGCGATATCAGAAGTTTCTTTGTTCTGCGCGATCAGCGAGATAACTTCCGATTCTGCAAACACGGAACACATACTGCTGATCTCGATATTTTCTGTGGATTTCAGAGACAGCGGTCCAAGTTCCGAAATATCCACTTCCAGCGTTCGGGCCATCATTTCTAAGAAACGACCGGTTCCGGCAGCACATTTATCGTTCATGACAAAATCGGTTACATCTCCTTTTTCATTCAGATGGATCGCTTTGCTGTCCTGACCGCCGATGTCGAGAATCGTGCGGATTTCCGGATTCAGATAATGCGCGCCTTTTCCGTGGCAGCTGATCTCGGTCACGTTCTCATCTGCAAACGGAATGCTGACACGTCCGTATCCGGTGGACACGATTTTGGTCAGATCCGAGCGCTGCAGGTCTGCTTTCTGTAAAATTTCTTCTAAAATGCGCTGTGCACTTTCTCCACTTTTTGCTCCGGTGCGGATCACGGCAGAAGCAACGATTTCACGATTCCCATTTAAAATTACAGCGTTTGTGGAAGTGGATCCGCTGTCAATTCCCATGACATAGACAGGCGCATCGGTTGCGTCAGCTGTTTTTGCATTTGCAGTATCGGAAACCGTGTCTTGTGTTTCAACAGAACAGTTTTCCGACTGCTGTCGTTTATTTTTAAATAACATAGATTCTCCTTTTTGTGCACGCAGGGATTCTAAAAATGCTTCCAGTCGGGTTAAAATCTGACCGCCACACTGAGCGGTGGCATCGGTTTCGATTTTGAGAATCGGTAAGCTGGATGTTTCGTGCAGTTTGGTATATTCATAAGCATAAATATCACAGAATTTAACGGTATGGTAAATAATGCCGTCAATGCGGTCCTCATAGGCTTCCAGAATACGCTGGCGGTTGGATGCGGGAGCCATACGCATGCAGGGAAGCTGATCCAGCAGGGCATGTGCATAAGCCGGCAGAATCTGGTCAGAATTCAGGTCATAGCTGCGCTGAATGTCGGTGCAGGTCAGATCCAGTGTGATTTCGGCCTGATGATCAGTGATGAGCTGACGGATCTCGCTGCCCGGGCGGGCGCCGACAAGGGCGATATGAAGGCCATTTATCTGAGAATCATTTGCCGGTTTTGGTTCAACGGCACGTTTTTTACAGATTTCCAACAACTTCTGCTCTGAAAATGTTTTTCCGGAAAAAGCTGCATAGGCCTCAATCAGTTTCTGCAGCTGTTTTGTGTAAAGCGTCACAGCAAAGTCATTGATCTTGCGAGGCAGATCCAGACAGAAGAAAAATTTATCCGGAAACTGCTGACATAAAATATCGTACAGCCGTCGTGAACTGTCGCAGCAGGAGGTAAAGATCATTCCCTCATAATCCTGCTTTTCGAATCCTTCCAGAACTGCTTTGGAGAAGGAGCACATATTTGGATGCATCAGGGCATCTGCCTGGGTGAAATTCGTCACATGCGGTTCCATACAGACAAGTTCTGTGCCGAAGGCCTGCAGCAGTTCTTCCGGGACATATTTACAAAAATAAGCCAGCATTATGTCTCCTCCTTTCGCTGTTTTAATACTTCTAAAAATGCTTCAAATCGGGTACGGATCTGACCGTCGTGACTGTTTCTGCGGTCCATGCCGTCTCCATCCAGGATCAGAAGCGGAATATCTTTTTTATCCAGTTCTTCTTTCAGAAGCATAACGCCGCCGGAGGACTGTTTACATCCCCAGTGACAGAAATTAATGACACCGTCAGACTGCAGATCCTGTGCAAGTCCCGATACCAGTTTTGCTTTTCGCTCATAAGGTCCGTTATAGACATTGTGGATCATTTTGTCGGCCAGTGCTTCCAGAGGATGTTCGGTATCCAGCGGTGTGCGGTAATCCAGATTCATCTCGATTGCCTGAATCTGATAATCATCGGTCAGGTTAAAGTATTCCTTCAAGGTTTCTTGATAATAAGGCAGCAGGTGAACCCAGAGAATATTGGTGCCGTGAAATTCCGGCGCGGCAGCGGTTTCTGCTTCCATCTGCTGATAGAAATGCAGAATTTCCGGTGTTCCAATGTTCATATGTGACGCAAACAGCATGTACATCTGCATGGTCAGCGTGGACGGATAATGATGCGTCCGCAGATTTTTCAGGCAGCGTTCATAACAGGCTTTGGATTCATTTTCACGCTGCAGGATAGAAACCAGTTCTTCTTCCTGAAATTTTTTGTGGAAAGTATCTTCCAGCATTGCGATCAGTTCTTTTAACTGCTCCGTGACATATTCTCTTGCTTCCGGTGTGTTGTACTGCGGGACGTCGATCAGAAAGGACGGCACCTGGTGCTTTTCGGACAGATGTCGGAAGGTGTTGATATTTCCGTCGCAGATGGTAGAGGTTGTCACGGCAAAAGCTGCTGGCGGGATGATGCCGCTGTCGATGGCACCAATGAAATTTTTGTGATAGGAACACAGGGTAGAGGCCAGTCCTTCGTTTTCGGCATAATCGAGAAAATAATCTTCGATGGTGAAGCCGGATAAAAAAGAGGACAGGCATTCAATCGACAGACTGTGCAATCCAAAACACTGTAATAGTTCCACCGGAGCAAAAATATTTGCCCAGACGGAGGTCTCCGGGTGCTTTAAGGCAGCCAGAACTTCTCCAACCGCATAGGTATTTAAATACTGGTAAGCGCCGGGCATTCTTTTGTCCGCCAGATGCTTACTGCGAAACTGCTCCAGGGCCAGTCCGGCTTTGATCATACGAAAGGCAGCCAGCGGATGGTCAGGAGCATATTTTTTTATGATATTTCCATAAGTACGAATTACTTCCATAGATTTAACGTTTCCTTCAGTCGAAATTGAGACTTTCTCTTTTACAAGTAGTGAGTTACAAAAATCTTTCTTGGTGGGAGTACTGCAATTTCTTCAAAATTTTGTCATAAGTTTCATTCTGTTTTTCCGATAGCATTTTACAGGAAAATGGGGGAAATGGCAAGATGACGGGGGAAGTGGTGGATATGTGTGAAATGCAGACAGAATTTGAATGCAGGTCGTTACAGCTCACACGCGCCATTCGCAAAACGTCCTTTCAGGACTTCTCCAACCCTTCTTGAATTATCATTCAAGAAGTATCGTTCGCACAGCGAACTCTTTTGCTCATAAAAAGGCGCTCTCTTCATCATTATGTATCTTGATATCTCCTCATGCAAGCATGATCGATATCTGAATACATATGATGAGTGAACTGTAACAGTAAATCAACTATACTTATATCCATTTAATAAAAAATTAACTGTAAACAAAGGAATGGTTATGGTAAACTGTAAGAAATGTAGAATGAATTTATATGAATATAGAAGGAGTTTGGGCAATGGAAAAATCAAAAGTTTATTTTACTTCCTTTAAGACAAGTTTTACCGAAAATCTGATGCAGAAGCTGGCGCGTCTGGTAAAGACCGCAGGTATTGAAACCATCGATTTTCAGGATCATTATGCAGCAATCAAAATTCACTTTGGCGAGTATGGAAACCTGGCGTTTCTTCGACCGAATTATGCGAAAGTCATTGCAGATATCGTAAAAGAGCAGGGTGGAAAACCTTTCCTGACAGATTGCAATACGTTGTATGTAGGAAGCCGTAAAAATGCGGTGGATCATCTGGAGACGGCTTACATGAACGGATTTACCCCATATGCAACCGGATGTCCGGTGATCATCGCAGACGGACTGAAAGGTACGGATGAGGCATTTGTTGCGGTGGATGGCGAATATGTCAAAGAAGCAAAAATCGGCCGTGCGCTGATGGATGCGGATATTCTGATCTCATTGACACATTTTAAAGGGCATGAGGCAACCGGTTTCGGTGGAACGATTAAAAATATTGGTATGGGCGGTGGTTCCCGTGCAGGTAAAATGGAACAGCACAGCGCAGGGAAACCATATGTAAGACAAAGGAGCTGTGTGGGATGCGGTATGTGTACAAGAGTCTGTGCCCATGATGCGATCACTATTGTTGAGCGCAAAGCAGAGATCAACCATGACAGCTGTGTGGGATGCGGAAGATGTATCGGCGTCTGTCCGAAGGATGCAGTGACACCGGGGACATCTGAGTCTAATGATATCTTAAACTGCAAGATGGCAGAGTATACACTGGCAATCTGTAAAGACCGTCCGTGTTTCCATATTTCACTGATCTGCGATGTATCACCGAACTGTGACTGTCATTCGGAAAATGACCGTCCGATCATTCCAAACGTTGGTATGCTGGCATCCTTTGACCCGGTTGCACTGGATATGGCATGTGCGGATCTGTGCAATCAGCAACCGGTATTGTCAGACAGTGTGCTGGCAGAGAATATGCAGCATCTGGAGCATGAGCACGGTGACTGCGACTGTGGGCACGGACACGATCATTTCTATTTTACACATCCGGATACCAACTGGAGAAGCTGCATTGAGCATGCGGTAAAAATCGGACTTGGCACGGATCAGTATGAATTGATCGAGGTGTAATAGATGTTATCGAAGCCTGGATATGAGTGTTTTTGAAGAACAGGGAGACAGTAATAATCAGTATATCGGATGCGGGAGTGTTGCCATCTGGTATGATTTCCGGCAGGATTGAAGGAAAGGAAAAGAAGAAGGAGATATCAAGGAAAGAATGAGTCCACAGGATAAAGTAGAGCGGGTGTTAAAAGAAATTCATGTCACTTTTTCCAAAAGTGAGATGGTAGATGGACATCCGGATAAAGTAATTATTGACCGCAAGAAATTTCTGGGGCTGCTGGATCGTCTGAATCAGGGAATTTACGATATGATGGAGCAGTACGAGCAGACCCGCCAGAGCAGAAATAATGCGGAGCGTGCATTTCAGAAAAAAGGAAACGAGATCATTGAGGCGGCAAATGCCAATGCGGAAGATGTCTATGCAGCATCGGTAATTTATACTGCGGATATGATCGGGGCGATCCGTGATCTCATGGATCAGACCAATGATTCCATGAATGATCTGTTTATGCAGTTTAAAAAAGAGCTGCGTGAGCAGAAAGATAAGCTGCAATCCCATGAAAATGAACTGCAGGGACAGCTGGCAGATCTGACAGACACGAAGAAGTATCTATCTATTATTGATGATATCAACCGTCAGCGGGCACGGAAAAACCGTGATCTGGAGGCAGAAAAAGAGGTCGGTATGCAGTATGCCAGAAGTATGATGTATATTCCGCCATCTGAACCGGATATTAAAGTGAACGAACAGTATTTTGAAAATTCCGGCACAAAGAAATCGGAGGAACTGGCCAGAGAACCGCTTCCGGCGGAAAAACCGGATATCAGGATTAATACAAATGCAGCATACTTTAAGTGGAAAGCAAGCCAGGAGACAGAGCAGAGCGGTCAGGAAGGCGAAACTGATACAGCAGAGGAACCGCAGGAACATCCCAATCCGGAGTTCCCGGACGAAGAGAGTATCCGTCAGGCGGTACTGGCCGATGAGCTTGCCAGGGAACAGGAACAGATCCAACACCGAAAAAAAGAAAAACGGGATGCAAGTGCGATCTTAAAGGATCTGATTTTTGGCAGAGAAGAATAGGAGGAATTCCATTGAACAATATTTTAGTATGCGATGATGACACTTCCATAGTTGATTCCATTGAAATATATCTGCAACAGGAAGGTTATCAGGTTTTTAAAGCATATGATGGTGTGCAGGCGTTGGAGATGCTGAAGAAAGAAGATATTCAGCTGGTGATCATCGATGTCATGATGCCGCGCCTGGACGGCATTCGCGCGATTTTAAAAATCCGTGAAGGGAGTAATCTGCCGATCATTGTGCTATCTGCAAAAACCGCAGATTCTGACAAGATTCTCGGACTGAACGTGGGAGCGGATGATTATGTGTCCAAACCATTTAATCCGCTGGAGCTGGTGGCAAGGGTCAATTCCCAGATGCGGCGTTATACCAGACTCGGAAACGTTGCAGAGTCAAGCAAGATATTTCAGACCGGCGGACTCGTCATTAACGATGATCTGAAAGAAGTGACCGTGGATGGTAAAAACGTGCGTCTGACCCCGATTGAATACAATATTCTGCTTTTGCTTGTGAAAAACCAGGGAAAAGTATTTTCCATCAATCAGATTTATGAAAGCATCTGGAACGAGGAAGCGATCGGGGCGGACAATACGGTGGCTGTACATATCCGTCATATCAGAGAAAAAATTGAGATCAACCCAAAAGATCCCCAGTATCTGAAAGTAGTATGGGGCGTTGGATACAAAATCGAAAAGACAGAACCGAGGTAGTCGATGGAACAGAACAGAAAGCGCTATTCATCACTGGCAAAGGCCATTGTGATCGGACTGCAGATGATCGCAGCTGTGGTGGCATCTGTCAGTATTGTGCTGTTCAGCACCTGTGTCAACCAGAATATGCTGAACATGGGAGATCTGCAGAATTCCTCTTTTGTGGAATCCGGGTATTTTGAGCGGACGTTTTCCAAACAGATGATACAATTGCTGGATTATCTGAATCTGAAAGAGCAGTTTGAGACAGATGGTGTATATGACGAAAATCGTCCGGAGACCGCAAATGCCTCCCCGGAAAAGATTGCGGACTATAAAGTTTATAACAATAAATATGATCAGAACAATACGAACGTCTATTACTGGCTGAGTAATCTCAGAAACGGTACGTATGTGACCAACATGAAGGATGTAAAAAAGCAGGAGGACGCTTATGAGACGGCATTAAATTATGGACGTTATCTGAGTTATAACAACAAGACTTTCCGTTTTGAGACAAATATCGGCGGCATGGAGAAAAACTATTATCAGAACATGGCGCAGTACAATGAACTGCAGAAAGGTGATTTTACGCTGATCGTTGCGGTGGATGTAAACTTTCCTAAGGAAGATGACCTTGCGGTGGCAAAACGGGAATTTGATAAATTGTTTCCCTGGGCGCAGCGAAGCCTTGTACTGGCGGCAGTCGGCATTATTGTCTGGCTTGTGGGACTGTGCTACATGACGGTTGCGGCGGCAAAGCGCAGTGAAGATAAGGAAATCCATCTGGCCAATTTTGACAGGCTGCGGACAGAAATACCGATCGCATTGTTGTTTTTGTCCAGTGTGGCGCTGGCGGTGCTTGGAATGCGGGTGCATCATCAGGATTACGGTGTCATGGGACGTATGGTGATCGTTGGTACTTTTACGGTGCTGGGGAACTGCGTATTTATGGGAATGTACTTAAGTCTGGTGCGGCGTGTCAAAGCGGATACGTTTTTTGAAAACAGTTATCTGCACTGGCTGATCGTCAATCTGAAAGATACCTTGCATAACCGTTACCTTGGCAACCGGATGACGTTTGTCATCTGGGGAATTGTCCTGGCAAACGTTGTGGTTGCATATCTGGCCTTTCACTGTGGATTTGTCTGGGCCTATATTCTGCTGATCATATTCCTGCTGTTCACTCTGATCTATTTTTCACAGCGTGTCATTCAGCGGCGCAAGATACTGGAAGGAATCGAGCAGATCACCCAGGGAAAATTTGATTACAAGCTGAATCTGGAAGAATATCAGGGTGACGAATATCAGCTGGCTGAGGGTATCAACCATATCAGCGAAGGTCTGGACACTGCCATCGGTGAGAGTGTGCAGGATGAGCGTATGAAGGCAAATATGATTACAAATATTTCTCATGATATCAAAACACCGCTGACTTCCATCATCAATTATATCGGTCTGCTGCGCCGGGAAAAAATCGATAACCCGAATGCGGAAGCGTATATCGAAGTGCTGGAATCCAAGGCATTGCGCTTAAAACAGCTGATGGAAGATCTGGTGGACGTATCCCGTATTTCTTCTGGAAACATCACCCTGCAGATGGATGATATTGATCTGGTGGAACTGGTGCGTCAGACCGGCGGCGAGTTCAATGAGAAACTGGAGCAGAAGGGCCTGAACGTGATCAGTAAGTTCCCAAAGGAAGCCGTGATGATTTATGCGGACGGACGGCAGCTCTGGCGTGTCATCGGAAATCTGTATAACAATACGTCGAAATATGCGATGCCGGATACCCGCGTGTATGTGGAAGTGGCAAAAGAAGGTTATGAGGCCTCCTTTACGATGAAAAACATATCCGAAAAACTGTTGAACGTGGATGCGGACAGCCTGACGGAGCGGTTTGTGCGTGGAGACGAATCCCGCAGCACTGAGGGAAGCGGACTGGGACTTTCGATTTCCAAAATGCTTACCGAGCTGATGGGCGGCAAATTTGAACTGAGCCTGGAGGATGATCTGTTCCGGGTGAAGATCACGTTTCGGTGTAAAGAGTAGTAACGAAAAATAAAATCTTGAAAAAGAGAAGAAGAATGCAAGAAGACAAGCATTTTTCTTCTCTTTTTTGTTTGCTTTTTTACAAATGCATAGTTTATTTTATACAGTTTCAAAATTTCCGTGTATCCGGTATCAGTTTCATTTCAAAGCGGTCTTATGGCGTGCTGTTTGAAACTGTAAAAAACACCTATAGTAAGATTGTCCGAGGGGAACGAGGCATAGAAAGGAGAGAAAAATGGGTAACAGACGAAAGGTTACATATACATGTGAAGAATTAAATCGAAATAGAAACGTGTTTGAAGGAACGATCGACAGACACGGGTTTTTCCGGAATATTCGTGGAGATCTGCTTGTTGTGGGAGAAAGAGCCGGAGATCAGGAACTGATACTGAGTCTGATCGACAGCTGTATGGAAAAGGCGGATATGCCAACGATCTTACTCTCTGGCCGTCTGGAATTATTTGAGGAACTTCAGAAACGAAGAAAACAAGGAAAGATTACAAATATAAGAATTTCTGCCCCATCCGAAAAAAATTATCATCCATTGCTTGGAATGTCAAAACAGCAGATTCAAAAGTTGGTGAGTCTGGAAGCACAGGAAATGGGAATTGGTGTGGCGATGGAAAGAGTAAAGATCTATACAGAGGCACTGCTGGATATCATTGCCGTGAAATATCCGCTTTCCCTGCCGGCCATGACAGAACTTTTGCGGGAAAACGAAGATGTGATCTCAGCATTTGTATTGCAGTATGGACTTTCAAATACAGTTGCTGACAATATCCGGGCGAATCATCAGGCAGGGATGCTCCTGCGCCAGATTTGCACACATCTGGAAGAAATCTTTGAGAATGTTTCCGCACCGGGAAATGATACGGCGTGCAATTTCCAGAATGGAATAAGGGAAAATATCAGTCTGTCAGCGTTTTATAGCGTATCCAAAAACAACCGGATATTAAATACATATTTGAAAGAAGAAATTTATAACTGTCTGACACAGGGGAGACGGTTCCGTGTGATTCTGGATGAGATGACATTTGAAGCGGAGAAAGACGAACTCCTGCAGTATCTGCTACAGGAGAATTCCATGGGGCAGATAGAGCTTATGTTTCTGGCGAAAAATCCAGTGAATGATTTAAAGAATGCCGGAGATATGGCATTTGCGAATATCGTGATGTTTTCCCAGTCGACACCTGCAGCGACAGATGAACTGTCAGAACGGATATTTGGTAACTATCAATATTATTTTCCGGTACCGACAGCGGGTACACCACCGCATCTTTTATTTACTGTTCAGCGGGCAGTCACCTGGCAGATCCAATCAGAATCACGCCAGCGTGTGCGCAGCCAGGATCTCCATGCATCGCCATTTCGATTTGCAAATCCGGTAGAATATGTGGCGTTAGAAACCATGGAGGGAAATGATATTTACCTGGTTCGTGCCGATGAATTTATGCAGGATGGGACAGACAGTAAAAAAGCAATTGATATTCACGGAGGAGAGACGAGAGATGAGACGTAGAAGAAATATCTTTCAAAATCAGTCAGACAGAATGGCTGGGATCCGGAACCTTTCACCGGCGCAGATCGTGACAAGAATACTGGGTATCTTGTCTGTGATCGTGGCAGTTGTGATGCTGGTCAATCTGAATAAGATCATGGCGGCCATGGCCGTTTTCGCAGAAAAGATATGTTCTTATGGAATCGTAGCTTTTGTAGCAATTGCGGTGATCGTATACATGCTGTTTCGTTTGCGCTGGCGGATCAGAAGCAGATTTTGGAGGTGATAAAAAATGATGAGCTATGAATTGTGGGAAATCTGGATGGTTGTTCGGCGTTTCCTCATTGGATGGGGCGTTGGAATTGGAATCTTATTCATTGCGAGTTGTATAAGATACAGAGCTTTTATTGGACAGGCCTTTGTGAATCATATCGGAACATTGATCAACGGTGTTATGCCGATTCTGATCATTTTGTTTGGCATCGGATATGCACTGAAAATGGCGTTCAGATAGAATCCGGTACAAAAATTATGATAAAGGAGTGTGTAAAATGGCGGCAAAAATGGATACAAAACCGATCGTGATCGGCTTGGACTTTGGAAACTGTAATTCTTTTCCATGTTTTATTTCAGATTTTGACAGTAATACAAAACTTGGAGGAGCTGTACATGACCTTCTTCCGGGCGGCTTAAATGAAGGAATCCCAAGTGTATTTTTCTATTCCGAAAAAACAGGAGTTCTCTGTGGAGAAGATGCGGTACGGAGCCGGGCAAGACCTGTGCAGAACAGAAAACGTTATCTGAAACGTCATCTTGGTGGGAAGATGACACTGGATAACAAAGAGTTTTCATACGATGAAGCGATTACAGCGGTAATACAGCATTGTGTACGTTTGGCTGACAGACAATTGCAGTCGGGCTGGCAGTTATCGACCAATCTGCTTTCCCTGTCTTATCCGGCTACTTATACCTTTGCACAGAGACAGCGTCTGATCGAGCAGGTCGAAAAAGCAACTCTGGCTGACGGAACACCGGTAAAGGTGTATGGAACGATTGCAGAACCGGCAGCAGCAGCCCTGGATTATCTGTCTGAAGTCAGTGACAACAAAGAAGCAGCAGTTCTTGTCTATGATCTTGGCGGGGGCACTTTTGACCTGGCTTTGGTGGCGGTTTACCCTCAGGGTAGAAAAAACAGGGAAGGGGATATCTACTATTACGACATCATCGATGTCGGTGGGCTGGAAGATGTTGGCGGTGCAGAGTTTGATGAGATCATGTATCAGCTGCTTACGGATAAATTTCAGGTATCGCTAAAACCGTCACACAAAGAAGTGCTGCGTGCGGAATCGGAAAGGATCCGAAAGGATTTAAGTGCTGATTCTTATGCGGAGGCAGAGCTGCTTTACAACGATGAGTATCTGTCAGTGCAGGTGACCCGAGAGGAGTTTGAGCGCGCTTCCAGGGAGTTACTGATGAGGACCATGACAGAAACAAAGGAAATGCTTACAAGGCATTCAAACCAACAGCCGGATTACATTATCCTGACCGGAGGAGCCAGCCAGATGCCGATGATCCGCAAGGCGATGGAGACAGAACTCCCGGAGTTTAAAGAAAAAATCAGAGATTTTCGACCGAGCCGGGCAATTGCTTACGGTGCCGCAAGGTTTGGAACAACAGAAGTGAACAATGGATTTAGTAATGGATCAGTGATTCAGCGCAGAACCGCATATGATCTGGGAATCCGCTTTTTTCATAGCAAGAAAGATGAAACGGGCTATATTTCGACCTACATTCCGGCGGGAACGCCAATTCCGTATAAAACCGATTTTCAGTGTTCCTACACGCTTCTGGATAAGCAGCGCTATTCCATATTCCGGGTAAACGAAGCAAAAACAGCACATCCAAATTCTGAGAATGTATCTGACGATTATACGGAAATCATGCAGGTTCAATTAGATCGCGGAAAGGAAGTCCCGAAAGGAACCAAAAGTGAAACACGCCTGTGCATTGATGAACTGGGTGTACTTACGATTGAAGCGAGAGAGGCCGATCATCCGGAAAATAAAATTCAGAATAATGTGGAATTGCTCAATCTCAGCAAATCGTAAGAGGAGGTATCTATGAATTATCTGAATCAGGAAAAATATATATTAGGATTGGACATCGGGAATGGGTATGGATATGCATCCGTAGTTCAAAATTCGAAGACCGATCCGATTCCATTACTTCCGGCTTCCCTGGCGAAGCTTGGAATGCCGACGGTGGCCTATGTCGAAGCTCCATCGGGCGAGCATATAGAAGTATTTTCGAATGGAAGACCGGCAAAACGGAAATTTGCCAGAACCCCGCAGCAGCTGGTTCATGCTGTAAAAACACGGCTCAGGGAGGGAACCATTGCGGTTCCGCAAGTCACGGAACCTGTAGAAGTGAACCGCATTTATGCAGCGGTTGTCCGGGATCTGCTTACGCTGGCGGAAGAGGAACTGGCCAATAAGGGAATTCCCCGGATCTACGATGTGGTATTTACATTTCCGGCGTCCATTGCAGATGATGTGGTAATGCTGGATACGATGCAGAAAAGTATTGAAAATCTAATGATTGATGAGAAGCCGATCCATGTACTTGGCCGGATACCGGAACCGGCGGCAGTAGCACTTGATTATCTGCATTATATGCAGCATGTTGCCCCGGAGCAGATTCGCATTAAAAAGAAAGAGTTTACCGTTCTTGTCTATGATCTGGGACATGGAACATTTGACACTGCAGTGGTGACTGCACAGAGTGAGGGAACTCCCTATACACTCCACTTGAAAGATGGTCTGGAACAGGTAGGTGGAAAAGATTTCGATGAACTGCTGTTTCGTGAAATTTTGTCTGTGCTCCAGAAGAAATATCAGTTTTCACCCGGCAATGAAAGGCAGCTGGAAGAAATAAGGCAGGAAGCTGTCAATGCAAAAATAGCGTTGTCCGATACGGAGTCTTATACCGTAGCTGTGTTAAATCAGGAAGGTGAATATTACCAGGTGGAACTTACGAGAGAGCGTTTTGAAAAGCTAGGACAATACTTAGTATTTCAGACACTGGAATTGGTCCAGAACATGCTGGATCAGGCAAATGCAGATGGGCTTTCCATTGATGCAGTTGTGCTGGCTGGGGGATCAAGTAAAATTCCGATGATCCGTGAAATGTTAGAATTACTGCTTGATAAAAAATGTCCGGTTGTAATGCACCGCCCTTCGGAAGCTGTGGCTTATGGTGCAGCCCTGTTTGCGTATGGTATTGCACAGCAGGAGAAAAAACAGGAACCGAAAACGGAAGCAGCCGGTGAGAAAAAGGCAATGATTCAAAAGGCAAATCCGGTGCTTGAGCAGATGACAGACTGTTGTTACGGCATCTGGTATCCGTCAGAAGAAAAGCTGGAAGGTGAAATTAAATTTCTCATAAAAAGTGGAATGCCAAGACCATGCAGTTCTAAGGATATCGTTTTTGTCAGTCAGTCCTCCAGAGTTGTGATCCGGATTTATAAATCAAAGAAGAAAAATCTGGATTTGAAAAAAGCTGGCATGCAGGAATGTGATTCTATTTTGTGGATTCCCTTTGAGGTGAAAAAAGGGCTTGAATACAGATTAACGTTAACTGCATTGGAAAATTATGGATTACAGGCTGAACTTCAGTCGGATGATGGTGAATGTTACAAAAAGACGACAGCTGATACCTGGGAAGTACTGACAGGAAAATAGAAGGAGGAAACAAAATGAACGGAAATGAAAAAATAACAAATATAAATACGGAAGAGTATGTAAAAAGTTATAGTGAACAGCTTGAACAACTTGACAATACCGTAACGAAAAAGGTGAAAGAGATTATAAATGATGCAGTAAGAGCGGCTGAAGGAATCAAGGAACAGGCCAGAACCGAAGCAGAAAAAATAAAAAGTGAAGCAGAAGAGGAAGCTCGGAAGAAAGAAGAGAATCTTCAAGAAAAAGAAAAACAGATGAAAGCACGGATACAGGAGTATTGGGAGAATGGACAAAAGCAGGACAGAGAAAAGCTGAATGCAGAAATGGCTCGATTGTCAGAAGACTATCTGAAAGATACAAAACGTATGCAGCAGACTCATGATGAAATGTGTGATGAGACCAATGCAATTCAGAGGAAGTTTTCCAAGGAAATGGAAATTATAAATTCTAAGATGAATGAAATAAAATCTGAATATTTTATACAGCTTGATAAATGGAAGAAGTCACTATATCCGGCTGAAGTGCAGCCGTTGGCACGGTGCTATGTGCATCTTTACCAGATTGTTAAAGTAGATAAGCTTCTTGAGGCAGAACTTCTTGGACAGAATCCTCTGCAGGACACGCTGGGGGAATTGCGGAAATTAGAAGAAAATTTATTAACTTTCTTAGCTAGATATGAAAGAGCTTTACGGGGACTAGACCTGTATGTTTATTCCCCGAAAGCGGGAGAATTGTTTGACGATTATTTTCATACACCAGAGGAAGAAATCGATGGTACAAAAAAGCGGATTGTGGAATGCGTTCAACCTGGCATCATGAAAAAAGCGCAGGATGAAAATAATGATGACGTTATTATCAAAGCTGTTGTCAGCGTGGAAGATATGAAACAGGAGGCAGAAGGATGAAGAGTCAAAAAACGGAGACTGAAAAACATACTGCACAGTATTCGTATCAACTGATTGTTTATGACCGGGAAAAACAGGCCCAGACAGAGATTCTTCTGGCAGAAAAAGGACAGGATCTGCAAAACCTGTCTTATACAGAACCGGTTTTGTTTCAGACAGACAGCCGAATCAGGCTTCATATCGCTCACGAAGAAAAGGAATACATTTTGCCGGAATCGCTGACAGAACCGTTGGAACTGCTTGCATTTACCATTGGAAAGCGGGATGGATCAGATGTATTGCTGGTTCGCAGATATGAGCATTCTGATCAGGTATACACGATCAGGCTCGAGGAAGAATTTGAAGCAGATATCCAGACGGTACTCCGTGATGTGAAAAAAGCAACAGATGCTCATAAGGAACTGTCAGCTTATCGGACAGAATTAGAAAGAATCCAGGCTGCGGTGCAGGAGAATGGATATGTCAATACGGAAGATTTTACGAAAAAGCTGAGAGAAATGAATCAGCAGGCAGATGTACTGATCACTCAGTATGACAGATTTCTGGAAACGGTCAGTCAGGAAGTCATGGATTTACAGAAAAAAATTGAGATCAGAAGAAAGGCAGGAGGTGGAAAGTAAACGTATGCAGATTCAGTTACATGCTATCAGGGATGGTGTTACAAAACTGGGACCGGGAATCCGATTTGTGCTTTGGACACAGGGCTGCCAGCGCAGATGTCCGGGGTGTATGACACCGGAGAGTCAGAGTATGAAGGGCGGATTTTCGGCAGATACAAAGCAGCTGGCCAAACAAATCTTAAAAAGCCAAAGAAAGGGGCTGACTATCAGCGGAGGCGAACCGTTTTTACAGGCAAAGGTACTGACAGAACTGATTCGGGAGATTCGAAAAGAAGCGGACATTGGGGTGATGATCTACACCGGTTTTACGATGCAGGAACTGCAGAAAGCAGAGAATCCGGATTACGAAGATCTGCTGAGAGTGTGTGATCTGCTGATCGACGGGGCTTACATGCAGGAGCTGAATGATTCGAAAAATCTCAGAGGATCCTCCAATCAGAAAGCCATAGCGCTGACAGACAGATATCAGAATTTTGCAAAAGAAATCGGAACAAAATCGGCGGAAGCGGAAATTTTTTATGATGAAGAAACCATGAGCATGGTTGGAATCCCGCCAAAAGGATTACTTGAAAAAATGAGACAAAAAGAATTTGCAGGAAATTCAGGGATTTAGAAAGGGGATACATATGAGTTATTACGAAACCGCAGAGCAGCGTATGATCAGAGAACAGAGAAGTCATATCGAGAGACTGACTGCTGAATTAAACAGCAGAAGTTCTATTGGCAGCATATGGAGACGGGATATGGACGTTGTTTCCAGACGGATACGTGATGAGAATGCACGTCTGGCGCGGCAGATGCGTCAGCAGCAGGCGGAAGCGGACAGAAAACAGAGCCAGATGAGTGCACAAGTGCAGAGGCTGGATGCACAGCTGAAGGAAAAAGAGCGACTGCAGAATGCAAAAATCCAGGCAATGCAGCAACAGCATGCGCAGCAGATCCAGCGCATGGAAGCGGATTTTCAGGAGGAACAGCAGTCACTTCAGTCAGAAATCAGTCGAAACAGAAGAGAAATGCGGCGTGGTATCGAGCAGCTCAGAACGGAAACTGCTCAGAAACTTCGGGCTCAGAAAGAGGAGAATGTCCGTGCACTGGCGCAGGTAAGCAGCAGACTGGAACGTGAGATGAATGAGGTAAACAAAAATGTCAATTCCCTTGCACAGCAGATTGCGGAAAGGGAGCAGGGAGATAGAGAACTGGCACTATACTGGGCGCAGGAAGCAGCACGCATGGCAGCCCAGATCCGTGAGACGTTTCAGAGTCAGCTGCTGGATGAACATAAAATGGCACTTCTGGATCGTAAGATCCGTCAGGCAAATGATGATATAAAAGGTGGCCAGTATCAGTCAGCGGTCACAGTAGGACGGGAAGCATTTTATAATGCACTGGACATGAAAGAAGAATTGTCTCTGGAAGCTCTGGAGTGGAATTATCAGTACAACAGTCTTCGAAAGAGAGAGGAAAAATTTCTGGAGGCGCTGGATGATGCAGAACGCAGAGTTTATGAAATAGAGACAGAAGAGGGCAACTATCAGTATACAAATGGTATTGATTACTGGACCTTTGGCCAGCTGTCTGTTTTGCAGGAACAGGTCACTTCTGTACGAACTGAACTGGAAGATGCGGAGAAAATGACACGGGTACAGCTTAAAGAGGCAGAAGAACAGATCCACTCGCTGCAGGAACAGCTTGTACTGGTCGAGAATGCAGCACATATCAATGTGGCAATGTCAGTATCCCGTTACGAGACAGCTTCCAAAATTGCCGGTATTCTGGATGAAAACTACGAGATGTCGGACGCAGATGGTGAGTTTTTCGGACGAGAGGATCGTGAAGAGTATCATGCTATTTTCCAGAATCCGGTTACCCGGGATCAGGTGGCAGTTGTCATTACACCGATTTCGGATGATACCGGGGTGGTAACCAACCACATAGAGCTGATTGTTGGGAATGCAGATAATAATCCAGTGACCAGAGACCGCATTGCCAAAGAAGTGGCGGAAAAACTCAGAAGTGCCGGGCTGGAAGGCTGTTCCTTCCCATGCTCAGGACGCTATGGAGATGCAACGCATCAGGAAGTCGCCCGGGTAAGTGATATGACAGCAGTAGAAAATGGCGATGAAAAGGCCCGGGCAGCAAAACCTGTGGGAGCAGCACAGACGGATTCAGTGGTTTCCCATGTAAAGAGACGCACACAGATGAGCTGATAAAAAGAAGGAGAAGTATGAGAATGGCAAAAAATTATTTTACGGCAGAACAATCCTGGAAAAGACTGTATTTTATTACCGGAAAGACAGCAGACGAGTTTTATCCAGACAGCATTTCCAAATTGAACATTGAACAGCTTACCTGGCAGGAATTAAAAAACAGTGGCTATGAACGGATCGTATTTTTTGATCCGGATAATAAATTGTACTGTTATGATGATATATCATATGCGTTACTGCGGAAGGATTCGAAGGAAGATGCTCAAAGCAGCAGCGAGGAAGATACCAATCAGACAGTATCCCGCACTTGTGGCGGATTAAGACGTGGTCGTAATGCCTGCCGTGTATCAGAAAAATCTGCAATGCAGAAATCAAAATCAGAGAATCCAAAGAATTTGCAGAGGAAGAGCGGTGACGGACCACTTCATCTCGGGATGAGAGATTCCACCTTTGTCAAACGTCAGTTGGATGCATATATGTACAATGCATCCATCAAAACGGCTATTGTCATTAACGATCCAACCTCATTTCTTCAGGAATTTGGGGAAGATCCTCTTCATTCACTGACAGCAGGATACGAGCGTATTGGAAGTGAGAATCAAAATATCATCGTGTTCATTTATACGGATGCGGATATGGTAAATATTTACGAAGTACGACAGGCAAGTGCGGAAAAGAAAGATGCCAACATCATTAATATTCCTTGTCCGAATGCGCTCGAACTCAAAAACATGCTGATGTATATGAAAATCAATTATAACCTGAAGTTTCAGCTCAGTGAACTGACGGAACTGGCGGTGGCACTTCACCAGGCATTGCAGCTGAGCGAGCAGCCGGTTCGTATCAAAGAACTGTATACAAGACTACGTGGCTTTGGAACGGAAAAAGCGCTGGATAAAGACAGCTGCTATGAAGTGTTCGGAAAGAAGAAACCGGAGTCTGCAAAAGAACAGCTTACAAGGCTTATCGGAATGGATTCGGTGAAAGAAACACTGTCAGGATATGAAACCGCAGAAAAATCCCCGTTATCAGTAGTCCCATATCTGACCGCATCCAGACTGCAGCCGGATTTTAAAAATCCTGTCGAGAAAAAAGAAATGATGCATGCAGTCATTACCGGCCCGCCAGGAACGGGTAAGACGACGGTGGCGGAACTTCTGGGACAGCTTTTCTTTGAAATGGGTTATCTGGAAAGCGGGCATGTAGTAAAAGCAGACCGCTCAAAGCTGGTGGGCAGTCATGTTGGGGAAACTGCTATTCTGGTGCGGCAGAAGGTAGAAGAAGCACTGGGAGGTGTGCTGTTTATCGACGAAGCATATAGCCTGAAACGTGAGGAGAGCAGTGGAAATGATTTCGGACAGGAAGCTATTGACACGTTATGTAAGCTCATGGATGAATATAAGGGCCGTGTGGTTGTGGTGGCAGCAGGTTATCAAGATGAGATGGACACATTTATAAAGGCAAATCCGGGGCTTGCAAGCCGTTTTACCATGAAGCTGAATATTGAGCCATATACATCTTCTGAGATGGTTGAGATTTTGAAACTGCATGCACAAAAAAGTAAATTCCGTTTTTCCGGGGAACTGGAAAAACAGCTTCCGGATTTCTGTGAGAACTGGGTGGATACGGCGGATCCGGAAAGTTGGGGGAATGCCCGTGAAGCCGAAAATCTGATAAATCATATGGATAGGGCATACAGTAAGGATCCACAGAAGGAGACAATCTGTGAGAATAACGTTACATATGGCATCCTCGAGGTACGGCATATTCCGAAGGAACTTCAGAAAAACCTGCAGCCTGTTTCGGAAGTAAGAGAAAAAGTGTTACAGAATCTGAATGCGATGATTGGATTAGAGTATGTAAAAAGGATGGTAGAAAAAATCCGCAGAAGAATGCTGACAGGGAAGTTAAAAGAACCGGGGCATTATGTGTACCTTGGAAACCCCGGAACTGGAAAGACAACAGTAGCCCGTTACTGGGGACAGATTCTGAGAAATTTAGGGATGTTAAAAAGAGGGCACATTGTGGAATATACGGCAACAGATTTGATGGCAGAAGTATTTAACAAGGAAAATCAGGGAGATTTTTCAAAAGTTGCAAGGAAGGCACTTGATGGTATTTTGTTTATAGATGAAGCCTATCAACTGGCGCAGGATCACACGGGACGTGGTCAGGCTATTCTGGCAGCACTTCTTCCGTATATGGAAAATAATCATGAAAGACTTTGTGTGATCGTTGCAGGATATGAAGAGGAAATGAGAGAATTTATGAAAAATAATCCGGGATACAAAGATCGTTTTACAGAGACGATCCGATTTGATAATTATACAGGAAAAGAATTGACAGAGATTTTACTTCAAATGCTGGAAGCGAAAGGAATCACTGCAGATGAAGAGTACAGAGAAAATGCACTGCGTGCATTGACCAGGTATATCCGAGTACATGGAAAGGAACGCGATTTTGGAAATGCGCGTTATATCAGAAATACATTTCTCCCAGCTTCACTGGATGCACAGATAGATCGCCTGATCGGTGCGTTTGGGGAAGAGTTCCCACAGGAATTGGGAAATGTGCTGACTGGTGAAGATATTCCGGCAGATATGGTACGTTATGCAAGAACACCACTGAAAAAGGAGGATACAAGGACAGCAACAGTATCATATTTATCTGAAAGAAAACGTGGATGCAGAGAATCTGGAGAATGCGGTGGTGGAAAATAAAGGCGAAAATTTGGTTCATATTTCCGTGGATAAGCGGGTTGCTGATTAACGAGAGGAGGATATTTATGGATAAAAAAGATATTTTATATTTTGCAAATGCAGATACATACGATCAGTGGAGAAAGCAGGTAGAAGAAGAAAAACAGAATCTGCTGAATCAGAAACGGAAAGAGATGGCTGCCCGAAAATGTTTTCGGGCAGAGGGAGGCTGTGTGGTGTACTTGGATGATCAAAAACAGCAGCTGAATATCATACACAGCAGTGGAGATATTCAAAAAGAAGAGCATGTACAGGCATTTTCAGCCAGTGAACGCAATTATGCCGTGCTTTACACAGACGGTTCTGTCAAAGTGTTTGGTGAGGATAATGGTTATGGTCAGAAAAACACCGAGAACTGGAGTGATATCACACAGATTCTGGCAGCACCGAATTGCACGTATGGAATTACGAAAAAAGGTGAGATCATATATGCAGGTTTGGCACAAAAGGATGTTTCAGGCTGGAAAAATATAAAAATGCTCCAGGCTGGGAAAAACAGGATTGTAGGTCTTGAGAAAGATGGTAAAATAAAAATAAGTGACAATGGAAGAGATGAGATTGGATTTGCAGGACAGCCGGATAACTGGCCAGAGATAAAAGAGATAGCACTGTCTGGTAATTGTATTGCCGGGCTGACGAAAGATGGCCGGGTTCTGTTTTGCGGGAAAAAGGATGATGCGAGACGGCAGGCAGAAGAATGGGCCGATGTGATCACACTGACGGCAGACAGTTCCTTTGTATATGGACTGACATCGGATGGACAGATAAAAGTTGCCGGCACCTGTGCAGCATATTTTGATCGTGGGAGATCAGATGTTTCGCAATGGTCAAAGCAGGAACGGGTACTTGCGCTGACGGGCAGCTCGTCAGGTGGAGTGGCAGCGGTTACAGAAAGTGGTGAATTAAAAATGGCAGGTGCAATTAACGGTGATTCGGACACGATCTGTGAATCCTGGAATCATTCCATCAGACCGCTATTATCGGAGCAGGTTTAAGCAGAGAAGGAGGCAAATCATGTATAAAGTAATCAAAAATCATGGAAAAACAGTGCAGGCTTATCAGCTTGGAGGTGACAGCAGCGTAATTCAGGAGCTGATTCGCAGAAGAAAAATAATTCTCTTAGGGAATGAAAAATATGAGGTGTTTTCGCAGGAAGTGTTGCAGGCGGGAGCAGAACATGGACAGATTGCATCACATGGTGACTGGATCAAGATAGACAGTACAGGAAATCCGTACCCGAATGATCAGGTGTTTTTTGAAAAGAATCACAGACAGGTCGAAGGCGATATCTTTGAACAGATTCCGCAGCCTTTTTGGGCCTGGGACGCAGAGTGTGCAATGTGTAAAGAAATTGAGTTTCTGATCCGGGAGAAAGGATTGCATATCACACCGGATTCGAAGGAGCAGTATTATACAGCTCCCCTCTGGGGAACAGTAGAGAGTGCGAAAAAAGATGCAGTCATTATTTTTTACAGTATAAGCTATGATGCAGCTGGAAATGTCATGGATGCAGATTTTAATTTTGTGGAGCGGGGAGAATTTGAGCGGACGTATTCCAGATACAAATAAATGGAACTTATTCATATCTTATCAAAAATAAAACATTGTAAAATAGACATACAGTGTGATACAGGTAAACGGGATAGGTATAAGGGGTGTTTTGATGAAAGAATTTGAATATATGATCAGAGGAAAAGGAGATCCTTATGGGAGGCAGAATGTTTTTTTTACGTGTCATCCAAGTGATTTTCATTTATATTTTGAACAGATTTCCCAGATCATTTTAAAAAAATATGATTGTACAATATGGTACTGTCAGGAAAAACCGGATGATGAAAAAGAGTACGCCATCAGAATTAGTGAAATGCAGTTGCTGGTTATTCCAGTGACGGAAAAATTTCTGACGGGAAAAAACCGCGCACGTGACTTTGATCTTCCATTTGCATTGGAACACCATATACCTGTTCTGCCTTTATTGCTGACATCTGGACTTGAGGAACAGTTTGCTAAAATATGCGGTGACATCCATTTTATTGATAGAAATGCATGTGATACAACCACGTTGACTTTTGAAGAAAAGATCATCAAATTCCTTTCTGCTACTTTAGTTAGTGATGAACTTATGCAGAAAATAAAAGAAGCTTTTTATGCCCGTATATTTTTGAGTTATCGAAAAAAAGATCGCGTATTAGCAAATAAACTCATGAAATTAATTCATGATATTCCGTTTTGCTGGGATATATCCATTTGGTTTGATGAATATCTGGTGCCGGGAGAGAGTTTCAACCAGGCCATTGCGGAGGCTATGCGCAATAGTCATCTTTTTGTACTTTGTGTTACAGAAAATCTGATAGAAGAGGGAAATTATGTTCAATTGGTGGAATATCCTAAAGCCAGAGAAATGTCATTGCCTGTGCTTCCAATCATTCCGGAAAAGATGACTTTTGAACAGAGAGAGTTATTAAAGAAAAAATACGAAGATATCCCTGACGGCATTGAGGCTGGGAATACAGAGCGGCTTAAAAACTGTTTTTATAAAAACTTCACGGATATTGCAGTGTCTGCAAGATCGGATGATCCAATGCATCTTTTTTTTATTGGACTGGCATATCTGAATGGAATTGATGTAGAACTGGATTATGATCGTGCGACTGAATTGATCAGTCAGGCAAGTAACGCGAATTATGCTCCAGCGATGGAAAAACTTGCCAACATGTACAGAATCGGGGAAGGTGTATCGCGAAACTACGAAATGGCACTTAGCATGTACGAAAAGCTAATGAATGTGATAAGTAAAACTGGAGACAAGAAAAAAAGCTATGAGATTCATTGTGAAATCCTGAGACTTTTACTGGATTCAGATATTCTTTTCCAAGCTGAACATGTGGATAGTTCAATAAAACACACATCCGAGGTTCTTGACCTGGCATCAAAAATTGATTTGGGTAATCCTGAAATTTTTAATCTGTTTTCGCTGCTGGCATTTGTGAATGAGCACGATGAACAGGTGTCTGATAAATTTGTATCTGCTGCTCTGGAGGTTCTTCCGACGGTTTGTGAGAATGATGATGATATCATGGTAGAGAAGGCATATTTTTATAGCCGACTGGCGGGTCTGTATTATCGGAGAAATGCCGGATTGTTAGTGTATCATATCACATCTGATGACACGCATGAAATCCCGCGAAAGCAAAGTAGACAATACATTGAAAAGGCAATCGATTTGCTTGAGATACTGTATGAGAAAGATCCTATCCGATGGAAAGTTAACTATGCGGATGCGTTGAACATTTTTTGCAGAATGAATTATGCAGAACCATTCAGCAGTGAACAGATCATAGTAGATAGTATGGAACGGGCAATTGAATTATATCGGGAACTGTACGAAGAAAATGCATTATTATATGCTGAAAAGCTTGCTTCATTGTGCAGAATTAGTGGCAACTATCTTGCGGTTGAATATGATATGATATGGGAAAATGACTTGGGAATTCTGATAAATCTTAATTCTGAACAGTTTGTTCCCAATAAACCAGAACAGAAAATTTTGCTGGAACAACAAATGGATCAAGATGATGATGTGTGTGATATTCGCAGGATACGCAAGGCATTGTCGCTAATCAGATATAGTGTCACTGTGTATGAGAATTATGTGGCAAAAGGGCAGGACGATTGCTGGATAGAACTGGCAGAAGCATATTTTGACCTTTCAATGTTACTAAATTACTTCTCGCAGTGGATTGATAATGTACAGCAGGACAATATTGATGAAATATATGCACAGTTACTTACAGACGGGTTTGACGGATATAAAAAGATGCTTATCGCAATGCGCAAATGTGCTTTCATTGTATCATCAAAATGCCATGATATTAAGGAAAAAAATTTCAATCGTGTCAGCTGTGCTAAGAATGGTTCCTATTCGGAAAAGGAACTTGTGGATCTTGAATATAAGGCATATGACAGAGATCCATTTGTGGAATGCTATAATTTTGCTTTAAGACTTTATGATAACGATCTTGAAGAGGAAGCAAACCAACTTCATGAAGCACTTTATCATTTTTTTAAGGAGGTTAAGAAAGATACAGATTCAGCTCTGGTATTGATGAATCTTTCAGCCTATGCATCCGGTAAAAAAGATATGGACGAAAGATTAGCCTTGTTGCTAGAATTTGATGATTCAGATGAGGACGATGTATTATCTGGCTGGCAGGGAAGAGAGACATTATTTTCGCATTATTGTGAAATTGCAGAATGCTATATGAAGAAATATTGTTTTTCCAACGCCGATAAATATTTTGGAAAAGCAAAAAAAATCAGTCATTTTTTCAGAAACCCGCGTCAGGCCATATTCAATAAAAAATGGTCAGAGTGCAAAAGAAATATGGGAGATTTTGCAGGAGCTGAGAATAAGATCTGGGAAGGTCTTGAAAGTTTGCTTTCAATGAAGCATATTCCAAAGGATATATGGAATGATCTGTCTCATGAATATGTGTCGCTATTAATACAAACAGGCAGAGAGAAAGAAGCAAATGAGTGGAGAAATGAAATGTTTATCAATTAGTATCTGTTCTTGGTACAGAGATTTTTAAATAAGTATCAGAAGACGGTCGAAGCTGTCGTTTACAGGAATCAATGAAGTTCCTGTAAACGACAGTTTTTTTTGCCTTTAAATGGGCAGTTTCAAAAGGAGTTGTATACAGTTTCAAAAGAAAAATCTGTCTCTAATGATGAAAGCAGCTACACATGTTTAAATTTAGACAAAAGAAAGGAGGCTGTTCATGATGAAACAGATTGAAACAGAAAAACTTGTGGAAAAGATCATTGAAGACTATGGCATTTCAAGAAAGGCGGCGCTTGAGAAAGCGGCATGGATACAGCAGGAATGCCCGAAAGTGCTGATGCAGAATGTGGAGGAGTGGATCGAAGGAAAAGAATTTACAGAGATCTGCATCGAAAATCATTCCATATCACTGATCCTTTTCCTCTGGCACAATAGAGATTTTCTTGAGGCGCTTGCTGTAATGAAGCAATTAGAAGACGGTGAAATAACCAAGGCAAAAGAAAAAATCTGGCTCTTTCGGATGTAACCGCCTATGGAGAAGAATGGATACGGAGTACATCCGACACAATATGGAAAATTAAGCAATGATGAGCTTTATGGCATGTTTCGTGAATCTGTATACACTAAATTAAACGAATCCGAAAAACGGGATCTGCTTCAGGAGACAGTAAACCGGGATGCCATGGAGAAAGGTATGGTTGGTGCGCCGCTGGTGCAGTTTGTAGATCTTCCGGCTACAGAAAGCGGCAATGCTGAAAATGGTTATATCAATGTAAACCGTGATATTGCGACACGCGGTATCCAGTCCGTTGAATACAATGGTCAGGTTCTGGAAAATCAAATAAGAGATTATAATATTCAGGCATTAAATACGGTGCTGCACGAAGATGAACATTGTCTTCAGGATCAAATTATCAATGGCACTGTCATAATAGATGATATGGACCTGACACAGGAATATATGGCCAACGATTTTACAACAAGTGCGGTATTGAAAGATGGCAGTTACAAGCTTGGTTCTCAGTATGTGACCGGAGAAACACCGGGAGGATATTATTTTTACTATTTTCAGCCGACAGAGCGGGATGCTTATCTGAATGCAGAAAATAAGACTGCATCGATTTTAGCACAGATCACTTCAAAATTTGGGACGGAAGAATCATTTGCAGCATACGAAACATCTGTTCTGACAAAGGGATATCAGGCAACAGAACAGAACGCAATCCAATTATTTCAAAATCCTGAGTTTGTAAAAGATGTCAGTACCACACTGCAAAATGAATATTACAAAACAAATATCCCGGTAAATGATATTTACACGCAGAATGCCATGAAAGCAGAGATGATCGCAAGTTATCAGGCGGAACAGCTGCAAAACGGAACATTCAACAAAGCAGATATAAAGGAGGATACCAAAATGGACTTTAGCACAAAAACAACGGAACTGGATGAAAACAACATTTTGGCCGAAACAGTAAATGAAAGTGAACCTGCAGTTGAAACGGGAGGTTTGCGGGAAGGAGGCATTTCTGACGATTCGGCTGCAGCACATGCAGGTGGATCTGTCGGAGTATCAAATGATGGGGAATCCGCTGGCGATGGACTTGATCTGGATGGCGGAGAAGGTGCGGACGATGGACTTGACCTGTAAGAAGATGGTAGGAGAGAAATGTCATGGCATACGATTATGGACAGAAACAGATTAAAATAACGAACAGCAAGAATAGCAATAATGAAACATATGTACAAACACTTCTTGGACAGGCCATCGAAGAAAATCCAGTACCTGAATGGACAACAGATCCGGAGAAGGATCCATTTGTAATATTTAAAAACCCCCAAAATGGAAACGTCTGGGGATTAAGTAAAAAGCATCTGGCGTATGGACTGTTGGCTGTCGGTACGCCTGGAAGTGGAAAAACGAATTTTTTTCAATGGATTCTGCAGCAACTTTTGAAGATGTTAAAAAGCGGAGAAGTCATAGTTATATTCGACACCAAGGGAGATTACCTGCGGGAATTTGGACCGCATATTCCGGCAAATGAAAAAATTGTGATCGGTAACGGAGAAATTTATAAAGATATCACCAGTTATCACAATTTATTTGCAGAAGTTATGCCACGAGGCATGGATGACAGACTTGTATATACCCCGGAATCAGATGAGGATGCTTTTGAACTGGCCTTGCAGTTATCTAAAACCATGGACAGTCAGATTCAGCCGGTATTTCCTGCTATGGCTGCGCAGATGTTCGCATCAGGAATGCTCTACCTGATGCGGACTTACTGGCGGTCCGATCCGTCAAAGCTGAATAACAGAGAACTGGTTAATTTCTTCCAACAGAAAACAGTAGAGGATCTGCGGAAGATTTTTGGAGAGGACAGGATGAAAGACCTGCGAAGCTGTCTGGATTACATTGGAAACAAAGGGAACCAGACGCAGGGCGTAATGAGCTATCTGGGAGCCATGATCCGAAAACTTTTTGTCGGTCCATTTGCGCAGGCAGATCCTGCCAGAGAGTTTTCCATGCGTGAAGTGATGAACAGCGGACAACGCAAGGTGATTTTTATTGAATATGACCTGAGAAAAGGACAGCTGATGGCACCGATGTATGGAATGCTCATTGACAGAGCGCTTGCAAATGCCCTTGGTGGCAGATCCGGATACAATGGAAACAAATATTTTCTTCTGGATGAAGCACTGTTACTGCCACGGCTTGAACATCTGGCTAACAGCATAAATTTTGGCAGATCCCCTTCAGGAACCGAAGACGGTGTTCGTTTAATGTGTGGTTTGCAAAATATTGCCGGTATCAAAGAAGTGTATGGAGAGGCTGGCGCAGACAATGTGCTGTCCTCTTTCCAGAATCTCATTACATTCAAATTATGTGATTATGATACACGTCAATTTGTGGTAAATCGTCTGGGTGAAAATTACCAGAACTTCAGTGTCAGTCCGCAACAGAATAATCTGGATATTCAGCGGGAAGGACATACCGTGGAAGACTGGCAATTATTAAATCTTGGACTTGGGGAAGCTGTCATCTCATTACAGGATGAAAAGCCGTTTTTGTTTACCATGCCAAAATACTAAGGAGAAGGAAAGAATATGCAACGGAAACAAATAGATGATACGAAAGAAAAAATATTAGCTGAAATTTCAGGCAGGCTTGAGTCTGTATTTCACATTCTGGGCGACTATCAGTTTGAAGTTCCTCCGTGTCCGATTATTTATACGGGAGACGATCGGGAATATATGATAAAACTGAATCGTGAATGGTATTACGAATATTCTCATCAAAAAGTTGCTGAAACTGTTGGTAAATTGCTGATCGAACATGTTTCACCGGATTTTTTGTCTCGTGGAAGTATCTATAATTTTCACGAGCTGATCGGTGATTATTATCTGGCAGAGGGGAATCTGAAATTTGCACTGGCCATGTATGATTTTGCATATCATACAGTAGTCCCGAGCAATTATGCTGATTTAAAACGCTGGACGTTACAGCTGAAAATAGCAAATATTTTATATAGCAGATTAGAAAACAGACAGGAAGATGCATTACGAATCTTAAACAAGGTGTATGAAGAAGTAAAAAAAGAAATGTCCTTTATTTCCAGTGCAGAAATGTATCGGCAGTGTACAGCAGCTCTGCTGGCAGAAGTTCTTGAAACAACAGAACAAGGACGTGGATATAAATTTTTATGCAGTGAACTTTGGATTTTCGAGTCGAAACGAACTTCTTTTTATTTGTTCTGCATCTCACTTGAACTAGCTGTAAAATTTCAGAAATATGGAGATTTGTGTATGCATTTCTTGAAAAAAGCACAGGAACACAGTATCCTTTTATCAGGACTTACATTGCTGAATGAGAAGTATGATAAATGGATATTCAATGGTCAGGAGAGAGAAATTATCAATTCTGACGAGATTAGAAAAAGGCTGGAAAAATGTCGTGAAAATCTGTCAGAATTGAGCTCTAAAAATATTGATAGTACAGAGTAGGAATTTGATCATGGCATTCAGAAAATGTTAGTAATATCAAAATTCGAAGGAGTGATGTAAGTTGCGGAAAATTATAGAAATTTTGGCTGCACTTTACGTGCGGGTGAGCGGATTAGAATTTTATCAATATATATGGTTGCTTACAGGAACTATAGTCGTAGCCGCTGTGATAATATGTCTTTGCAGAAAAAGAGGACGAAAAAGCAGTCAGACAGATGTAATGGCTATGGGTTTGAAGAGCGAGAAAGCACCTGAGGTAATACCAGGGAGTGAATCTGACAAGGAAGACTGGAGCGACTTTTTTAAAGAAATAGAAGCGGAAGTAATACAGCGTTCAAAGCAGAAGAAAAATACTGAGGTGGTAGCAGAGAATAAAGCGAGTGTGGATGTTTGGACAGAAGATTTTGAGGGCATAGATCCGGAGTTTGACAAGCTTCTGAAGCAAATGGAAAAAAGTCCCAAAAAGAAGAAAAAAAAGAAGAAGAAAAAACAAAAGTCTCAGGTTAGTGCACAGATGGGAGAAACACAGGATTTAGAAGTTTCAACAGATGAAATTTACAGATATGGAGAGACACAGGAATGATGGGGTGAAAAAATGGAAATTAATGATAGCTGATGAAAAATCTATAAGTAAGATTTTTTTATGATAGTGTAAGGCGAAAAGTTCAATTATTGAGCTTTTCGCTTTTTATAATATCTATAAATTTAAAAGATTGAAGTAAAAAAATAGTTGCAAAATGAACGGAAGTATGCTATCTTAAAGTCACGCAATTACAGTTCTTGTGATTGCACAAGTATTCTTTATATTAACCAAATGGTTTCTGAATTTCGGAAGCTCAGATTTTTCGAGCATTTTCCAAATGAAGAACAACAAAAAACGGCAGGATAAAGAGGAGAATGCGGGGAAATTCTCGTTTTCGTACAGAAACATGAAAAGCAGAAATAAAGTTTTCTGATTTCCATACAGAAATATAGTAGAAAGCAGGAAGAAACAAGTTTTCTCTTTTTATCTGATGCCGTGAGAAGGAAAAGGGGGAAACAAAAACGAAAAAACGAAAAAACGAAACAATGTAACACCAGATGTGATTTTAAAGGATTTCTGGCAGGACAAAGAGAGATTTGCAGATTTATTTAATGCAGCATTATTTGATGGGGAGCCGGTTTTAAAACCAGAGAAATTGGCTGATGCAGATGCAGACAAGTCTTCGATTGTGAAAATTGGACCGTATGTGGACACTGTGAAGCGGGTGTTTGATGTGGTAAAGAAAACATCAGATGGAATTGATTTTGTGATTTTCGGGATAGAAAATCAGCAGAAAATTCATTATGCGATGCCTTTACGCCACATGCTTGGAGATGCGCTGTCCTATTTGAAAGAAAGTAAATTACTTGAGGCGAAGAATAAAGAAGAACATGTATTGAAGACATCAGATGAATTTTTATCCGGATTAAGGAAAACAGATCGGCTACATCCGGTAATCAGTTTATGTATTTATTACGGCGAAGATGACTGGGATGGGCCTCTTTCGTTAAAGGATATGCTTCAGATTCCAAAAGGATATGAGTCATTGGTATCGAATTATGAGATGCATTTACTGGAGGTGAAAAAGAGTGGTGAATTAAAATTTCATAATAAAGATGTTCAAATGCTGTTTGAAATAAGTCGCATGATTTATGAAAAGGAGGTTGATAAGTTGGATGCGGTATATGAACAGAAAGACTTAGATACAGAAATACTTCTTGCAGTAGGAGCAGTTACAAAATCACAGAGAATGATAAATCGAGCGTTAGAAGCTCAGGAGAAAGGAGAACAAATGACTCCATGTAAAGCATTACAGGAATGGGAACAGCAGTGCACAGAAAAGGGCAGACGAGAGGGATTGACATTAGGAGAAGCAAAAGGAATTATTAGGCTTGGCCTGGATTGTGGACTTTCTCAAAAAGATATCATTGAGAAAGTAAAAGAAAAAATGAACTTATCTGAACAGGAAGCATTGGATTATTATAATCAGTTTGCAACCATATAAATGCATAGTTTAACCGGGGCAGAAATGCCCCGGTATTTATTTTGCCCTTTTATCAGTAGTTTCAAAATATGTAAAAACGGCGTTTCAAAAATAATCGGAGAATGTCATATCTGAATCTGAAAAAAATTGATACCGTATAATTGTTCAAACATAACAACTAAAAAAATGAATAATGCGGGAGGAAAATACCATGGAACATACAGAAATCAAAGAAGTTGACGGTGTACTGTTTTCGCAGGATATGACTCATTTGATCCGATATCCGAGTGAACGGACAGGAGATTCTTATTTTGTCCCACATACTGTGAAGGTAATTGATGAGGAAGCCTTTGCGAAAAACAGGAATCTCTATCAGGTGATCTTACCAGATTCATTAAAGCGGATTGAGGATGGTGCATTTCTGGAATGTGCAAAACTGACAAAGATTAATTTGCCGGATCGTCTGGAATATGTTGGTGCTGGCAGTTTTGGACGTTCAATGAACATCAGACGGTTACATATTCCGGCGGGAGTGAAAGTGGACACTTCTGTATTTGCGACGGGCTGCGTGCTATGGAGCCCCGAAAATAACAAAGAAGATACATATGACTGTCTTTCCAATGACTGGCTTTCCATATCATATGAGGGACCGGTCATTATCAGTCGTGACTATAAAAAATTGCATGATTTCATAAGAACGAATGAGTATGATCATTTTGAACATTGCCATAAGGATAAGAATGGTATCATATGGGCGGATCATGGAAAAACGCTTATCTGTTTTCCAGAGACATGGAAATCGGATGTTTATAAACTGCCAGACCATGTGGAAAAAGTCTATGTAAAAGCGTTTTGCGGAACAAAAATAAAATATTTCTGGTCAGAGCATGATGTGTTGATCATAGGGGAAAAACGGGTAACGCCGGAAGGAAGACAGCCGACACATGGAAACAGATTCCGGCTTACGGAATATGGTATTTGCTGTGGTGTATAATAAAATTTCCGGAAGAAACGTTCTGTACAGTTCCTTCCGGAAATTTATTATTTGTCTTTTTTGAGTAAAGTTTCTTTTTTTGCATTCAGCCGCTGTCGGATCTGAACCAACGTATCGAGACTGTTGCTTTCTTCAATATAGGCCTCCAGTTGTTTTTCCAGCAGCTCATATTCCTGTTGAAGTTCCAGTTCAGTCAGAATACCGTTTTCATCACACATTTCAAAATAGGAAATCTGTGCCAGAAAATATTCAAAGGAAAGCGCATTTCTGATTTCGGTGTGGAAAGAGGTTTTCCTTAGCCAGCGTTCTCTGATTGGAATTACTGTTTTAAACAGTGTGTAAGCCTGCTTTGAATCACCAAGTGATACATAGGTTCTGGCCATATTGTAGTACAAAAATCCACCCCAGATCTGCATGGATGTATCATAGACACGTTTTTCATACTCAGCGGCATGCAAAAAGGCCTTGTTTGCAGCCTCGGCATCTGACAGTTTCAAATAAGCCAGGCCAATGTAATTGTAGTACACAAGCAAAATCAGAGGATTGCATGTAGTTTCATCAGGTACAGTCTGAGCCAGGAAGTTGTCCAGAACTTTTTTGAAAGCAGGACTTTTATCTTCTGTTTTCAGGGTTTTAATATGGCTGTATTCAATCACTCCCTGTATCAGGCCTCTGACAAAATTAAGTAAAGTCTCATTATGATGATAGTAATTCAAATCCCATATTTTGTAAGTATCTATGAGGTCTGCTGTCTTTCGCATGAAATCATTTACTTCGTCAGAACAGCCAAACAGTGGCAGAAAGCACAGTCTTTCCAGCAAATAGATGCATCGCTCATCGTAGTGAGGAAGTGACTGGCATTCTTCGTACCACAGCTTCAGCATGATCTGAAAATAGTTGTTGTTCCCATTGGCCAGATGAGCCGGCCTTTTCCACCATAAATGACAGCTACATTTTTATATTTGGATATCATGTTTTTCACCTGCCTTTTAACTTAGTGATAGTTATAGTGATTTGCCATATTCAATATTGTTTTCCAGTTCCCGGTGAGGTAACGGTTCTGCAAGTAATATGTCACTGGTTTGGTTTATATTATCGGTGTCCAATAACTGGAAATATTCAGGAATGTCAGCGGCAAAATTAGCAAATTTGTCATTATGTTTTTCTTTACCATATACATCCATTGTTCCAATGTATGCCTGGTGCAGTACATTATAAAGCTGGATTAAATCTTCCCAGGAACACAGGCATGGATGGAGCCGGGCAATCTGGAATGTATGTCGGTCAACACCATTGTTCATATAATAGCGGGTTTCTTCCGGAGTTGCAGGAAGCCATCCTGTACTTAGCAAATAGGCACAGAATCGATTGTGCTCCCATTTATTTACCGTAACCAAGTGCTTTGAGTGTTCTTTCCTTGCGTCATTAAAACGCTTGGCAAGGATTTTACGGTTTTCCATACACCAGAAAGAAGAAGCATCTTTAAAGTTCCATTCATAGGGACGCAATGTGATACCTGATTCAAATAACCGATATGGTAAGGACATTGCAGCTGCATAACTGGAATCTCTGTTGTAAAAACGTTTGTAGTAGGACCAAACGTAATCAGCAGGTGCATCTTTTGTATAATCATATGCTTCGGCCGTAGGGGTGCAATATTGAAAATGTATGCATTTGGACATAAACTCAATTGTGCCGCCGGTCAGTTCATCCCAGGAAAAAAGTTGTCCTGTCGAACCAAAAGAAATCAGTTTATAATCATTATACCAGCGGTTTTCGTGTTCTTTTTCCTTTGGAACAATTAACTGTTTTGTCAGACCTGCACAATCGGAATCCTCGCAGCGGACAGCAATAACAGTTTCGTCGCAGGCGTAGTAAGTCAGATTCTTTTTTTGTAAAGCCTGACGAATTGCTGTTTCTCGAATACGGATACCGATATTAATTGCATCAAGGTCAGTAGAAGAATCTACTACATAATACATAAAGCACGGATTCTTGCTATTGGCTTTTATGTAGGCCTCAAGGTTGACTGCATCTGTATGAAATGTTATAAAGTTAATTTCCGGAAGCCCGTCAATTCTTACTTCTCTCAGGTTGTTTTCTACATTATTGTCATTCGCACATGGACTCTGGTCTATTTCACAAAACTGTGTAAGGCCAGGGCAGAGAGAAAGTGTTTTCTGGGCAATTTCTTTGGCATATGGAGATAAAACTGTTATTTTTGATTTTATATTTACTCGTGTATGTGGAAGCAGCCAGAAGGCCTGACGTATCAGCCAAACGGAATAATCAATGTCATGGTTATCAGAGATAATGGTGAGATTGAATTCCTGTTTTCGTTTTGCAATTTCGTCCTGAGGCAGTGTTAAGGCATAAAATAATGGATGTTGCGCATAAAGCAAGTCTGCGGAACGTTTCTTTTCATCCAAAAGATGGATCATGACAGGATTGTTTTTAAAAACGGGGGATCCATCATCATTTTTTTGATCGAGAAAGCTGCAGGCTGTATCCAGTAAAGGAGTTACTTTTTCTTGTTCGCAACGAATCACGATTTCAATATGTCCCCAGAGGTCTGGTGATAGTACTCTGTCGTTCGCAATAGATTTCAGTTTTGCAAGTACGGAAAGAGCATCATTTAAATTTTGCGTATAATCATCTTCCATGAAAATGAAACGAAGATTGTTTTGCAGATTTTTCCAGAGTGTGTTGCCAGAGAAATCCTGCAGAAAAATCTTTCCATCTGGCCAGGGCTTCCAATCTTCCGGGGCAGTGTCATTTATCCAGCTGAAAATTCGTTTGTTTGAGCATTTGCTAAAATAGTAGCCACTTTCTGAGGAGATATTTTTTACTTTTGGGCTTTTTATTTCGAAAGCTGTTTTATTAATCGTAGATTGTCCATATTTTTGAGCTTCACATCTCATTTCCTCAATGGATCCCATACAAGCCGGAGTTCCACGGTATCCTGATTCTCTGCATCTTATCAGCATGTCATAAGCTTTTCGCAAGGTACTGTTTGACGCAAGAGAGCGGTGGTGAATGATTAATTCAATTAATTTTTCAGCAGCAGCTTTAATCTGATTGCTGTTGTCAAGTAAAGCAATGGCATCTGCTAACAGTTCGTCCGCACTTTCGGAAGAATATGTTTGGGATATAGTATTGTTATCGTCATTTTCGCGAGGAAAGATTAATGAAACAAGCGTTTTTAATGCAATTCGATTCTGTACCGTTTTTTGTGTTATTTTTTGCTTTTCTCCGTTATTTTTACCATCCGTATAGATATCAACATCATTACATGCCTGCCATACTGGCCATGTCATTCCTATAATAGAAAACACAGACAGCTGATAGATAAAATAATCTCCCCACGTTTGATCCCAGATAGCGGGTTTTTCTCTTATACTGTACAGTTCCGCTATCAGATCGATATCCTGATTTTCACAGATAAAATGTACAGACCATATGTAGTGATCGAAACTATCGTAGAAAGATGAGAGCAGTGTAGTGAGCGAGGCTTTCACATCGGGAGTATCTGACAAATACTCTTCCCAAATTTCCATATACTTGTGTATCAGAGGATAGTCCTTATATGTGCGCAGTTCTTTTAAATAAGGGTCTGCTGCAACATTTGATTCTGTAATGATTTTCAGATAGTCTTCGGCACGTTTCAGCGATTTCGCGCTGCAAAACTGTGAAAGCGCACGGTCATTTTGAGAATTATAGTGAAAAATCTTCCAGTAATTCTCTATAGCGGCATCAGAGTAACTTTCCGTATTTTTGGTATTTCCCTGTTCTTTTTGCCTTTTTAATGCTATATATTTCTTTTTATTATCAGTACTGAGGCAATCTTCTAAGGGTGGGACAATTTGTTTCGTAACAAAAGCATATTTTGAACAGTATGGACTCAGAGCATCAGCAATACTGTTCAGTGTGATTCTTTTTGGAATAACTGCATTAATGAGTACATCTAATTGATTACATAGTTTATCCCGATCAAGATGATACGATTGCCACAAATTGTCTTTGGTACATTTGGAGACAATCTCCCAGATTGGCCAGGTAGCGGCAATCATTGTATATACAGAAAGCCTATAAGAAATATCATCATACTCAAGGGCTTTCAGGCTATTTCCTAAATGAAATTCATATTCATCGGGCCAGGTAAAAGTAAGATGACAGGGTTGTTGCGTAAGATTTATCAAGAGTTTCTTAACCGTTTTATAGCGGATGTCTTGTTTTCCATATTTTTTCTCAAGGCGATTAAAATATTTTTTCCATATTTTTTGTGTGTCAATAATTCCTTTACAGTTTTCACCCACAAAAAAATAATTTTTTACAGATCCGTTTGAAAGTGTTTTTCTTACATCTATATCGGCGCAGTATTTTTCCAGTATTTTTCCAGATAAAGAAATATTTTTCCCATCTATGAAATCAGCATATGTCTTAGATGAGACTGGGTCGCTGAAAGAAACGGGAATTGACTGGCAGATTAATTCGTCTGGGAAAGGTTCGGTTTTTAGTATGTCTTTGATTACACCCCAGGTTATTTTTTGAATTTCCATATAAAATACCTCCGTTTACGTTACGAATACAAGTTCTTAATTTAAAGTCTAACATTGCTGATAAGAAAAGACAATGTTTCGTTATTAAGTTTCAAAATATCCCATTATTAAATTTCAAAACGGGTTTCAGAGTGGATCTGTCTGCTTGCTTTTTGAAAGAATATTTCAAATGGTACAACAATGTTATCAAATTTAAGGAGGCCTACGCCATGAAAAAAATCCACGCAAATGTAAATGAAAATGACCGTATTATGATTGAACTTGTCAACTATTACACCATCCAGTATGTACATATGGAAGCACGTACAGGAAAGAAGCAGTTACTGGGTGATCCGATCCGTTTTTCGCTGTCTGTTAAAAATTATTTCGGTGAACAGGGCAAAACCATTCGGGAGCTTTATGATTTCCATGAATGGCATAACAAAAAACTCCAGACAGAGCTGAAACGTATCTGGCGTCTGCTGGACAACAAGAACTGCAAACAGAATGCACGCACTTATGGATCCCGGAAAAATCGTAAGCAGCACAAAAACAAATATTTTGAAACTTATCTTGAAACTTACGATGAGGCAGCAATGTTTTAAAAAATCAGAAGAAGGAGGACAAGCCTTATGTTAAAAGCAAAAGCACTTTGTGCAGTTCCGGTTTCTACGGAAGAAGAAAATTCCAATATTGTTCAGAATAATATGGCTCAGAAAGTGAGTGCAGGGAGGGCAAAAAACGGTCCGAACCTGAATTCTCTGGTTGGAAATATGCAGAATCTCATTGTAGAGCTTCAGGAAGAGGAACGGAAAGTCCCTCAGTCGGTGGTTAACATGGCTGACAGAATGACAGATCAGATAGCCCTGATCCAGGATCTGCTGTATGAATTTCGGAACTGTTATTCAGAGAACAGAAACCGGTTCAAATTTTCTTTAAAAGATAAATCACAGGAGGAGCGAAAAGCGATTGCTGCCCTGCTTTTGAGTATGAACGGTCTGCTCATCAATGGACTGGAACTCAGTGAGAGCAATAATTTGCTGGAAGGAACTTTGCTGATGACAACTACGGCCAGACGTTTCCTGGATGGAAAATTCCTGGAGCTTGGTGTCTATAAAAAAACACAAAAGGTGGTAGAAGACCTGGCAAAAAGATATCAAATAGCTACCTATGGTGTCTACCGCAACGTAAAAATAAAAAACAGATCGAAATGTCAGATAAAAAATGAATTCGATATCGTGATTCGGTTTGGTGATTATTTTTACATTCTGGAATGTAAATCTGGAAGACACTTTAAGGACTGGTCCTTATTATACGATTTGGGAAAGACTTACAATATTGTTCCGGACCGTTTGATGCTGGTGGACCCAAATATGTCAGAGGAAAAAGCGGAAACCATCGAGTATTTCTATGAGTATTATATCTGTAATCTAAAGGGAGATTCCCTGCGGACGAAGGTCACTCAGATGCTGAGCAAAGACCATACTGTTATCGGATAAGAGGAAAAAAGTGTCAAATGGCCTATGAAAAAAGAAGCGGAAGAAAAAATACTCAATGAAAATGGAACAGAAAAGTAAGAGGTGGAAACAGAAATATGAGAAAAATATCACGTTATAATGATCCGAAAAATTATACACACCGTTTTTTTGACAATGGCGTGTCAGAAGAGAAGACTCCAATTGCAGTATATGCAATGCGAGAGAAGGAAGTGGTTTCACAGAACATCAAGCCCAATGAATGGACTCCCTGGCAGGATTTATTCCAGGAACTGGGTGCCCTGGATCTTGCAATCATAGAGGAAGTCGCCCGCAGCAGATATTTAAGTTCCCTTTTGATCTACCAACTGGTATCTCTTCGGGGCTTTACGGTAAACAGAAACATGATCAAGAAACATCTGAAAAAACTTCGGGAAAAACGTGTCCTGATGCAGTTGGAAATTGGAGATCCGGACAGCACATTTAAGCAGCGATGCTATGAACTGGAATACAAAGGTCATGAAATTGCAGTTGCGAAGCGGGTGGATTTCCATTCCGGAAACCAGTTTGTCGGCAGTGAGCGAAGACGGCGTGAGAACTGGTATCCAACCGCAGAGGAAATCAAACGAATCCTGGTTGGAAACACGATCATTACCAATATGCTTTATAACGGCTGTTCCATGAAGCGGTTCGGGATTCTGGAGACCATGCGGCCGAACCAGGAACTTCCAATAACAAATAACTGTATTTTGCGAACCGCGGCAAATGTTCTGCTGGATGATGAGTCACAGCTTTTGTATGAAGTGGTGCGATCCGCACCGGGAGCTTTGAAAAAACTTGTTGATAAGGTGGAACGTTATTATACCTTGGTAAACAGTAAAACTTATCTGGAAACCAATTATTACGGCTATAAAGCAATTCCACAGCTTGTAATATGCGGAGAAAATTACGAGCATAATCTGGAAATTGATCGTTATCTGCGTAGCCATGGTCTGTACAGTGAGGAGGATAGTTTGTTGTATACAGAAGACTTATTACATATGAAGAAAACATTGAAAAACCTTTATGAGCTGGATGAAAAGGGAAAGCAGTCCTGGTATCGTCTGCCGGGAAGAGAGACACAGGAAAAAGAAACAGGAAGAACTGCATAGAGAGGAGAAAAAAGAGATGCAGGTACAGGTACCGGTAAAGAGTTCTAATGGCATTATGTCAAGGGACATAGAAACAACATTAATTGAAGAAAGAAAAATTTTCCTTCAGGGAGTCATTAATGAAGAGACAGGAATGAATTTTATCAAGCAGGTCATGTGGCTTAACACACAGAGCACGAAGAAACCGATTTTCGTCTACATAAACAGCAAGGGCGGCGAGATCCAGAGCAGCGGCCTTCTTATCTACGATGTAATCGTTTCTTCACAGGCTCCGATCATCACCTGCTGTGTGGGCGCAGCTTACAGCATGGCAGCAGTGCTTTTTGCAGCCGGAAAACAGCGTTATATGCTGCCTAACTCAGAGCTCATGCTGCATCAGCCGCTGCTTGGAGGAAATGTCAGCGGAAATGCGTCCAGTATTCAATCTATCTCAGACACTCTGCTTCATATGAAGGAACGCATCAATAAAATCCTTTCGAAACATACGAAAAGATCAGTGGAAGAAATCGATCGGCAAACAGGCTACGATCACTATTTTTCACCGGAACAGGCCATTTCGTTTGGATTATGCGATGGTATCAAACGTTTTGATGAAATGCTGAAGATGGAAGAAGATAATCTGTAAAAACGGGAAGGAGGGAACAGATGGAAAAAAGAAAAAATAGCATGGAAATGATGGAAGAGTCCGACAGAATGATCCTGGGTGATGGCGCAATTTTCAGCACGGATTCTGAAAAGACAGGCTTGAACAATAATGTAGTGATTGTGGGCGCCAGCGGCTCCGGAAAGACGGTGAGTGTTGCAGAACCGAAAATTTTGGAAACAAGAAATCATAATCTTATTGTGACAGTCACCAAACGGCGTATCGTGGAGAAATATGCCCCCATATTACGCAAGCGGGGCTATCACGTGTGGGACTTGAATTTTGTGCAGCCGGGAGCTGGTAACATTGGATTCGATTTGATGGATCAGATTTCAGCCTATACAGATATCCCACATACGGCGAGAAGCATTGTATATGCCGATAAAAAAGGTAACTTTGCGATGGACCCCTACTGGGATAAGGCCGCTACCAGCCTCTTATCAGCAGAGATGGCGTATATACGTGAGACAAAGGAACAGCCTACGTTTAACGATCTGTTGGAATTTCATGATGAGCTGAATTTTACATCAAGGAATGGGTTAATTTACACGAATCATGATTATTTGTTTGACAATCTGGAAGAAAAAGATCCATCCTGCTACGCTGTCCGGTGCTGGAAGACGTTCCATTCCGCACCTATCAAGACATCTGGCTGTATTTTTTCAGCGTTGAACACGATGCTGGATCAAGTATTTACTCCGGAACTCCGCAGTATGTTTGACATGAAAAGAAAAGTAGATTTTCAGGAATTTGCTACGCAGAAAACGGTACTTTTTATCACGACAAGCCCAGTGAATCCGGCAATCAATACCTTTATCGCTATGTTTTACAGCATTGCTTTTAAGCGGCTTTTCGAGCTGGCAGAAAAACAGCCGGATAAACGTCTGCCAATTCCGGTGGACTTCCTGGCGGATGACTTCGCAACCGGAGGTAAAGTGGATGCTTTTCAAGAGCACATTTCTGTCTTTCGTGAAAAGGGGATTTCGGCAACCATTATGCTTCAGTCAGAAAGCCAGCTCTCCTCCATGTATGGCGAAGACGGCGCGCAAACGGTCATAAACAACTGTGATACTTACGTTTACCTCGGCGGAATGGATCTCAATACATGCCGAAATATTTCATTGAAAGCGAACCTGCCGTTGGAAGACATTCTTTATATGTCAGTGGGCTGGGAAATAATCTTCCGACGTGGACAGAAACCGATTTTTACGGAGCGTTACCACACGTTGGAGGATGAACGTTACCGAAAGATTACAGATGCATATGAACGACATATTGAAAAGATGAAAAATAAGGAGCATTGATATTATGGAAAAGACGATGAAAAAGAAAATAGGAAACGTAGTTATGTTGATTGTGTGCTGGATGATTCTGCTCTGGCGCAGTTCTTTGTCGGGTATATGGGATGATGGACAGGTGAGCTATCGAGCAGCATACCTATATGATCTGATGGTACTTTTTGTATTTCCGCTCTGGACGGGCTTTGCTGTGAAAAAAATGCGGGACAGTCAGTTTCGGACAGGTACCGTGGTTTCCGGTGTGATACAGATTTTGGCATTAAGTATTGTAGAAATACTGTTGTTTAAAAATTTATCAGGAAACTTTATGTTCCGGCTTCTGTTTTTAAATTTCAGTACCGTTTTAGCGGAAATCCGACTTTTTATCTGGAACCATTGCGATTGTAAAAAGAGATGGATCGCAGGACTGTTATTTTTTGTATATGGAGTTTTCATGGCAGGGGTACTTCTTGTACTGGCCGGGAGTGCGGAAGCATTACCTGCTTATGTCGGACTGGCAATGGCTAGGGACGCGTCTTCGTCCTATTATCATGCAAATGTCACGAAATTATTGGATTTCACGACTTCAAGAGGCGCCAGCTCCGTGCTGACCAATGATCCCGGTGTCGTAAATTTTGTTGCAGCAAGCCGCAATCCGTTGTTTTATGCAATTTATTATAACGGCTGGCAGGGAGCATATTTATTGGTGATAATTGAATTTTTGTTTTTGATTTCCATCATATTTCTGATGGAGAAAGAGCCTGGCGAAAATGCAACACCGCTGGATGTGGCAGCCCATACGGCGGCAATTTTTCTGGCAATCAGAGTGATTTTCGGAGTGCTCTACTCCCTCCTGGCAGATATTTCTTTTGGGGTGTGTCTTCCATTTGTGGGTGTAAGGGGTGTTATCATGGACAGTGCTGCTATGGACCTGGTACTTTATTATGGCATGTCGGAACATATAGCTGCGATTGGAAAGCATTTTATATCATTTGTAAAAGAGGCAGATGAAGAAAATGATGAAGAAGATGTGAAAGACGATAATTTACCACGCTAAAGTGAAATAACTTGCTTTTTATGGTATGCCTTATTATAATAGAAAAGAATTACTGCCGGATCATACCGGCATACATGAGAGTTTGTAAAAAAGATTTTTAAGGAGGGCCAGAAACCATGATAAAATTACATGAGAATGGTGTATATCTGCTGAATGGAACAGAGATTATCGAAGATAATCACGAAGCAGCAGCATGTCTTGAGGCAAAAACAGGAAAGAAAGTGACGACTGCAGAAGCTGCAACCGGTACAATGGCATATCGTATTTTGAAAGCACACAATACTTCCGGAAATATGGAACAGCTGCAGATTAAATTTGATAAGCTGACATCCCATGATATCACATTTGTCGGTATCATCCAGACAGCCCGTGCGTCAGGACTGGAGAAATTCCCGGTTCCTTATGTATTGACAAACTGCCACAACAGTCTGTGTGCGGTTGGTGGAACCATCAACGAAGATGACCATATGTTTGGACTGAGCTGTGCAAAGAGATACGGCGGAATCTATGTACCGCCTCATCAGGCAGTTATCCATCAGTTTGCCCGTGAAATGCTTGCAGGCGGCGGCAAAATGATCCTTGGTTCTGACTCCCATACACGTTACGGTGCCCTTGGTACCATGGCTATGGGCGAGGGTGGTCCGGAGCTGGTAAAACAGTTACTGTGCAAAACTTATGATATTAAAATGCCGGGTGTGGTAGCTATCTACCTGACCGGTGAACCGATGAAAGGTGTCGGACCGCAGGATGTGGCTCTGGCTATTATCGGTGCTGTATTTAAAAATGGTTATGTAAATAATAAAGTTATGGAGTTTGTCGGACCTGGTGTGTCATCCTTAAGCGCAGATTTCCGTATCGGTGTGGATGTTATGACCACAGAGACAACCTGTCTGTCCTCTATCTGGGTTACTGATGAAAAAATTAAAGAGTTTTATGATATTCACGGCAGATCTGCAGATTATGCAGAACTGAAACCGGAAGCAGTTACTTACTATGATGGCTGCGTTGAGGTGAACTTAAGCGAGATCAAACCAATGATCGCAATGCCGTTCCACCCAAGCAATACTTATACCATCGATGAAGTAAATGCAAATCTGGAAGATATTCTGGCTGAAGTTGAGAAAAACGCGTTAGTAAGTCTGGATGGAGCCGTAGAGTATAAATTAAGAGATAAGATCCGCAATGGAAAATTATATGTAGATCAGGGAATCATCGCAGGATGTGCCGGTGGTGGATTTGAAAATATCTGTGCCGCAGCTGACATTCTGAATGGCAAAAGCATCGGACCGGATGAGTTTACCTTAAGTGTATATCCGGCAAGTATGCCAATTTACATGGAATTAGTGAGAAATGGTGCAGCAGCCAAGATCATGGAGACAGGTGCGATCATGAAGACAGCATTCTGCGGACCATGTTTCGGCGCAGGTGATACACCGAACAACAACGGATTCAGTATCCGTCATACTACGAGAAACTTCCCGAACCGTGAAGGTTCCAAACTCCAGAACGGTCAGATTGCTTCCGTAGCACTGATGGATGCACGTTCTATCGCTGCAACCGCTGCAAACAAAGGATATCTGACACCGGCAACAGATCTGGATGTAGAATATACAGGACCGAAATATTTCTTCGACAAGACAATTTACGATAATCGTGTATTTGACAGTAAGGGAGTGGCAGATCCGAACGAGGAACTGAAATTCGGACCAAACATCAAAGACTGGCCGGCAATGAGTGCACTGACAGACAATCTGGTTCTGAAAGTGGTATCCGAGATCCACGATCCGGTTACTACAACGGACGAACTGATTCCGTCCGGTGAGACATCCTCTTATCGTTCCAATCCGCTGGCACTGGCTGAATTTGCCCTGTCCAGAAAGGATCCGGAGTACGTAGGACGCGCAAAAGAGGTTCAGAGAGCAGAGAAAGCAAGAGTTGCCGGTGACAAACCAGTCGAGGCACTTCCGGAGCTTGCACCAATCATCGAGACGATCAAGACAAAATACCCGGATCTCAACCGTGAGAACTTCGGTATCGGAAGTACGATTTTTGCAGTAAAACCGGGTGACGGTTCTGCCAGAGAGCAGGCTGCTTCCTGCCAGAAAGTATTAGGCGGATGGGCAAATATCGCCAACGAGTACGCAACCAAACGTTATCGTTCCAACCTGATCAACTGGGGTATGCTTCCATTCCTGATTCCGGAAGGAGATCTTCCGTTTGCAAACGGTGACTATCTGTTTGTGCCGAATGTGCGTAAATCCATTGAGGACAAGCTGACAGATATCGAAGCATACGTGGTAAAAGACGGCGAATTAAAACCGTTTACTCTGAAAATGGGTGATCTGACAGAGGATGAGAGAACCATCATTCTGAAAGGCTGCCTGATTAATTATTACAGAGATTAAAGAGAAACTTAAGATTGTATAAACTTCTGATAAAGAAAAACGAAAAGAATCCTGGAAACGGGATTCTTTTTGATTTTTTTGTGAACAATTCTGTTATGTGCAGAAAAAGTATGGTATACTAAACTTGCCTATCAAACTAAATATGGTAGTTACGATAATTTTATGCAGCTGAGATCATCAGTGAACAATACGATACTTTTTTGGATTTTTAGAAAGGCAGTTTTAGTATGCAGGAAGAAACAAAAAAAGAACATACTGCAACCGAAAAACAATCGGACAGGAAGAAGGTAAACCTTGATATCCGCCCATATCTGGCAATCGGATTGACAGCAATCCTTGTTGTGATGGTCTGTATCGCAATCTTCTTTGTAATATTTAGGTTTGACGGATTGTTTTCCGGGTTCCGTCAGATTTTTCAAAGCATTCAGGCGATATTTGTCGGATTGATCGTGGCTTATCTGCTCAATCCGATCATGAAATGGTTTGAACGTATTTTATACAAAAAAAGCAGAGAACAATCAAAAGAGCTTACACGCAGGCAGTGTCAGAAGATACGGGCAGCGTCTGTAGGATTTGCCATGGCGATTTTTCTGGCGATCATCGTAGTCCTTATCTGGCTGATCATTCCACAGTTGGTGGTCTGTATCGAAGATATCGTCACAAATATGAGTGAGAAAGTTCAAAGTCTCACAGATTGGGTGGATCGTCTGACGAAGCAGAACAGCACCATGGCCGGTAATCTCGATACGTTTATCACAAGTGCGTCTTCCTATCTGGAGGACTGGCTGCGCAAAAATGTATTGCAGCAGTCTGATTTTATCGCAAGCATCACAACCGGTGTTTATAACGTGATAAAAGCGATATTTAATGTGATCATCGGTTTCATCGTTGCTGTCTATGTGCTGATGACGAAGGAGAAATTTGTCGGTCAGTTAAAGAAAATTATTTATGCGATCTTTCGCCCACGTTATGGTAATCTGGTGATGGAAGTCCTCCGAAAGTCAGATGATGTTTTCTCCGGATTTTTCATAGGTAAGATCATTGATTCGCTGATTATCGGCTGTATCTGTTTTGCAGGTCTGGCTGTTTTGCGGATGCCTTATGTGGTTCTGGTCAGCGTGATCGTAGGTGTGACGAATGTAATCCCATTTTTCGGACCGTATATCGGTGCAATACCGAGCACAATCCTGATTTTCCTGGTAGATCCGATAAAAGGTATTTATTTTGTTATCTTCATCATCATTTTACAGCAGGTAGACGGAAACGTGATCGGTCCTAAGATTCTTGGTAATACAACGGGACTCACTCCGTTCTGGGTTATTTTTGCGATTCTGCTTTTTGGCGGAAGCTTCGGCGTCATAGGAATGTTGTTTGGCGTACCGATTTTTGCGGTACTGTACTATATAATCAAACGTGTGGTAGAGCATGTATTGAAAAAACAGCGGCTGCCGGAAGGGACGGATGAGTATATCGAGCTTGATACGGTGGATACCGTGACAAACGAAGTGAAGATGAAAGCTACGGAGGAGCCGGAAGAATCAATCCGCAAATATGAGGAATCAGAGAAAAAAGAAAAAAAGTAAATTTTTGAATAAATATAGAAAATACAGACATGAGGTGAAAAACGGTGGATAAGTATGAGTATAAGTTGAAGTTGGAACAGCTTCAGAATCTCGTGGCTGCAGGTGATTATGCCGCAGCATCAGAGATCGCAGATACTATTAACTGGCAGAAGGTGCGCAGTGTGAACACACTTTCGATGGTTGGGGAGATATACGAGAAGACTGGCAAATATGAAGCCTGCAGAACAGTTTTTCTGCAGGCCTATGACCATTCACCAATCGGCAGAAATATCGTCAGCAAGCTGGCAGAAGTTGCCATTAAGGCGAAAAAGATTGATGAAGCACAGGAATATTACAATGAGTTTCTTGAGATTGCCCCAAAGGACAATATGCGTTACGTGCTGGCTTATGAGATCAGCTGTCTGAAAGAGGAACCGTTTCCGGTCCGCATTGCGATTCTGGAAGACCTGAAAGAACATGAGTACACAGAAAAATGGGCGTATGAGCTGGCTGTTCTGTATGGTCAGGCTGAGATGCGTGACAAATGTGTGGAGACCTGTGATGAGCTGATCCTCTGGTTTGGCGATGGTGAGTATGTGGAGAAAGCACTGAATCTGAAAAGGCTGTATCAGCCGCTGACTGTATCTCAGGAGGAGAAATACAAACAGTTCCGTGAGAAAAAAGGAATGGTGGAGATCAGCATTCCGCAGACAACAGAACCGAAGAATGTGATCCATGAGATGGTGAAATCCGCGGAAAACACAGTGACAGCAAGCAAGTTCAATACTTCCAATCTGGAGGAAGAACTCGCAAAAAGTATGAAGCAGATCATGGAGGCCACCGAGAAAGAAACCGTTGCTGACACGATGGAGAGTATCAAGAAAATTGTCAGCGACATTCCGTATCTGAACGGAGAGCATGAAGAAGATACTAAGCCTGCCTTTGACAAGGAGAAGATCAATGCGCAGGTTGATAAATCGCTGAAAAAAGACTTTAAGGAACTCCTGAGCGAGACAGAGCAGGAGAAAAAAGAGGAACCGCCGAAAAAAGAAATTCCGGTTGTGGTAAAAGCATCTGCGAAAAAGACGGCAGAGGAAGAGACCGCAGAACAGGTTGCTTCCGCGCAGGCAAGCATCGAGGAGATACTGGAAGACTGGAAGAAGACAAAGCGCGCAGCTGAAGCTGCAATTGCGGCAGCAGAGCAGAAAAAGCTTGAGATGGCAAAAGAAAATGCACTCATTGAGGCCGGTCAGATCATGGAACGTCTGAAAACCCTGATCCCGATTCTGGATGCAACTCCGGGAGAAGATATTCCAGCACCGGAGGATACTACGGTTGCGGCCGCGCTTGCTACAGATGAGACATTTGCGGAAGATGACAGCGAAGAAGCAGAAGAAGCAGGATCTGAGAGTGACAACGTTCAGAATGATACAGAGGCAGTCGAGTCAGCAGAAACTCAGACAATAACTGAGAAAAAGTCAGAAGATGCAGCTGAGTCAGAAGGAAGTCAGAAAGCAGAGGAATCTGAGCCGGAAACAGCATCGGAGAAAGCAGAGACAGCAAAAGAAGTTTCAAAAGCGACAGAAAAAGCAGCTGAAACATCTAAAGTAGAAGAAGACGTATCAAATGATGAGGAAAAAGCAGCAGTAGATGCTTCTTCTGAAGAAAAGACAGAGTCAGCAGATGAACCAGAAGAAGTGTTGGAACAGAAGGAAGAAAGCACATCCGGGACAGCTGCAGAAGAAACAGAAGTAAAAGCTGCAGATACTTATGCAACCAGAGAAATGCCGGATGTACAGAGTTTCCGTGCACAGAATAGAACAGCTGAGCAGACACAGAAAGATGCAGACGAAGACGTAGAAGATACGGTTGTGGAAGACACTGAGGAAGAAAATACAGACATTACAGAACAAACTTCTGAGGTTGAGACAGAGGAAGTTTCAGAAGAATCAGGGAAAACGACATCTGATAAGATAGAAGTTAAGGAAGAAGATCACCTTCATGTAGTAGAGCCGGTTCCGGATGAAGAACTCGAGAAAACCCTTGCACAGGCCACACAGATGTTTATGGAAAACGCCAACGTGGAAGTTCCAGTTGGAAAGGCAGCTGTTTCTCAGAATACCGGTGTATTACCGGAGATTAAAATGCCGGAAGATATCGAGGCAGAGCAGCAGGAATATCAGCTGACAGAGGAGCAGAAAGAATTATTTTCCTATTTCCTTCCGGTTCCTGGTATGGAAGATCAGATCCGTCAGATATTACTTGGCGCAAAATCAAGAATTGGCAATTCCGTCACATCTCTGGCTGGAAACATTCTGGTTCAGGGTGAAGAGGGAAGCGGAAAAACCGTATTTGCCACAAGCCTGATCAAAGCAATTCAGCAGGAAGTTGGAAATGAGGATGCCAAGATTGGTAAGATCAGTGCAGAATCTCTGAATAAAAAAGATTTTGCAGCACTGATTCCGAAAATTGCCGGCGGTTATCTGATCGTTGATAAAGCAGGAGAACTGACCCGGGAGACAGCAATTCGCATGTCACAGCTGATGGAGCAGAACACCCAGGGTATGGTTGTGGTTCTGGAGGACACAAGAGCAGGTATCCGCAAGGCTATGCAGCTTGATTTTGGCTTTGCAAAAAAATTCACTGAGAAAGTGGACATTCCAATTTTTACCATCGATGAACTGGTACAATTTGGAAAATCCTATGCAAAAGAGATGGAGTGCACCATTGATCAGATGGGCGTGCTTGCACTGTACAACCGTATCAACAATATCCAGAAGTTGGAGCGCGCAACAACCCTGGCTGAGGTAAAGGACATTGTGGATGAGGCAATTGAAAGCGCTGAGGGCGGTGGAATCAAGAAAGCTTTCGGTTCTATTTTCTCAAAGAAATATAATGAGAACGATTATCTGATTCTTCATGAGAAGGATTTTGAACATTAAACTTCGCAGGAAGGATTTGAAAAAAGTGGTTTTTAAGGAGGAGAAACACTATGGGGAACATTTCTGAGTATGATATGTATCTGTTCGGCGCAGGCGTACATTATGATATGTACATGAAACTTGGGGCGCATCCGTGCAAAAAGGGCAGATGGCAGGGTGTCAACTTTGCGGTCTGGGCACCGAATGCGAAACGGGTATGGGTCATTGGTTCTTTCAATGACTGGAACGAGACTTCCCATGAAATGAAACGTCTGGAGCCAAACGGTATTTACGAACTTTTTGTCAGCGGTGTCAAGATCGGTGATATGTACAAATACCTCATTGAGACACAGGACGGCAGAAAATTATATAAGGCAGATCCATATGCAAACTATGCGGAAATGCGTCCGGGAACAGCTTCGAAAGTTGCGGATATCAGCAAACTGAAATGGTCGGATGAAAAATGGATGGAAGCCCGTGCGGCGCACAAAGACGATGATGTATACCGTCAGCCGATGTCAATTTATGAGGTACATCCGGGTTCCTGGAAACGTCATGCAGGATATGATGAAGATACCGGTTTTTATACATACCGTGAACTGGCAGTGGAACTGACCAAATATGTAAAAGAGATGGGATATACCCACGTTGAGCTGATGGGAATTTCCGAGTATCCATTTGACGGCTCCTGGGGCTATCAGGTAACCGGATACTTTGCACCGACCTCCCGCTATGGAACGCCGGAGGACTTTGCATATCTGGTAAACTATCTGCACAAACATAAAATTGGTGTCATCCTTGACTGGGTTCCGGCTCATTTCCCAAGAGATGCGCATGGACTGGCTGAGTTTGACGGAACCTGTCTGTATGAATACGCAGATCCGAGAAAAGGCGAGCATCCGGACTGGGGAACCAAGATTTTTGATTATGGAAAGACAGAAGTCAAGAACTTCCTGCTGAATTCCGCATTGCTCTGGGTAGAAAAATATCACATTGACGGACTTCGTGTGGATGCGGTTGCTTCCATGCTGTATCTGGATTACGGAAAAGAAGCCGGTCAGTGGGTACCAAACGAGTATGGTGAAAACAAGAACCTGGAGGCCATCGAGTTCTTCCGTCATTTAAATACACTGGTTTGCGGCAGAAATCCGGGCGCAGTTATGATCGCAGAAGAATCCACCGCATGGCCGATGGTAACAGGAAAAGCCGAAGATGGCGGCCTGAACTTTACTTATAAATGGAATATGGGATGGATGCATGATTTCCTGGATTACATGAAACTGGATCCGTATTTCCGTAAAGATAACCATAACAAGATGACATTTGCCATGAGCTACAACTACAGCGAGAAATACATCCTGGTGCTTTCACATGACGAAGTAGTGCATCTGAAATGCTCTATGTTGAACAAAATGCCGGGACTTGGCATTGATAAATACCGCAACCTTATGGCAGGATATGCTTTCATGATGGGACACCCGGGCAAAAAACTGTTGTTTATGGGACAGGATTTCGGTCAGCTCCGGGAGTGGAGTGAGAAACGTGAACTCGACTGGGATTTGTTGCAAGATGAGAAACACAGTCACTTACAGGCCTTTGTAAAAGAACTGCTGACCATTTACAAAAAATATCCGGCGATGTATGAACTGGATGACCGTATGGAAGGCTTCGAGTGGATCAATCCAAATGATGGATACCGCAGTATTTTCAGTTTTGTACGCCATGGAAAATCCGGCAGAAACAGTTTATTATTCGTTTGCAACTTTACACCGATGGCTCGTCCGGATTATCGTGTGGGTGTACCGAAAAAGAAAAAATATACCTTATTGCTGAACAGTGATGATGCGAAATTCGGCGGCGAAGGCACAGAGCGCCCGACTGTTTACCAGTCAGAGGCATCGGAGTGTGACGGTAGACCGTATTCCTTTGCTTATGAACTTCCACCATATGGAGTAGCAATATTTAAATTCTGATCATAGATCTGAGAAGAGAAAGTGTTCACCTTTATAAAGGGTGAGAAATAAAATGCGCAGAGCATTTTGAATTAGGGAGTCCCATTGCTGATCATTTTTGATGTTCATACAATGGGGCTCTTTTCATTTCATAGGAAAGTTCGTCCTATGAAATAAAAACGCTCCGCGTGGATCGCACTGCGGCGAAGATGAGGAATGTCGCAATGCGACCCGCCGCAGGCGGAGAATCCTGCATGGCAGGATTCTTTTTCATAAAATACGATTAGGAAGGAATTGATGAAATGTCTATTTTAGACACGATACTTCAACAATTGAACATATGGGATGGACAGATTCTGCTGTTTATTCAGAACCATCTGCGCTCGGAAACTTTGAATCCGATCGTGATCGCTATTACAAACCTTGGCAATTCCGGAATTGTGTGGATTGTGCTGTCCGTTGTTCTGCTTTTCCCGAAAAAGACAAGGCGTGCAGGACTTTTGTCATTGCTGGCGCTGCTTGGCTCCCTTTGCGTGACGAATTTTCTGCTGAAAAATTATGTGGCCCGGGTTCGGCCTTATGAAGTCGTACAGGGATTACAGTGTCTGATTGCGGCGCAGCCGGACTGGTCCTTCCCTTCCGGACATGCATCGGCTTCCTTTGCGTCGGCGGTGGTGATCTACAGGAGCTGTAACCGGGGAATTGGAGTGCCGGCGCTGATTTTGGCTTTTGCGATATCATTGTCCAGACTTTACGTGGGGGTTCACTATCCGAGTGATGTGCTTGTCGGAATGATCATCGGAACGTTGATCGCGCTGATTTTGTTTTGGATCTTTGGTGAAAAGAAATATAAGGCGCGGGCACAGCGGCGTCACTAGAATTTATGACAGCGAATCCTTATCTTTTTTCAGTAGTGGCGGTGCGAAAGGAAACACATCCTGATAGGATTCGATTTCTTCGTCATTTTGTGGGCCGGATGGAATCAGACCAGTCTGGTCATTTGCAGAAGCCGATTTTCCCAGATAATCGTAGTCAAAATCGTCAGTTTTATCTGCCTGTTCAAACGTACCAGTGGAAACAGCATCCTTACTCGGACCACCATAATTTCTGTGACAATTTGTATCATGTGTATGCGTATTTTTATTACTATTGTTGTTCATGTTTTCCTCCAACTTATGCAAATTTTCAACTAACAGTATTAGTATGATAAGAAAAATAAAAATTATGCAGGTTGGAATAATGATAATGTGTTTTGCAATGTAAAAGGAGAAGAAAGAACTGCAGTATGGACAGCGAGTTCACAACGTGAAGTGGAAAGAAACATAGATTAGTGCCGAAAGGCATGTTTCGGGGCCGGAATAAGGACAGCGTGTTTCACAACGTAAAAAGGAGAAGAACTCAGATTAGTGATGAAGGGCGTCTTAGCCCAAAGCACTCATCTGAGTTCTTCTCCTCTCTAATTATCGTAAATCACGCTGCCCAATATGAAGGCCATCGTTTTATCCATCGTAAGCTGATCCGCGATATTCTCCACATCTTCCTCTTCCAAAGTCTCTACGAATTCCTCCGGATCTTCTTCCTCTTCCAATGCAATATTCCGCAGTTCCTCAGCCAGCTCTTCCGGTGTAACACTGATTTTTTCTGCGGCAGCAACCGCATGCAGCACACTCTGTGCCTGAATCGCTTCCACGGCTTCTTGCTCTTTATCTGCATAAATTTCATCTTCGTTGTGACCGGAACGTTTGCAGTAAAGTTCCAGTGGAATCTGATTCATTTCCAGTTCATCCAGAAAATCATCATAATAAATTTGTGTCATTTCTTCTTTCAGATCATCATCAATCGGAATATCAGAATCGGCAATAATTTTTGCCATAACTTCCCGTGCAAATTTTTCACGGACGGATGTTTCCCTGCGTTCCTGCAGATTTGCAAGGATTTCATCTTTCCATTCATCCAATGTCTCATATTCGGAAAAATCTTTTGCAAACTCATCATCAATCGGCTGATAATCCATCAAACGAAGTTTTTTTAATGTTGTGTGGAATACAACGGAACGGTTCTGCATGACACTGATGCGGTAATCAGCCGGGAATGTAACATTGATATCAAATGTATCACCGATATTTTTTCCAACTAATGCTTCATCAAATTCCGGTAAAAAAGCTTTGGCACCGATGGTCAGTGCAAAGTTTTCTCCATTTCCGTGCGGAATCGTCTGTCCATTATAGCGGCCTTCAAAGTCAAGAATGGCCTGATCGCCGGTCTGTGCGCTGCGGTCATCGATATTTGTGGCAACAGCGTATTCTTTCTGTTTCTTTTTTAACACATTCATGACTTCATGTTTCGTCACTTCTGTGTTTGGACGAGTCATGTGAATGCCCTTGTATGTTCCTAATCTCATAAGAGTAAGTCCTCCATGTTGTTTTTAGTATTTTTTATCAGAACGATACAGAGCAGATAATTTCAAGGATAGAAGTCAATCCTTATGAGTCAGAAGAATCCGTATGTTCTGAAATGTCTACCGCTATCATATCACAGAAAACAGGATAGCGTATAGAAATATTAAAAAAATCGTTAAGCAATTTTAACCAGAAAACATTTCTGTAATTCAAAAAATAACGTTAATGGAATAAAGAGAAAACTTGAAGAGATAGAGCCCTTTTTTATAAGCAGAAAAATATTATGATTTGTTTAATATATGATTTATATATTGACAAAATAGGTTGTAAGTATTATTGTATTAATCAAGTAATACAACAGTACAATAATACAGAGAATGAATAGAATAAAAAGAAAGGACAGAAAGATGATATGGCATGGAATTTTGTAAACGACCGATCGATTTACTTACAGTTGATTGATATTATCCAAAACAGAATTGCAACCGGCTATTATGCGCCGGGAAGCAAACTTGCGTCGGTGCGTGATCTCGCCAGTGAGGCGGAGGTCAACCCGAATACAATGCAGAAGGCGCTGGCAGAGTTAGAGCGCATGGGACTGGTTTATTCTCAGAGAACGAGCGGAAGATTTGTGACAGATGATGAAGGGAGAATACAGGAGATGAAACGTGAGACAGCACGGGAAACCATACAGACATTTTTACAGCAAATGAAAAATATGGGTTTTGAAAAAGAGGAAATTATAGATCTGATCCGAGAGGAGAAGGAGGGAGCGAGTCATGAGCAATAGAGTGGAATGTAGAAATCTGACAAAAGATTATGGAAATGTAATGGCACTGAGTGACGTCAACCTGACACTGGAAAGCGGCAGGATCGTGGGTTTGCTTGGACCAAACGGAAGTGGAAAGACGACACTGATCAAGACAGCAAACGGTCTGCTTCAGCCGACCTCTGGAGAAATTTTATTAAATGGTTTAAAACCGGGGCCGGAGACAAAAGCATTTGTTTCCTATCTGCCGGATGCGAACTATTTGCCGGACTGGATGAACATAGACGGATTAGTTGGAATGTTTGCAGATTTTTACGCAGACTTTGACCGGAAAAAAGCCGAAGAAATGATCAGACAGTTAAATCTTCGTGAAAAAGACCGGTTAAAAACATTATCAAAAGGTAACAAAGAAAAAGTACAGCTGATTCTGGCCATGAGCCGAAAAGCAGAGATTTACTTTCTCGATGAGCCGATCGGCGGAGTGGATCCGGCGGCAAGAGATTACATTTTAAATACGATCATCCGAAATTATTCAGAGGACGCACTGGTCGTAATGTCCACACATTTGATCGCAGATATTGAACGTGTGCTGGACGAGGCAGTATTTATCAATCGCGGAAGCATTGTTTTTCATCGCAGTGTCGATGAAATTCGTGAGACAGAACATAAATCAGTAGATGAGCTGTTCAGGGAGGTATTCAGATGTTAGGAAAATTGTTGAAATATGAGTTGAAATCAACCAGCAGAATGATGGGTGTGTTGTATCTGGCTGTGCTGGTTGTGGCAGCAGTAGTTGGCTTTATTGCCAGAGGAATGATTCTGGGTGCGACACAGGGCAATGCCATTGCAGTTGTGATCAGTGGTCTGATCTACGCATTATTGATTATGGCACTAATGATTGTAACAGTTGTAATGATTCTGCAGCGTTTTTATAAAAATCTGCTCAAAGGGGAAGGCTATCTGATGCATACACTTCCGGTTCCTACCTGGATGCTGGTTGCATCAAAAGTGATCAGCTCTCTGATCTGGATTTTATTGAGTATAGCAGTACTGTTTGTATCTATATTTGTGCTCATGATGACAGGTCTGCTTGGTAATGGTCTCTTCTTAGCAACAGATATTGATTGGGCATCCATTGACTGGACCAGTATTTTTAAATTCTTGCGGGAAAGCACCGGAGAGGTACTTATGACGATTGTGACAGCGATTGTACAGATTGTTCGTATTGTTCTGTTGGTTTACACTGCAATGGCAATCGGTGCTGCCGCAAAGAGTCACAAAGTATTTTTCAGCGTGCTGACATTTATCGTAATTCTGGTTATTATGGGAATTATCGGTACTGTAACAAACATTGATCTCATAAGTGCGATCAGTGGTTCTGCATCAATCAGTAGTTCCAGTGCTGTATCAGTTGGAACGTCTATTGACGCTGGAAATGAACTGGCGTCAGCTGGTTATATCGGACTTCTGGCAAAACAGTGCATCACAGATGCAATATACAGTGTCGTATTTTTCTTTGCAACCACCTGGTTTTTGAAGAATAAATTAAATTTAGAGTAAAATCAACATATCCCATACAGCCTATGCTATAATAAAAAAAAGGAGCAAAGAAAAGAATATTGTGAAAATGGGAGGAAGCGCATTATGGTATTAGTAAACACAGATTACATTTCAGGAAAAGAATTCGAAATGCTTGGAATGGTAAAAGGAAGCACGATTCAGTGTAAAAACATCGGCAGAGACATCGGAGCAAGTTTCAAAAACCTGGTAGGCGGTGAGATGAAAGCCTACACAGATATGATGAATGAAGCAAGAGACCTGGCCATTCAGAGAATGGTGGCAGAGGCAGAAGAACTTGGTGCAGACGCAGTTGTAAATATACGTTTCGCAACATCCGCAATCATTCAGGGAGCAGCCGAAGTCATTGCATACGGTACCGCAGTGAAATATGCAAACTAGTACAGCGAATATTAAGTAACTGCCATATTGACTTGTCTGATTTTTCATCTGCTGCGTTGTCGTCAATCGCCGTAGCCAACGCTACGCCTCATTCCTCCGTCTTGCATATGAGAAAATCATCCTGCGTCAATGTAGCAGATACTTAATTTACGCTGTACTAGAACGTATCTGCTATGCGGTGTGAGAGAGCATGTTACTTGAAAAAATATAAAGATTCCGTGTAGAAATGTTCTAAGATTCAAAGAGTAAATAGAAAAATCCTGTATTTTTCATCAACGCAAGGCGTCGTGAATTCGCATGCGACTTGAAAAAATAAAGCCACAACATAAATAGAGAATCCCGTATTTTTCATCAGGCGAGGCGTTTTAGCCTGCATGATGAAAAATATGGGATTCTCTTATACAACCCTAAATTTTTTTCAAAAACATGCGAAGGAATTATGATTCGCAGCACCCAGCCAATCCAATGGCCCCCGGACCACTATGACAGCTAATAACACATCCCGTCATAACATATTCATAACTCTCAAATCCAAACCGGATCGCATTCTCTTTCATACGGTCAAGTGCCACCTGAGAAAGTCCTTTGGAGTACATCAGATACAGACATTTTCTGGAGACATCATGTTTGACCAGATATTCTTCCATATATGTATCTACAAATTTTTCAATCGAACCGCGGTATTTTTTGGAAGCCAGAAGCTGTCCGTCCACGATCTCAATTAATGGTTTCAGACGAAGCAGGGTAGCACCAAGATATGCAGCGTTGGAAACGCGTCCGCCTGCTTTCAGGTAATCTAAGTTACCCGGAATAAAGGAACAGAACACTTTCTTGTTCCAGGATTCGATCTCATCAGCCAGAGCTTTATAATCAGTTACAGTATCTTTTTTTGCCTGAATGACCTTATATGCTTTTGCAAGATGAGCGGTACAGCCGCCGGATACGTTTCTGGTGTCGATCAGATAAATGTCATCAAATTCGCGGATGGCAATCTCGGCATTCTGGTAAGTAGAAGAAGCCAGAGAAGAGTAAGCCAGATGCATGATGACACAATCTGGATGTTCTGCGCGGATCTTGTTAAAGAAGTCAATATATTCGCCGACATTTACTGCGGAAGTTGTCGGGATTTTTTTTGTCTCGTTGTAATATTCATAGACATCATCAACGCTGATGGAACCATCTGCGTAAGAAGTGCTGTCCATGACAATATGCATAGGAATTACTTTTATATCGTATTTTTTTACAAGGTTCTCCGGAAGATCGGAACCACTCTCAGTAGTGATGATAATCTCTCTCATTTCAGTTGTATGCCTTTCCTGTTGTCTGCTGAAACGACAACATGTAGTTTTCGATACTAGATTACACCTATGAGAGTAGTGTGTCAATAGAAAACAATTGGCAGAAGAGTTTATTGGGAATGTCTGAGAGAAAAATAATAGTATGGGGTGGAATTTTGGGATTTTGGTACTTGAATTTAGTAAGATAGAAGTGCACTAGAAAAGGCTACATCAACACTGTTTTTACAGATATCAATGTAGCCTTAATAACATATACTCTCCAATGGAATTAACCTCCGTTTTCTTTTGATATGTCTCACTATACAATTTTCTGATTCAATTTTTCCTTCGAGCCTTTTCTCTTACGTCTTCAAATCTCCTTCGATCATGACCTTTTGATCCGATTCATATCTGAACGTTGCCACCTGAACCTTGATCCTCTTTTACTATGGTAACTGTCATGTATTCAATTCTGGTATTAGAAAAAACTGCTGATTACTTTAATCTCTGGTGGACTGTACCTCCAACTATGTATCGTTCTAAGATTAAATTAATTCATTTACCTGTCCATTGGTCTATACTCCGTTTCATGAATTTAAATTATGAAAAGATTAACTATTTCATTGGACTATACCTCGTTTTCAAAAATTTAAATGATGAAAGTTTGAATAATCATTTCATTGGACCGTACCTCTTTCGTTATAATAAATGAAGTTAAAATTTAAATGTAGATTGGACTGTACCTCCTATGCTTAGTATCGTTTTGAAGTTAAAATTATGTTTTCGGTGGTCTGTACCTCTCTTTCTGTAGTTTTGTAAGAACTTGTAAGTTCTTTATTTGTTGTACTTATAGTAACAGACAATACGCTGCTTGTCAATATAAAATTAGAAAAAATATTGAAAAAATACAAATAAACAGAAATGAACGAAAAATATATTTAAATTATCAGATAATTATAAACAATAATAAAAGAAATACGCACCTGACAAAAAATAGTCTCTGCCAGATGCGTTGAGATCACAGTTTTTTTACAATGCTTTGTATAAAGAACTTTTTGAACAATATCCGATACCGGAAAATAATGCATAAATCAGCATGTGATCCTTATGCGTTCTGTGCTTCCAGAGCAGCGCGACAGGCTTTGGCCAGCTGATCTCCACAGGAAGTCGGACGTCCGGAACATGAGATGCCGGAAAGTTTTTCCTCTACCTGTTCTACGGTAAGTCCCTGAACCAGTTTTGGAATCGCTTTCAGGTTACCGTTGCATCCGCCGGTAAATTTTACGTCCTTTACAATGTGACCATCCAGTTCCACTTCGATCAAAGTAGAGCAGGTGCCTTTTGTTTTGTATAAATAACTCATGATAAAATCCTCCTTGTCATTTGATTTCAAGTGAAAAGTATAGCATACTCGGACAGGTTTTGCACTGGAAAATGTATTTCGTTTATAAAAAGTTCACAATTCGTTAACGGTATTTTGTATTGTGCGATATCCTATTCAGTGGTAAAATATAGCTTGTGTTTAGCGGTTTGTCCGCAAAGAAAGAAAGGTACAGGGGAAATACATGAGTATTATAGAAAAAATCTTTGGAACCCACAGTGAGCGGGAACTGAAATCTGTATATGCAATCGCAGACAAAATTGAAAGTTACCGTCCGCAGATGCAGGCGTTATCCGATGAGGAGCTGCGTGGAAAGACAAAAGAATATAAAGAAAGACTTGCAAAAGGAGAGACTCTGGATGATCTGCTTCCGGAGGCATTTGCAACCGTCCGTGAAGCTGCAAAACGTGTGCTCGGCATGGAGCATTACCGTGTACAGCTCATCGGTGGAATCGTTCTTCATCAGGGACGTATCGCTGAGATGAAAACTGGTGAAGGTAAGACACTTGTTTCCACATCTCCGGCATATCTGAATGCACTGGAAGGAAAAGGTGTTCATATCGTTACTGTCAACGACTATCTGGCAAAACGTGATGCTGAGTGGATGGGAAAAGTACATGAGTTCCTGGGACTTACCGTTGGCGTTGTTTTAAATGATATGGATCATGATGAGCGTAAGAAAGCATACGAGTGCGACATCACTTACGTTACCAACAATGAACTTGGTTTCGATTATCTGCGTGACAACATGGTTATTTACAAAGAGCAGCTGGTTCAGCGTGATCTGCACTATGCGATCATCGATGAGGTCGACTCTGTTTTGATCGATGAGGCACGTACACCGCTGATCATTTCTGGTCAGAGTGGCAAATCCACAAAGCTGTACGAAGCATGTGATATCCTTGCAAGACAGATGAAACGTGGTGAGGCAAGCCAGGAGTTTTCCAAAATGGATGCCATCATGGGTATTGAGATCGAAGAGACCGGTGATTTCATCGTAAATGAGAAAGATAAAGTCATCAACCTGACACAGGAAGGTGTGGAGAAAGTAGAGAAATTCTTTAAGATCGACAACCTTGCGGATGCAGAAAACCTTGAAATCCAGCACAATATCATCCTTGCCCTGCGTGCACATAACTTAATGCACCGTGATCAGGATTACGTTGTTGCAAATGATGAGATTCTGATCGTTGATGAGTTTACCGGACGTATCATGCCGGGACGTCGTTATTCTGACGGTCTGCATCAGGCGATCGAGGCAAAAGAGCATGTAAAAGTAAAACGTGAGAGCAAGACACTTGCAACTATCACATTCCAGAACTTCTTCAATAAATATAAGAAAAAAGCCGGTATGACAGGTACCGCCCTGACAGAGGAAAAAGAGTTCCGTGATATCTACGGCATGGACGTTATCGAGATTCCGACAAACCGTCCGGTACAGCGTATCGACAAAGAAGATGCTGTTTACAAGACAAAACAGGAGAAATTTGAGGCTGTTGTGAAGGAAGTGGTCAAAGCACATGCAACCGGTCAGCCGGTTCTGGTTGGTACAATTACCATTGAGACTTCCGAACTTTTAAGCAAAATGCTGAAAAAAGAAGGCATTGAGCACAGCGTGTTGAATGCGAAATTCCATGAACTTGAGGCTGAGATCGTAGCTCAGGCCGGTGTACATGGTGCAGTTACCATCGCAACAAACATGGCTGGCCGTGGTACTGATATCAAGCTGGATGATGAGGCAAAAGCTGCCGGCGGTCTGAAGATCATCGGTACAGAGCGTCATGAGTCCCGTCGTATTGATAACCAGCTGCGTGGTCGTTCCGGTCGACAGGGAGATCCGGGTGAATCCCGTTTCTATATTTCCCTGGAAGACGATCTGATGCGTTTGTTTGGTTCTGAGAAACTGATCACGATGTTCAACGCTATGGGTGTTCCTTACGGTGAGCAGATTGAGCATAAGATGCTTTCCAGCGCGATTGAAAAAGCGCAGGAGAAGATCGAGGGTAACAACTTTGGTATCCGTAAAAACCTGCTGGAGTACGATCAGGTTATGAACGATCAGAGAGAGATCATCTACGGTGAGCGTCGTCGTGTACTGGATGGCGAAAATATGCGTAATGCCATCTACAAGATGATCACAGACCGTGTGGAAGATACCGTAGATCACTGTGTATCTGATGAGGAAGGCAAGAATTGGGATGTTTTGGAGCTGAATGAGTTACTGATCCCGGTGATTCCGATGCAGCCGCTTGGTGATGATGAGATCCAGAGCCTGAACGCAAATGAGTTAAAACATATGCTCAAAGAGCGTGCAGTAAAATTATATGAAGCAAAAGAAGCTGAGTTCCCGGAGGCAGAGATGATCCGTGAGCTGGAGCGTGTGGTTCTGTTGAAAACCATCGACCGTAAGTGGATGGATCACATTGATGATATGGAGATCCTTCGTGAAGGTATCGGCCTTCAGGCTTATGGCCAGAGAGATCCGCTGGTTGAGTACAAGATGGCCGGATTCGAGATGTTTGATGAGATGACAGCAAACATTCAGGAAGAGACCATCCGCCTGCTGTATCATATCAAAGTGGAGCAGAAGGTAGAGCGTGAAGAGGTTGCCAAAGTAACAGGAACAAACAAAGATGATTCTGTACAGAGAGCACCGAAGACCCGCGAGGCCAAGAAAGTATATCCGAACGATCCGTGTCCATGCGGAAGCGGCAAGAAGTACAAACAGTGCTGCGGAAGAATGGCATAAGAAGTTTCGGAAGGATAATGTTGCAGTTGTATGAACAGTATAAATTTGCAGAATAGTATATGAAATAACAAGATGGCATCTGATTGATTAATATCGTCAGGTGCCATTTTTTGTGAAAAGATGTTAATGTTTTTGGAAAAAAGATTTTACAAGAGATATTTGTTGAAACTATTTCAGAAAGAGATCTTGCGAACTTTCTCTGGACAAAGAAGTGTAAAACAGCTACAATGAAAATTAGGTAAGACCAGCAGAGCGGATAAAGCATAAAAGAGCTGGATAAGAAGGAGGATTATTTATGAGCGAGCATGTAACATATGTGGCAAATGGAGGACAGACTTATCTGCCATGTCAGGATAACGTAAATGTACCTTTTGCAACATACGAGAAACCGGCAAAACCAAACCCATTACTGCCGGAACTGGAATTAAATCAGGATGCCATTGACAAAGGATATGTACTTCCGTCACAGAAACAGCATTTTCTTCCGGGTGTAACATCCGAGATGATGGACTGGTTCTGGGCAAACATGGAGAAAGGTTATTATCTGTGGGCTCCTGGCTCTCACAAGAAATTTACATGGGTAAAAACTCCGGTTGAGTATGGTATGGAAGCTTCCGTCCATATGATCTCCGAAGCCTGTGAGCCGGGCGCAGCTGTATTTGGCGGTGAAGGCGTAGAGATTCACAGACTGGCATTGAAAGATTTCTTCCCATTTACTACATGTCTGAAACATGTGATCTGCGAGGGTGTATTTAATGACCTTGGCGAAATGGTAGATTCTACTGTTCATATGTGGGAAGACGTAGAAGGTGGCTGCGTACATATCACAGCAACGGTACAGAACTCCAAAGTATCTGCACCGCCAGCATTTATCATTGATATTTTGAAAAAAGATCCGAATGCGAAGATTGTGCCGAACTTCCTGACCGAGCATGAGGACTTTGAGGCAAGCCAGTGGCCGGTATTTTTACCGAAATTATATGATCTGTGGAAAAATCATCCGGATCCATCCCAGAATGTACAGTGCTGCCTGGAAGTAGAGAAGACAGCAGAGGGATGGCGTTATATCAAAGAAAATGGTCCGGTGAGATTATAAGCATAAAATATGCGTAGATAAGCATGTATCCTTTTCTGTAGATATTTGCAGTGATTAATGTTATAATTCATAAGGAAAGTATCAGATTCAGAGTAGAGAAAAAGAGCAGTTCTGAA
>CAVKTR010000005.1:0-68684 GCA_963659325.1 Dysosmobacter segnis
CGATAAAAAAATCCATAAAATTCAGATATGTAGTTGTTGAGTTTAAAAATCCATGTTAAAGTAATCATAGCAGTTTTTTTGTTTATGAAGTTGTTTGGTGTGGTAACTTAACAATACATCATAAATTTAAAAACTGCTATTTTTTTATTAAAAAGTAGTGGTTGCATGTACTTAGGGCTAGCCGTCGCGCTAGCGACTTGGTACAATTGATAAGCATAAATTGTTCAGGAGGATTTTGTATGGACATTTATCAGATTTTTATCACTTATAACCCAATGTGGTCCTGGAGAGAGACATTCTGCTTCAGCGTAGTTGCTGTTTTGACACTATTTGTTCTGATCCGGGCTGTTCGCGATAGAAGGGTGAAGAAAGTACAGGCCGTTGCGATTATGCTGTTTCTGGTCTTTCTGGCGATTGTGTTTGAATCTACTGTATTTACAAGAACAACGATTACGAGGCAGGCCGAATTGATACCGTTCTGGTCATGGAATGCCATCATACGTTATCACGATATGGAATTATTAAAAGAGGATCTGTTGAATTGTGTACTGCTTTTTCCGGCAGGAGTTCTACTCCCATTTATTGCAATGCAGAGGATAAAACCGAAAATAGCTTTTTTCGTAGGATTTTTGATCTCATTTGGGATTGAGTCCTGCCAGTTGATTTTTGCCAGAGGATTGTTTGAATGGGATGATATGATCCATAATGCGCTTGGGTGTATGTTGGGATGCATACTGGTGGACGTGTTGTGGCGATGTTACAGAAAAGTAAAATATAGTAGTAGAAGATAAGAGAATTATAATAAAGCCGATGGAAACGACCATGTCTCCATCGGCTTTACACATCTTAATGTGTTTTACGATTAATATACTCTGTCTTATATTTAGAATAAATAATCTTCTGGCTGCTGTACAATCCGTAATATCCGGACAGCATATAGCTGAGGGCAATTGCAATGAGAAAATACGGCATTCCATCGAATCCAAATAGTTCAAAGCAGATCAGCAGTGAAGTGATCGGACTGTTTGTAACTCCGCAGAACACAGCGCCCATACCAACGGCTGCACACAGTGGCGCGGAGCATCCGGTGAGACCTGCGAAAAAGGTTCCGAAAGTTGCACCGATGAAAAGGGTCGGTACGATCTCACCACCTTTGTATCCAGCGCCCAGAGTGGCGGCGGTAAAGATCATTTTCAGCAGGAAAGCCAGTGGAAAGACGGATTTCCCTTCCATGCATTCTGCGATGATGCTCATACCGGTTCCGTTATAGGTCTGATCACCCACGAGCAGGGTCAGTGCAATGACAATGCATCCACCGACAATTACCCGGAGATATGGATTTTTGAAAAATCGTTTGTATAAACGTTCTGAGTTGTGCAGGATCGTGCAGAATAAGATGCTGACAACGGCACAAAGTACGGCGAAAATACCGATGATCACAGCTGTTTTCGGTGTGAATGCCGGAATGGAACTGATCGGAAAGATTTCCGGAGCAATGCCGCATGCTGTGGCGATTCCGTGAGCGGTCAATGATGCGATGACGCACGGCAGCAGAGCAGAATAGTGCATGATACCGACACTGACCACTTCCATGGAAAAAATCGCGGCGGCCAGTGGTGTTCCAAACAGTGCGGAGAAAGCGGCGCTCATACCGCACATGATCATAATGTGCTGATCTTTTTCATCAAAGTGAAACAGTTTTCCAAGGGAATTTCCAATGCTTCCGCCGAGCTGCAGAGCGGCGCCCTCACGACCTGCGGAACCACCGAATAAATGGGTCAGCAGCGTGGCGATAAAGATTAACGGTGCCATACGCAGCGGAATATTTTCGTTAGAATGAATGGCGGACAGTACCAGGTTGGTTCCGGTGTCTTTCTCATCATGCAGCAGATGATATAATCCGACGATGGCGGCACCGGCACCCGGCAGCAGAAAGATCAGACATGGATGCTGCAATCTGGTGTTTGTCACAAACTGCATGCCGTAATAAAAAGCAGTTCCGACTAATCCCAGTATAATTCCGGTCAGAACCGCGAAGATAACGGCGCGGAGTGATGAGACAAGGTGCGAACCGCCTCTTTTCAGTACATTGATATATGATTCAAACATAACTTTTTCTCCCAGTGTAATAAATTTATATGTCCTTAGTCGATTCGGAAAAATTGATTGGAAAATGAGAACTATAAATGGTTGTTTTTACATAGCAAAAAGCATATTTTCTTATTTCCCCGACATTGCAAGAACATCTAAAATGTTTTATACTTTATATATTATAGAGAAATCGGGAAAAAAGCAATGAAAAATCAAGCCGAATGTAGATGAGACTTGCTGCATGAATTCCCGGGAAGCAGGTTGTACGAATGAAGAGAAAATTGCAGGATATCATACAGGAAAAAGTTGATTATGGTGACACATGTCTGCTGCTGCCGGACATGGATCTGAAATTTACGGCTGCGGAGAATGAAGTGTTTGAGGGAACCTTTGCATTCCATAGCAGCAGTGATCAGGAAGTGCGTGGTATTGTATCCTGTGAGAATCCACATGTTACCTGTGAAACTGCGGAATTTCACGGAACGGAGATTCAAATCCGTTTTCAGTATCATGCGGATACGATGACGGAAGGGATGACTGACCGGGGCGTTTTTGTCATTACAAGTAATGTGGGAGAATATCAGCTGCCATTTCGGGCGGATATTTCCAGACATTATCTGCCGTCTTCCATTGGAAAAATTAAGACGTTAAATGATTTTACAAATTTGTGCAAACTGAACTGGGACGAGGCTCTGCAGATCTTTAAGTCCCCGTATTTTGTAAATGTACTGCATCATGATACCGGATTTCAGAAGTTATTGTACCGTGGACTGACCCAGCATGGACGCGGGGCACATGAAATGGAAGAATTTTTGATCGGCTGTGGCAAAAAGAAACGGAGCAGCATTCAGGTGGCGCGCCCTGAGCGGCAGTATAAAGCAGGAGTGAAGATCCAGACGGATTTTCTGGATATTGAAAAAAGTGAATGGGGTTATATTTTGGTGGAAGCATCCTGCGATGCAGATTTTATCCGCCTGGAAAAACAGCAGATCCGAAGCTATGACTTCATTGGAAAACATGCGGAGCTGTCCTATCAGATTTTACCGGGACAGCTTCACAGTGGAAAAAATTTTGGAAAAATTACGTTAAAGACAGCGTTTCAGACTGTAGAAGTAGAAATCACTGTAACGGCTTCGGAGCGGACGGAGAAGTCAAAGGCATGGAAGAATCGTGAAATCCGTGCGCAGATGGAGCAGTTATATCTGGATTATCGTTGTGAAAAGACGGATTGTGACAGCTGGAGCGTGGAGATGGAGCAGCTCATCGATCAGGCGGAGGCACTGGATGGAAAAAATGAATGGCTACTGCTGTATCGAATGTATGTTGCGCTTTCCTGTGACCGAAAGGATGAGGCGGAGCTGCTTTCGAAAAAAGTGGCACGTATGATCCAGAACCAGCGGACGCCCCTCAGTGCGTTTTACCTGTATCTGACGACTATTGGTGAGACGACTTCTTACACCAGGGATGTGACGAAACGAGTACGTGAAATTTATCTGAAATATCCTTCTCACCCGGTACTTGTGTGGATTTTGCTTCACATTGATGAGGCATTGCTGCGTAATCCGGAGCGGAAATACCAGTGGATCCGCAAGTTTATGCTGACGGGAAATACAAGTCCCATTTTTTATGACGAGGCAGCCAGATTACTGGAAAATCATCCGGATCTGTTGTTTCAGTTTGAACCTTTTGAACGTCGGCTGCTTTTCTGGATGATGAAAAACGGGCGATTGACGGTGAACATCGGTAACCGTTTGTCTGCACTGATGCAGTCCCAAAAAGGCTTTGATACCGTGTATTTCCAATTGCTGTGCCGGAGTTATCGGCTGGCGGCCGACAACAATGCGGTGAAGATCATCTGTACCTATCTGATCAAATGCAATCGTTATGGAGCGGTATATTTTCCATGGTTCCAGAAAGGGGTAGCACAGCATCTGAAGATTGCCGGTCTGTATGAAGCGTATATGCTGTCCTGGAGCAAGACGGATGGTATGCTGCCGGATGAGATTTTGCGGTATTTTTCCAGAAACAGTTCCCTTCCGGCCAGAAGAAAAGCGATGCTGTTTGCCTATCTGGTAAGAAATCGCAGTCACCTTGGAAATAGCTGGGAATCCTATCTGGTTCTGCTTCGAAATTTTGCAAAGCAGGAACTGACGCAGGGACATATGAACGAAGACCTTGCAGTTGTTTATGAAGAAGTGAAAAAGCAGTCCGTGCGTTCCGATTGGGAGCAGTGGCGTGGTCAGGCGGAAAACAGCTATCGTGTCAGTGTGATTAATGCGGAAATGACAGGCATTCATATTTTGCAGAATGGCATCGAAGAAATCCAGAAGGTGCCGGTATATGAGAAAGGTACTTATATTAATTTAACGACAAAACCTTTTGTTATTTTGTATGAGAATGCTTCCGGCATGCTTTACACGGCGAAGGATCAGTTCCATTTGAAAAAAATGATGTCCGGAAAGCATGTATATCAGGAGCGACCGGAGGAAAAAACGGCGGAACCGGAGCGCGCGAATGGAAATGTGACATTGTCCCCGAAAGAGCGTCTGGATTGGTTTGCGGCGCCGATCGCTGTACTGGCAGAATGCATTCAGAAGGCAAAGGCGCAGAAAGTGGATGTGGCTCAGTATGAAGAAAAATTGATGCTGTATATGCTGTTTACCGGTGAATTTGCACCGGGGCATGAGAAAATATATGAAGATCTGCTGGAACAGGAGACGGATGAGCTGATCTTGCAGTCCTATGCGGTATGGTTTTCCTGGCTGTATATGCGAAAGGAAGCAGAACTGCCGGATGCTGCCAGAACGTATATCGGAGCGCGGATGGCACGAAAAACCTGCAGGCAGAATGTATGTGCAGCAGCATTTTTGAAAGCGTATGCCAAAGAGGCGGATGAGACGTATGCGCAGCAGGCAGAACAGGTGTTGAAAAAATTTGTGTTGGAGAATCGCTTTTTTGATTTTTATGATACATTGCCGGAGAAACTGCAGCGAAAATATCTGCTGTATGGTGCCAGAACGATTTGTTTTGCCGGAACACCGGGGCAGAATCTGCAGGTGGTACGTCTGAACCGGCTGGATGGACACTGCATGTCCGGAACGGCAAAGGAAGTGTTTCCGGGTCTGTACAGTTATAGCTGCAGGGAACTGCTGCAGGAGCCGGAAACTTATGAGATTCAGACAGCTGATGGCAGCTGTGTGGAGACTGGTGTGTTAGAGCCGGTGGACTATGAAAAATGGCAGGATACGAGATTTGGAAGGCTTGGAACGCTTGCGGCCAAACGGGATGCGCAGCTTGATTATCAGTATGCGGAACTGACTGATCTGGCAGATGCTTTATTTCAGTCCATAGAGGAGTAGAAACGTGAAACCTGGAAAAATATATATTGGAATTGACCTGACAGAGACGTATGCGATGGTCAGCCTGTTCGGGTCAGGAATGAAGGAACCGGAGACGATTGCTGTTGGTGGGGAAGAACGTTATGGGATTCCATTGGCCATGTATCTGTCCGGTTTGGGAAAAACATTTTATGGTGAGGAAGCACTACGCAGACGGGAGAATCCGCAGGGAGAATTTTTTACGGATCTGTATCGGAAGGCACTGGAAGAATTTACGGAAGAAAGTACGTTTTATCAGGGCTTGCTGAGACAGTTTTTGCAGCGGCTGATCCGTTTAAAAGACCGCTATGGTTCGGCAGCCAATGCAATGGAAATCTGTCTTGGTCTTACAGTGCCGGAGATTACGGATGATGTGATCCGCCTGTTTGAACAGATCCGAAAGGAACTGGAATTTTCGGAAGAGAATTTTTTCCTGATGGATCACGCGGAAAGCTTTTTTGCACACACTTATCATCAGGACAATATGTTGTGGCAGCATGATGTAGTGTTATTTGATTTTACGGAGCATGAGGTCTGTTTTTACCTACTGCACCGAAAAGGCGGAAGAAGCCTGCAGATGGTGACGGCGGAGAAAAAGAGCTGGGATGTTCCTGATTATGTAGTGCCGGATTCTCCAGTGCGGGATGAATTTTTCGCAAATATTATTCGGGAATCCTTTGCAAACCATATGATCTCGGCGGTTTATTTCGTGGGAGATGGATTTGACGGAAGCTGGCTGAAAGAATCTCTGCGGGTACTTGGAACAAATAAACGGGTATTCCTTGGAAAAAATCTGTTTACGAAAGGAGCCTGCTATGCGGCTTATCGTTACAGTGACAGCGCAGACTGGGGATTTTTCTATCAGTGTGATTACAAGACCCAGGGAGAGATTTTCCTGCACATTCAGAAAGAAGGAAGTCCGGCGTTGATTCGTTTGCTGGAAGCAGGAAGAAACTGGTATTATGAGACACCTGCCTATGAGTTTTTATATGACGGCACACCGGAACTGGTGTTTGAAATCGGTACGATCGGACAGATCAATCATCGCAAACAGACCTTTGAACTGACGGATCTGCCGCAGCGTCCGGATAAAACGATCCGGCTTCGGATTCAGGCAGTGGCGCAAAATGGCAGACAGATGCAGGTTCATATTTCTGATACCGGATTTGGAGCATTTTTTGAACCTACCGGAAAAAAATGGACGGTACCGATGTCTTTTGATACCGACAATGGGAAACATAGTCGTTACGGTGCATAGAGGTTAAGGAGAGAGCAGACAATGGGTGCTTTAAAATTATGTACATATAAAAAAGCGGCGTATCCGCTGTATCTGGAGACGTTATCCGTACAGATCGAGACGATGGAAGAATTGTGCTATGCCATGGAATCCAGTCTGTTTTTGCTGGATGAAAGCTGGATGAATAAGGAGCTGTTTGCATGGCTGCAGGATGCATTGGATGCGAAAGAACTGGCAGCGCAGGTGCAGCATCTCTATCACAGAAAACGGGATGTGTATGCCTGTGCGGAGCTGATTTTTGCGTCGTCGGGATATTATTCCGGCGCAGAACTGAATCATCTGGAGCAGGTGATCGAGCGGATTCGTGGGAAAAATCAGATGGAACGCAGGAAAATGCGGGCGGATTATTTCCTTTCGAAAAAGCGGTATCGTTATGCGGCCTATGGGTATCTGGAACTGTTGCAGCCGGAATTTATGGCGCAGATGACGGAAGAACTGCAGGGACATATCATGCATAATCTGGGAGTGGCATATGCAAGGCTGTTTTTATTTCCGGAGGCGGCAAGAATGTTTTCGGCGGCTTATCAGAAATCCCGGGAAGAGCGGTTAAAACTCTGCTATCTGTATGCCATGAATTATATCAATGATGAGGAGCAGATGGAGGAGACGGCACCGGAGATCCATTTTGGTACGATGAAGGAAGCGTTTTCGCATTTTACGGATGTATCCGATCAGGAACAGTATTATCAGGAGCGCAAAAAGATCTCGGATGCGAACCATGCTTTTAACTGGAAAAGCCGGGAGGCGGAGATTCGTACCCGGTGGATACGGGAATATGAGGAAATGTATTCCTGAAAATTCTTTACGAATGCCATTCGTGGTGGTATAATGTCGTGCGGATGGTATTCCGAAAGGAAACGATACCTTGTATTTATTATTTTGAAACGGAGCTTGTATTGCTTTTGATGCAAACGAGACTCACTGTCCCGCCATTAAGAAATGGAGGGATGCTTATGAATATTGGATTTATTGGCGCAGGAAAAGTCGGTTTTTCACTGGGAAAATATCTAACCGAGCGCAATGTCAGGGTGACCGGATATTACAGCCGTAATCCGCAGTCATCCAGAGAGGCAGCAGATTTTACAAATACCAGACAGTACCTGAATTTGAGACATCTGGTAGAGGACAGTGATGTCCTTTTTGTGGCAATTCCGGATTCGGCGATTGCCCAAATGTGGGAACAGTTAAAAATGCTTCCGATTCAGAATAAGATTATAAGTCATTTCAGCGGCTCATTGAGTTCCGCTGTCTTTTCGGATATTGAGCGTTATCACGCTTATGGGTATTCTATCCATCCGTTATTCGCCATTAATGATAAGTATGAATCTTACAAAGTGATCTCACAGGCGTTTTTTACGATTGAGGGAGATCCGAAATATCTGAACTGGTTTGTACGGCTTTTTGAAAGTTTCGGAAATCCGGTGGAGGTTATTTCAAAAGAAGACAAAGTACGTTATCATGCAGCGGCGGCTATGGCCAGCAATCTGTACGTGGGACTAGCAAATATGTGTGAGGAAATGCTGCGGGACTGTGGTTTTTCGGCAGCAAATGCACATCGCGCATTATCACCGCTGATGATGGGAAATACGGAGAATATCATCCAGTACGGCCCGGTTGGCGCCCTGACAGGCCCGATTGAGCGAAATGACTTGTCTACGGTTATGGATCATTTACACAGCCTGTCGGCACAGGAGCAGAAAATCTATAAGGATCTGTCTGAAGAAGTGCTGAACGTTGCAAAAATGAAACATCCGGAGCGGGATTATTCTGAGATGGAAAGGATTTTAAAATCATGAAAACAACAGTTTCTACGTTGAAAAAACAAAAAGAGAACGGAGAAAAGATCACGATGCTCACCTGTTATGACTATTCCATGGCGAAACTCATGGATGAGGCAGGAATTGAGATCTTACTGATCGGTGATTCTCTTGGAAATACCATGCTGGGGTATGAAAATACGTTACCGGTTACCATGGAAGACATGATCGCCCATACAGCGGCAGTCAGCAGAGGCGCAAAAAATGCCTTTGTTCTGGCAGATATGCCGTTTATGTCTTATCAGACATCTGTCTATGATGCAGTTTTGAATGCAGGACGTCTGATGAAAGAGGGACATGCACATGGAGTAAAACTGGAAGGCGGCGCCAGAGTGTGCCCTCAGATCGAGGCCATTGTGGCAGCAGATATCCCGGTATGCGCACATATCGGACTGACACCGCAGTCCATCAATGCCTTTGGTGGATTTAAGGTACAGGGCAAAAGCGAGGAAGCAGCCCGTCAGCTGGTAGAGGATGCGAAAAAAGTTGAGGCAGCAGGTGCTTCTATGCTTGTAATGGAGTGTGTTCCGGCAAAACTTGCAGAAGTGATCACAAAGACAGTTTCCATTCCGACCATCGGAATCGGAGCAGGAGCAGGTTGTGACGGACAGGTTCTGGTAAATCAGGATATGCTTGGCATGTTTTCTGATTTTACACCGAAGTTTGTGAAACGTTTCGCAAATGTGGGTGAGATCATGAAACAGGCGTTTGCAGATTATTCCGCAGAAGTAAAAGCTGGTACTTTCCCGGCACCGGAACATACATACGCGATTTCAGACGAAGTCATTGAAAAACTGTATTAAGAAATGAAATTGACTAACGGTGTTAGTTGATTTTGAAAGTTAATGTAAGTATCAACAATATGAAATGAAAAACAAGTATAGAGGAGAATAGAAAAATGCAGGTTGTATCAACAGTAAAAGAAGTAAGAGATATTGTAGCAGGATGGAAAAAAGAAGGAAAGACCGTCGGATTTGTACCGACCATGGGTTATCTTCATGAGGGACACGGCAGTCTGATCAGTAAAGCCGTAGAGCAGAATGACAAAGCAGTTGTCAGCATTTTTGTCAATCCGATGCAGTTCGGACCGACAGAGGATCTGGAGAGCTATCCGAGAGATCTGGAGAAAGACAGCAAATTTTGTGAGAGTCTTGGCGCTGACTTGATTTTCCATCCGGAACCGGAAGAAATGTACCATGATGGATTCAGCTCTTTTGTGGACATGACGGTTCTGACAGAGGAACTTTGCGGACTGAGCCGTCCGGTTCATTTCCGTGGTGTTTGTACCGTAGTCAGCAAATTATTCAATATCGTTCAGCCGGATCGTGCATATTTTGGTCAGAAAGATGCACAGCAGCTGGCAGTCATCAAACATATGGTAGATGACCTGAATATGAATGTGGAAGTAATCGGCTGCCCGATCATCCGTGAGGAAGACGGACTGGCAAAGAGCTCCAGAAATACCTATCTGTCTGCAGAAGAGCGAAAAGCAGCACTTATTTTGAGCAAAACCATCTTTATGGGCCAGAAAATGGTTGAAGAAGGGGAGACAGATGCGGTAAAATTAGTAGAAGCAATGAAAAAGAACATTGAGACAGAGCCGCTGGCAAAAATTGATTATGTCAAAGCGGTAGATGGTCTGACAATGCAGCAGGTAACAGAACTGAAGAGTCCGGCACTGGTTGCTATGGCAGTGTATATTGGAAAAACACGTCTTATTGACAACTTTATGATCTAATATCAAATGAAATTGTATAACAACTAGTTGCTATGAAACAGGCAGCTCAAACGGATTGAGAGTATCCGATTTTTGTAAAAGTAGAGAGGAAAAAGTTTTTATGACCCTTCAGATGTTAAAAGGAAAAATTCACCGTGCAACTGTGGTACAGGCTGCACTTGATTATGTAGGAAGTATCACTGTTGATGAGGATCTTCTGGATGCTGCAGGTATTCTTGAATACGAGAAAGTTCAGATCGTTAATGTCAATAACGGCGCACGTTTTGAGACATATACGATTGCCGGAGAGCGTGGAAGCGGAATGATCTGCTTAAACGGTGCAGCAGCACGCTGTGCCTCCGTCAAGGATAAAGTCATCATTATGTCTTATGCGGATATGACGCCGGAGGAAGTAAAAACACACAAACCATCAGTTGTTTTTGTGGACGAGATCAATCGAATTGACCGGGTGACGAACTATGAGAAACACGGCCAGTTATTCGATAAAGCAAGACTGGATGAGGAGTAAAAAGAAATCATGTTAAAAGGAAAAACCGTTGTACTGGGTGTGACAGGAAGTATTGCAGCTTATAAAATTGCATCACTGGCAAGTATGCTGATCAAACAGCATGCAGATGTGCATGTGATCATGACGCAGAATGCGACAAATTTTATCCATCCGACCGCATTTGAGACATTGACAAGACACAAATGTTTGGTGGATACGTTTGACCGGAATTTTCAGTTTGATGTTCAGCATGTAAGTCTGGCACAGCTGGCGGATGTGATGATGATCGCACCGGCTTCTGCAAATGTGATCGGAAAGCTGGCACATGGAATCGCAGACGATATGTTGACGACCACTGCGATGGCATGCAAAGCACCGATGCTGATCGTGCCGACGATGAATACAAATATGTATGAAAATCCGATTCTGCAGGATAATTTAAAAGTACTGGCTTCCTATGGAAAGCAGATCATTGAACCAGCCAGCGGTATGCTTGCCTGCAGAGATGTGGGAAAAGGAAAGATGCCGGAGCCGGAAGTACTGTTCCAGCATATCATGCGCGTCATCGCCTTTGAAAAAGATCTGGCAGGTAAAAAGGTACTGGTAACTGCAGGACCGACGCAGGAAGCCATTGATCCGGTGCGTTATATCACAAATCATTCCACCGGAAAAATGGGTTATGCCATTGCGGAAAATGCGATGCTGCGCGGTGCGGATGTGACATTGGTGACAGGACCTTGTGCGATTGAGCCGCCGATGTTTGTCAAAGTAAAACCGGTGATCTCCGCACAGGATATGTATGAGGCAGTGACAGAGGAATATGAGCAGACAGATATCGTGATCATGACTGCTGCTGTGGCGGATTATCGTCCGGCACAGGTCAGCACGGAGAAAGTCAAGAAAAAAGAGGACGATATGTCAATTCCGCTGACACGGACCAAAGACATTTTGGCAACCCTTGGTGCTTCCAAGACACATCAGTTCTTATGCGGTTTTTCCATGGAGACACAGAACATGCTGGAAAACTCCAGAAACAAGATTGCAAAGAAAAATCTGGATATGATCGTGGCCAATAATCTGAAAGTGGCAGGCGCCGGATTCGGTACCGATACCAATGTGATCACACTGATCGCTAATGATATGGAAAAAGAGCTTCCGCTGATGAGTAAAAAAGAAGCTGCAGGTTGTATTCTGGATATCATTCTTGAGAGATTGTAGTTTTGAAAGTTGTGCAGATGTGACGGGAGTTTTGCTTGGAAGAGCAGACAGGTCAATCTGTATGTGTAAAAAAGAGAATTTGAAAAAGATAGAATAAGAAATTGATCAATCCGGAAAATGCATTTTTGATATTTTTTATCATTGATGTGTTTTCCGGATATTTTTTACTTGAAATATACCCTAAGGGGGTATATAATAAGCCCGTATTGATCAGAAAGATTGAAATAATAAAAAAGGAAGTGGATAGAATAGATGGAAAAAGAGAAAACTACTCCGGTACAGGAAGAATCCTGCTGCTGTTGTCATAAGAAAAAAGAACGTGACGCGAAAGAGTATAAGGATCTGATGAACCGGCTCAGCCGCATCGAAGGTCAGGTGCGTGGCGTGAAAGGTATGCTGGAAAAAGATGCTTACTGTGTGGATATTTTGACGCAGGTGGCAGCGATTAACGCGGCGTTGAACAGTTTTAATAAAGTACTGCTGGCAAATCATATCAAAACCTGTGTGGTAGAAAATGTGCGAAATGGTGATGACAGTGTCATTGATGAGCTGGTTACAACGATGCAGAAGTTGATGAAATAAAGGATTCTGCTGTATGTGTAATTGATCAGAACTGCATAGATGAAATTCAATTTGTATGATTTGATGTGATTCTGATGAAAGCAAATGGATAAAATCTGCATAAGCAGAGAAAATAAATGAGGTGAATGATTTTATGGATAAATTTTCAGTAACAGGCATGAGCTGTGCGGCCTGCAGTGCTCATGTGGAAAAAGCTGTGGCGAAGGTACCCGGCGTAACTTCCGTTACCGTCAGTCTGCTGACCAATTCCATGAACGTGGAAGGTACGGCAGCACCGTCAGATATTATACAGGCGGTTACCCAGGCGGGGTATGGTGCTTCTTTGCAGGGCGGAGAGCAGAATACTTCCGCACCGGCTTTTGATGAGGAGGCATTGAAGGATCATGAGACACCAAAATTGCGGAAACGTCTGATCGCGTCTGTTGTGATCCTGATTCCGTTAATGTATGTTTCTATGGGACATATGATGTGGAACTGGCCGCTTCCTTCCTTTATGGCAGGAAATCATGTGGCCATGGGACTGTATCAGATGCTTCTGACCATTCTGGTCATGATCATCAACCAGAAGTTTTTTATCAGTGGATTTACAAGCCTGCTGCACAAGTCTCCAAACATGGATACGATGGTAGCGCTTGGTTCCGGTGCATCTTTTGCATACAGTACTTACGCATTATTTGCCATGACCGGCGCACAGATGCGGATGGATATGGATGCTATAATGCAGTATATGGATGAGTTTTATTTTGAATCTGCAGCCATGATTCTGACATTGATCACAGTTGGAAAAATGCTGGAGGCTTATTCCAAAGGAAAAACAACCAATGCCTTAAAGAGTCTGATGCAGCTTGCCCCGAAAAAAGCAACGATTCTGCGGGATGGTGAGGAGGTTTCTGTTCCGGTGGAGCAGGTACAGATCGGAGATATTTTTGTTGTTCGTCCGGGCGAAAGCGTTCCGGTAGACGGTGTGATCATTGAGGGAAACAGTGCGTTAAACGAATCTGCCCTGACTGGTGAGAGTATTCCGGTGGACAAGGCAGAGGGTGACAGCGTATCTGCAGCTACTTTAAATCAGTCCGGATTCTTAAAATGCCGGGCAACCAGAGTCGGAAATGATACGACACTTTCCCAGATCATTCAGATGGTCAGCGATGCGGCTGCAACAAAAGCACCGATCGCAAAAGTTGCGGATAAAGTATCTGGTGTTTTTGTACCGGCAGTTATTTCTATTGCAATAGTGACAATTATTGTATGGCTTTTAGTTGGTCAGGATTTCGGCTTTGCATTGGCAAGAGGAATTTCCGTACTGGTTATCAGCTGCCCATGTGCATTAGGGCTTGCGACACCAGTTGCCATCATGGTTGGAAACGGCGTTGGTGCGAAAAACGGTGTGTTATTTAAGACCGCGGTATCTCTGGAAGAGACTGGAAAAGTGGATATTGTGGCGTTGGATAAGACCGGTACCATCACACAGGGTGAACCGAAAGTAACAGATATGATACCGGGTGAGGGTATCACGAAAGATACATTAATGCAGACTGCATTAGCGCTGGAGTTAAAGAGTGAGCATCCGCTGGCAAAAGCGATTGTGGCATACGGCGAGGAGCAGCAGATTACGGTTTCTGCCGCAGATGATTTTCAGGCAATGCCGGGAAACGGCCTATCAGGAATTGTTTCCGGTGTGCGTGTGTTTGGCGGAAATCTGAAATTTATTTCCGGAAAAACAACCGTTTCCGAGCAGATGCAGCGTCAGGCAGAAGAACTTGCAAAACAGGGAAAAACACCGCTGTTTTTTGCAACAGAGGAGAAACTTTTTGGTATTATTGCGGTAGCCGATGTTATCAAAGAAGACAGTCCGCAGGCAATTTCACAGCTTCAGAATATGGGAATTGAAGTCGTTATGCTGACCGGTGATAATGAGCGTACTGCCGAGGCTATTGGCGCACAGGCAGGCGTAGATCGAGTTATCGCAGGTGTCCTGCCGGATGGTAAGGAACGTGTGATCCGTGAATTGCAGCAGCGCGGAAAAGTTGCTATGGTCGGTGACGGAATCAATGATGCTCCGGCGTTAACCCGTGCGGATATGGGAATTGCCATCGGAGCAGGTGCGGATGTAGCCCTGGATGCGGCAGATGTCGTTCTGGTAAAAAGCAGCCTTTCCGATGTGCCGGCTGCCATCCGCCTGAGCCGTGCAGTACTTCGAAATATTCACGAAAATCTGTTCTGGGCGTTCATTTATAACGTAATAGGTATTCCGATTGCCGCCGGAGTGTGGTATCATTGGTTTGGACTGAAATTAAACCCGATGTTCGGAGCGGCAGCCATGAGTTTATCCAGCTTCTGCGTGGTAACCAATGCACTGCGTCTGAATTTTGTAAAGGTTTACAGTACAAAGAGAGATAAAAAGAAAAATCATAAGAAGAATCAGCAGGATGTACAGATTGTAGTAAATACAGACGTAATGGCTGAAAAACAGGAGGAGAATGACATGGAGAAAGTAATTGAGATCAAAGGAATGATGTGTGGACACTGCGAGGCACACGTAAAGAAAGCGTTAGAGGTATTAGATGGTGTTGCATCCGCAGAAGCAAGCCATGAGAAAGGATCTGCTATTGTTCAGTTATCCGGTTCCGTTGATGATGCTGCACTGAAAAAAGCAGTAGAAGAGGAAGGTTACGAGGTAACCGGAATTCGCTAGGATATCATTTTGAAATAAAAATTATATGAAAGAGAATGTCACTTTGGGTATTCCATATACGATTGTATGTGTGAGTGCGCAAAGTGGCATTCTTTGGGTTAAAAAAGGCAGGTAAGTTATGGCAAAAATCAAGCATTTAATATTTGACATGGGAAATGTACTCATGCGTTATGATCCGGAAGTTCCATTACGGGAATATGTTTCTTCAGAGGAAGCGAGAAATCTGATCAGGAAAGAACTGTTCCAGGGACCGGAATGGGTAGAACGGGACAGAGGAACGATTTCCAGAGAAGAAATGTATGAGAGCGTGGCAAAAAGAATTCCGGAGCAATACCATGAGGAATTAAAAAAATGTGTGTATGGTTGGGATATCTGTATGGAACCGCTGGAAGAATCTGTAAAGCTCTGCGAGGATGCACGGAAGTGGGGATATCAGACTTACGTGCTTTCCAATGCGGCGGCAGATGAATTTTACCGGTATTTCCCGAAATTTTCTCCGCTGGAGGCATTTGAAGGTGTCATGATCTCTTCTGATGTGCATCTGATCAAACCGGACGTGCGGATTTATGAATGTCTGTTAGAAAAATATCAGTTGAACCCGAAAGAATGTCTGTTTTTGGATGATCGGGAAGATAACGTGGAAGGTGCCCGAAAAGCCGGTATGCAGTCGATGGTATTCACGGAGGATTACGAGAGCCTCCGGGCATTTTTGAAAGGGAATGCAGGAATCGTGGACGATGAGATGGATCAAGATTCTTCAAATACCGGAAAAGAGAAAGAAGTAAAAACGACAGAAAGTATAAAAGATAACAAATCAGGTGCTACATCTGTAGTATCAGAAAAGAAAAAGGATTTATTACATAAAGTGACAAAAACAATGCGTGCCGTATTGATTCCATTGATTATGGCGGCAACCGTCCTTACTTCGGCATGTTCCCTGTCTCCGGCACCGGAACCGCGTACCACACAGGCAGAAACCAGTGGTCAGGCCGTCGCGTCTACAGACAGCAGTACTGCATCACAGAGCAGTGAAAGTATATCGCTGGACAGCATTCCTGCATATTCCGGTCAGCCTTATGTAGAGATCAACAATAACGTACCTGATTTTACAGATGCTGACATGCAGACGGCATCTTATGAGGATTATTCGGAGCTGGACAGACTTGGCAGATGCGGTGTGGCAAATGCGATTGTCGGCGTTGATCTGATGCCGACGGAGGAACGAGGAGCCATTGGTCAGATAAGACCGAGTGGCTGGCATACGATCAAATATGAAGGAATCGATGGTAACTATTTATATAACCGCTGCCACCTGATCGGATATCAGCTCAGTGGTGAAAATGCGAATGAAAAGAATCTGATCACAGGAACACGTTATCTGAACGTGACAGGAATGTTACCTTTTGAGGATGAAGTAGCAGATTATGTGAAACAGAACAACGCACATGTGCGTTACCGTGTGACTCCGATTTTTGAGGGAGATAATCTGGTGGCTTCCGGTGTACAGATGGAAGCAAAATCTGTGGAAGATAACGGGGCAGGTGTCTGTTATAATATCTATGTCTACAATGTGCAGCCGGGAGTTGTCATTGATTATGCTACCGGAGACAGCAGAAAGGCAACCGATGAGGAGGCAGCGTCACAGTCTGCATCCACAGCCAGAGCGTCCGGTCAGCAGTCTCAGGCAACAGAAAAGACATACGTTTTAAATACAAATACGATGAAATATCATACGCCGGATTGTTCCAGTGTGGCAGATATCAAGGAAAATAACCGTCAGGAATATACTGGAAGCGCGGCAGAACTTCAGCAGCAGGGGTATGAACCATGTGGCAGATGCCATCCGGAATAAAGAAAACAAAAAAATGCATAAACATATGTTTTGTGTGTATCCGCAGTAATCATAATTGCACAGTATAATTTCAAAAATTAGTAACAGGAAGGAAAAAACATCCCTTCCTGTTTTTACATCAGCGTGTGTTGCGATACTCCCTTGGGGTACACCCCATGATCGATTTGAAGGTTTTTGAAAAATAACTTGGGCTGGAAAATCCACAACTATTACAGATATCAATAATACTCTGCTCCCCGGAATCCAGCATATGACAGGCTTTTTCAATCCGATAGTGGATCAGATACTGGATCGGAGACTGTCGGATGACATTGCGGAAGGAACGCTGTACTTCCCGTTCGCAGATATTGGCGGTCTGTGCCAGCTGTTTCAGTGAAATCGATTCAGTATAATTATTCTGAATATACCGGATCATTTTTTTGATATGCTGCATTTCCTGGGAACTTTCATTCTGACTGTGGGAGGCAAGCTCTGTCCGGTTTTGCGCCAGCAATAGAAAAATCCTGGATAATTTTTCACGGATATCAAATTCGTAGCCGAAAGGCTTTTTACGGGCAATTTCAGAGGCATCGGAAACCAGACCAATGATTTCTTTTTCCCAGGAAACTGCAGGTGTCAGGTGTATGTAGGGCAGTGAGATACTGGATGTCGCAATGGGAGCCATATATTTTTTCCAGAAGACGGTATGCTTTGAGCCATAGAGCAGCCGCCCGTGGAACACAAGATCCTCCTTGTAAAAATCCTTTGTTGCCTGAGTTGTTTCCTGAGAATGCAGAGTCCCGGTATTGATAAAAATGGCTTCTCCGGCGTGCAGCGTCAGATGGTCGGTTCCCACAGATAACGGACAGGAGCCGCTTCGGACGATTGATAATTCATATTCTTCATGCCAGTGCCAGCGGACATCGTGGGTACTGGCATCGGTATAATAAGCAGCACATGGGAAGGCGGTATCGCCGTGTGCACGGTTTTCCCAGAAATCGTCCGAAACCGAGATTGTTATAGTATCTTTCATTATTATCTTCCAATCATTTCAAATAAGTCGCTTTTGTTATATTTTATGTCACATCTGTTATGGATGCAAGAGGATATTTGCTATAGTATAGAGTGAGTTTTGAAAGGAATTTCAATCAGTGAGATTTGAGGAGGTATTTGATATGACAAAGGACATGACTTCGGGTTCTACCCTGAAGCACATTATAAATTTTGCAGTTCCACTGTGTCTTGGTATGCTGTTTCAGCAGTTGTACAGTATGGTGGATACGATGATTGTTGGTAAGGTGCTTGGCGTACAGCCACTGGCGGGTGTCGGCGCGACCGGTTCCTTAAACTTTATGATTATCTGGTTCTGCATCGGCATCTGCAACGGATTTTCCATTCCAATCGCGCAGGCCTTTGGCGCAAATAAAGAGGTGGATCTGCGCAGATATGTGACAAACAGCACTTGGCTGTGTGTATTTTTCAGTATTGTGATCACATTTTTCGTGTCAATTTTCACGAGAAATATGCTGGTACTGCTTCGGACACCGGAGGATATTTTTGAATATGCATATATTTACATACTGATCATCTTCCTTGGAATTCCGTGCACGTTTCTGTATAATTTCCTGGCAGGTGTGGCCAGAGCCCTTGGTGATTCCAAAACTCCGCTGATGTTCCTGATTTTATCTTCAGTGGTCAATATTGTACTGGATTTTGTATTAATGATTCCAATTCCGCTTGGTGTGGCAGGAGCGGCGATTGCAACGGTAATTTCACAGGGCATTTCCGGTGTGATCTGCCTGTTTTATATGAAGAAAAAATTCCCGGTTCTGAGAGCAACGAAAGATGAATGGCGAATTCGCAAAAGTTATGCGATGCGTTTATGCGGTATCGGAATCCCGATGGGACTTCAGTACTCCATTACAGCCATTGGTACACTGGTAATTACAGCGGCAGTCAATGTACTTGGCTCTGTGGCTGTGGCAGGTGTGACAGCGGCGCAGAAGATCAACAACCTGATCACCTGCCCGATTGAATCTCTGGGACAGACCATGGCACCGTATGTTGGGCAGAATATCGGTGCAGGTAAAAAGGAACGTGTCAGTGACGGACTGAAAAAGGCGTCCTTCTGTGGATTTATCTGGTCCGGAATCTGTATTCCGATTGTTTTATTGCTTGGAAAACCGATGACGATGCTGTTTTTAAGTGAACCAAACCAGGAAGTATTAGAGTATTCTTTCCTGTATCTGCTTGTCAGCACATTAGGATATTGTCTGCTGACACTGGTGAATACCGTGCGTTTTTCCATTCAGGGTATGGGCTTTTCCAGTTTTGCAATGACTGCGGGGGTGCTTGAGATGATCGCGCGAACCATTGCGGGTGTTGCACTGGCGCCGACCATCGGATTTATGGGGATTTGTCTGGCGAATGTGCTGGCATGGATATTTGCGGATGCTTTCCTGCTGCCGGCCTTCCGACATTGCATCAAAAAGTAAAAATACAGAAATTAAAAAAGCCGAAACATAGGAAACATCCTGTGCTTCGGCTTTTCGTTTGCCATTGGAATGCTAATCTGTTGATTACGCTTCTTCTGGAATAAATTCAATATGATTTTCAGCAAGTTTGGAAATTCTTGCGAGAGAGTATACATGAATTCCCTGTTCAGTCAGTTTGTCACGACCCGGCTGGAATGATTTCTCAATAAGGATTCCAAGACCGGCAACAGTAGCATGTGCTTTTCTTAACAGGCGGATCGCACCGGTAGCTGCTTCGCCGTTTGCAAGAAAATCGTCAATGATCAGAACGTGATCTGTCTCATCAATCTGTTCTGCGGAAAGAGTCAGCTCATAGCTTGTTCCTTTTGTAAAGGAAGTAACCATTGTCTGATACAGGTTTTTATTCAGAACTTTGGATGGCTGTTTTTTCAGAATAACCATCGGAATTTCCATCTCGATCGCTGTGGTAAGGGCAGGAGCAATACCTGAGCTTTCAATGGTGACAACTTTTGTGATTCCCTGATTTGCGAAATGTGCGGCGAAATCTTTGCCGATCTCTTTCATAAGCAATGGGTCAACCTTGTGGTTGATAAAACTGTCTACCTTTAAAATATCTTCATTAACGGCCACGCCGTCTGTTTTAATCTTTTCTTCCAGTAACTGCATGATATTCCTCCACTATGTTTTCACCGAATAATCCGGTTAATATAATTTGAAATCATTATAGCACATATTTTTTACATTAAAAAGCCTATTACGAAAAATTTCTTTACAGAAAAATTCAGTTGTGAAATAATGATGCGTATGAACATAACAATTTATACTGTAGGAAAAATCAAAGAAAAATTTTACCGTCAGGCCATTGAAGAATATGAAAAGCGCCTGAGCCGGTACTGTAAACTGAAAATCGTGGAAGTGGCGGATGAGAAAACGCCGGATCATGCCAGCGAATTACAAAATCAGCAGATCAAAGAAAAGGAAGGAGAACGTCTGCTGAAACAGATGAAGGATGGCAGTTTTATCATTGCGCTGGCCATTCAGGGCAAAAAGATGGATTCGGTCGCTTTTTCAGAAAAAATAGATGCGCTGGGGCTTCACGGAGTCAGTGATATCAGATTTGTCATTGGAGGATCCCTGGGACTTTCGGATGCCGTTTTGAACCGGGCAGATATGCTGCTCAGTTTTTCGGACATGACATTTCCGCATCAGCTGATGCGTGTGATCCTTCTGGAGCAGGTGTACCGGGCCTATCGGATCAGTTGCAAGGAACCGTATCATAAATAAAACAGAAGTTATAAGGATGCTGCTTTTTCATATAATGATGGTATGAAGAGAAAAAGCAAAACAGTGGCTGATCAGATGACGAAGCGCCTGGAACTGCCAAAGGATCTGATGTTTGGGGCGGCGATCATTACCGTCACAGGCAGAAGTGATCTGATGGTGGAAAACTATAAAGGCATTCTGGAATACCGTCAGGATAAGATCCGGCTTTCCCTGAAACAGGGACAGGTGGAAATAACAGGGGAACAGTTAAAAATCGAATATTACACCAGCGAAGATATGCGAATCACAGGAAGAATCGACCGAGTGGAATATGGCATGTGAGGAGACGCGTATTGTGCTGAAAGTGATCAAATTTTTTCGGGGGTATCTGTATGTGCGCCTGACCGGATATTCGCCGGAGCGTTTTTTTAATCTCTGTGGAAATGCGGGAATCATTCTGTGGGACATTGAACCGGAAGATGACGGCTATCATTTTTGTATCAGTCTGCAGGCTTTCCGCAGGCTTCGCCCGATGCTGCGAAAAAGCGGAACCCGGATTCGGATCGAGAAACGGGTCGGTCTGCCCTTTTTAAGCTTTCGTTACCGGCATCATCGTTTTTTTCTGGTGGGGCTGGCTGCATTGTTTGTGGTGTTGTTTTCCATGTCGCGGTTTATCTGGATGGTAGATGTGTCCGGAAACAGCCGTTATTCGACGCAGGTGCTGACAGATTATCTGCAGCAGGAAGGCATTGGATACGGCACGCCAAAAAGCAGTATCGACTGCGAAGAGACAGAATTGCTGCTGCGGGATCATTTTCCGGATATTATCTGGGTGTCTGTCCGGATGGCAGGCACCAGGCTGTATCTGGAAGTGCAGGAACAGCTTCTGGGCGCTGAGGCAAAGCAGGATGAGGACCAGACAGATGCCACAGATCTGCTGGCGGACGTGTCCGGAACCGTGGATTCCATTGTTGTGCGCCGGGGGACCCCTCTGGTACAGAAGGGTGATGCGGTGGAGGAAGGAACGCTGCTGGTTAGCGGAATGCTGGAATTACAGGATGACAGCGGGGAGACGGCAGCGTATGAGTACTGCAATGCGGATGCAGACGTGTATATTCGCACGACGATTCCTTTTGAAACAACGTTTCCATTAGAAAAAACGGTGTATCAAAAGACTGGAAAACGCAGGTTTGGCATTGTTTTCGTATTAGGAAACCGTCAGATTTCTTTTTTTGACCGCCAGACAAAAGGATTTCTTGTACGCAGCAGTTATCAGTATCCGCGTATCGGAAAGGATTTTTATCTGCCGGTGCAGGTGATTTTAAGGGAAAAGGAATCGTACACGGTGGAAAAAGTTCCTTACAGCAAAGCAGAGATTAAAGCACTGGCGGAAGAGAAACTTACGGACTATTGTAAGAAATTGGAAGAAAAAGGTATTCAAATATCAGGAAAAAGTGGTATTATTAAAACGACTGACACGGAAATTTCCGTGCAGGGGTCTCTGGAGGCTGTTGTGAAGGCAACCCGCCGGACGGAGACGGAAAAGATGATGAGACAGGAAGGAACAGGCACATATGGAATTGACGCAACAGATGTTGGACATTCCGATTGAGCACATGTCAAATGTATTCGGAAAGTTCGATGCCTGGTTAAAACAGATTGAAAAATATCTGCAGGTTACGATGGTAGTGCGTGATGGCAGCTTAAAGATCATGGGAAATGACAGCAATGTGGAGAAAGCATGCGCAGTCATGAATGAACTGATCGGGATGTCAAAGCGTGGAAATGATATTACAGAACAGACGGTGACTTATGCACTGGAGATGTGTGGATGTACGAAAAATCATCCGCTTCTTGAGGCAGACAGCGAGATCATCTGCCATACCGTGCAGGGAAAACCGGTAAAACCAAAGACACTGGGACAAAAGGATTATGTGGATCAGATCCGCAATAAAATGATCGTATTTGGAATCGGTCCTGCGGGAACCGGTAAAACCTATCTGGCGATGGCCATGGCGATCACTGCCTTCAAAAACGAAGAGGTAAGTAGGATCATCCTGACACGTCCGGCCATTGAGGCAGGAGAAAAACTCGGATTTCTGCCGGGTGATCTGCAGAGCAAGATCGATCCGTACCTGCGTCCTTTGTATGATGCACTGTATCAGATCATGGGAGCTGAAAGTTTTATCAAAAATCAGGAAAAAGGTCTGATCGAAGTGGCGCCGTTAGCATATATGCGTGGTCGTACACTGGATAATGCCTTTATCATTCTGGATGAGGCACAGAATACGACACCGGCACAGATGAAGATGTTTCTGACCCGAATCGGATTTGGCTCAAAAGTTGTCGTTACCGGTGACGCATCCCAGAAAGATCTGGCCCCGGGAGCAAAATCCGGTCTGGATGTAGCCATGAAAGTGTTGAAAAATGTGGATGATATTGCTTTTTGCAAACTGACCAGTCAGGATGTCGTGCGTCATCCACTGGTACAAAAAATTGTAAAAGCATACGATGAATATGAGAGTGCACAGCTGAAAAAAGAACGCTCCGCGCGTTCCGGCAAGAAAGAAAGCAGAGGAAAACGAAATGACAATTAATATTATCTGTGAGACGCCCCCGGGTTTTTCTTTTCATTATAAAAAACTGGCGGAAAGCGTGATCGAACAGTCTCTGGATACGGAAGGGTTTCCTTATGAGGCAGAAGTGAACCTGACGCTGGTAGATGAGGAACGGATCCATGAGATAAATCTGGATATGAGGCAGATTGATGCACCGACAGATGTGCTGTCATTTCCTATGATCGCGTATGAATTTGCGGCTGATTTCGATGGGGTAGATGACCAATTGAATGACTGTGTCAACCCGGATACGGGCGAAGTGTTGCTGGGTGATATTGTGCTCTGTGTGCACCGCGTATATCAGCAGGCAGAGGAATATGGACATAGTATCAGACGGGAATATGCCTTTCTGATCACTCACAGTATGCTTCATCTGATGGGGTATGATCATATGGTGCCGGAAGATGCAAAACTGATGGAAGCGCATCAGAGAAAAATTCTGGATAATCTTAAAATCACAAGATAAAAAGCAGTTTTTCTGCTTAAGATAAGAAAAAGGAGAGTAATTATTATGAAAAAAGCACTTGCTATGTTAATGGTTGGGGTGTTATCCTTATCAATGCTGACTGCATGTGGAAAAAAAGAAACGACATCGGAATTGTCACAGCCGGTGGAAGAGACATCTGTAAGCGAAGACGAACCTGAAGTGCAGGAACCAACGGTGCCGGAAGGAATGGCACGCAGTTACCTGACAGGAGAATGGATAGATGAGACAATTGCAGCACAGCGTCCGCTGGCAGTGATGCTTGGCAATACAAAGGTTGCCACACCGCAGTATGGGATTACAGATGCGGATATTGTTTATGAAGCCGCAGTGGAAGGACAGGAAACACGTCTGATGGCAATCTTCCAGGATTACGCAAATCTGGAAAAAGTTATGTCTGTTCGGAGCTGCCGCCATTATTATGTGCATTGGGCACTGGAATTTGATGCTATTTATGCACACTACGGTCAGTCTAAGTATGCCATTGATCTTCTGAATGAAGATTATGTCGACAATCTGAGCGGATTGGAAGGCGGTGTGGAGAACGTTATGTATCACCGTGATTCCAATCGAAAAGCACCTCATAATGCGTATACAGATGGTGAGGGTATTGTGGCAGGTATTGCATATAAAGGGTACCGGACACAGCATGAGGCAGATTATACCGGACATTATCAGTTTGTGGAAGACGATAATACACAGCTTTATCTGGATAATGGTCAGGCGGCTGTTGTGGTGGAACCGGGATATCTGGTAAATAAACCATGGTTTGTCTATGACAGCGGGACTGGTCTGTACAGACGTTTCCAGAATGGAGAAGCTCAGACAGACGGAAACAATGGCAAACAGGTGGAAGTAAAAAACATCATTATCCAGACCTGCGGATGGAACAGAATGAGCAGCGAGGATGAATATCTGAATATGGAGACCATGGCGGGTGGTTCCGGTTATTACGTCACAAATGGTGCTGCTATCCCGATTACATGGACGAAGGACTCTTTGCAGTCTCCAACGAGATATTATGATGAAAACGGATCTGAGATCCGATTAAATCAGGGAAAAACATGGGTATGTGTGACCGAAGATACCTATGCAGATAAGATCGCTTTTTATGCAAGCGAGGAAGAGTATGCAAACAGATAAGCTGCTCAAACAATGCTGCGTTTTCCTGAAAGCAGGAAAAGAGGTTATTATATGAGTAAGAAGAAAAATGATGCAAGTTTTTTGGTGCAGGGATCGATTCTGGCGATCGCATCCTTAGTCAGCAGGGTCATTGGTCTTGTTTACCGAATTCCGCTGACTGCGATTATTGGTGATCATGGAAATGATTATTACAGTTGTGCATATGAGATTTACAGTTTACTGCTGCTGATCTCATCTTACAGTCTGCCAATGGCGGTATCCAAGATGGTTTCCGCACGAATTTCAAATGGAGAGCGGCAGAATGCCTACCGTGTATTTAAGGGCGCTATGGTATTTGCGCTGATCACCGGTACGGCAGCCTGTGCCATCGTATTTTTCGGTGCGGAAGAACTGACACGGCTGTTCCAGACACCGCTGGGTGTATATGCGCTGCAGGTGCTGGCTCCGACACTGATCATCGTAGCGGTACTTGGTGTATTCCGTGGATTTTTCCAGGGTATGGGAACCATGATCCCAAGTGCGGTCTCCCAGATCATTGAGCAGATCGTAAATGCAGTAGTCAGCGTAGGTGCTGCCTATGTATTATTTGCTTATGGTAAACGAATTGCGACAGTACTTGGAAGCAAAGAACATTATGATGCGGCTTATGGTGCTGCGGGTGGAACACTGGGAACCAGTGTGGGCGCGCTGTGTGGACTGGCCTTTATCATCTTTGTATTTTCCATGTTCTTGCCGAAATTCCGCAAAGCAATGAAGCGGGAGCGGAAAGTAGCGCAGAAAGAGCCGGAATCCTATCGTGTGATTTTTGGTATTCTGATCGGAACCATCGTTCCGGTATTGCTCAGTACTACCATTTACAACCTGGTATCCATTGTGGATCAGTGGCTGTTTAAAAATATTGCAACAGTTCAGGGATATTCCGCAACCGATGTATCTGAATGGTGGGGAATTTTCTCCGGAAAATATCGAGTTTTAACAAACGTACCGATTTCAATTTCCACAGCGCTGGCTGCGTCCTGTGTACCTGCACTGGCGGCTGCTTTTGCGCAGAAAGATGAGGAACAGGTCAGATCAAAGATTGGTATGTCTATGCGTTTTATTATGGTTGTGGCCATGCCATGTACCGCAGGTCTTATGGTGCTGGCAGATCCGATCATTCAGCTTTTGTTCCCGGGGTCAAGTGCTCTGGCTGGACATTTACTGCAGGCCGGTGGAATCAGTGTTATTTTTTACTCGATCTCCACATTGTCCAATGCGGTACTGCAGGGTATCGACCGTATGAAAATTCCGGTTCGAAATGCATCCATCGCGCTGGTACTCCACGCGGGTGTAATTGCTGCAGCTATGTTTGGACTGGATCTGAAAATTTACGGTATCTGTATCGGAACCGTTGCATTTTCCCTGATCATGTGTATTTTGAACGGTACGTCGGTCAGAAAGTATTCCGGATACAAACCGGATATCAAAAAGACATTTGTCAAACCGGCGATCGCATCCGTGATCATGAGTGTAGTAGTATATGCGGTTTACTTTGTGGTTCATAAGGCAGTACACAGCAATGTGATCGGTGTGGCAGTATCCGTACTGGTGGGAATGGTTGTGTATGCAGCTGCATTACTGCTGATCAAGGGTCTGACAGAGGAAGAATTGCACAGTTTCCCGAAGGGTGAACTGATCATTCGTGTTGCGAAGAAGTTCCATTTATTATAAAAATGACGAGAAAGATCATAACAGATATAAAAGGAAGATTCTTTTTATCTGTATAAAAAAAGAAGAAATGTGAATACTACGTGTAAAGGAGTTTTATGTATGATGAAACAGACACGTATGATTCGCATTTCTTTTTTGATTTGCACAGGATTGATCATCGCTGCCTTCTGGGGCGGCTTTTATATGGGCGGCAGCCAGTTCTCAGCGGATGTGGCACCAATCCAGACCGCATCCGGGAACGATGAAACGAAAGAAAATTCGACAGCTTCTACCCAGAAAAGCAGTACAGACAACACAACGGTGGAAAGTATGAATAATTTAAAAGAAGAGAAATACTATGTCAAAGTATCCGGGGAATATCTGTCCGTTTATTTTAGTGACACGGACCGGCTGTATTTTGAGACAAGTCTGAAGGTATCCGATCTGCCGGAATACCTGAGAAAAGACGCGGTAAATGGAATATCGTTTTCTTCTCTTGAAAACCTTTACAGCTTTTTGGAAAACTATTCGAGCTGATGGATAAAAGTGAGAAATTAATCCCTGGAAACGACTTTCCAAAATCTGTGGCTTGTGCTATACTGAACCACGAGTGATTTTTTGTCTCAGTCTGAGGAAAAACTCGGACTGAGAAGATAGATACGCTTACATTAATTAGAATCATGTACTAAATTTCGCATGCATTTGAGGTGAATGTAGGTATTTTAAAAATAGTTATATATCATGGAGGCCGGGATGTCAAAAGAGAAGAAACAAAAAGGAATTGGAATCGGAACAGGGATGATTCTTGGAATTGCCATCATTTACATATTATTCGGACTGGCAATGATATTTGTCCCGCAGTTTAAGGAAATTTATATTATTTATATTGCCGGAGCAATTTTTGTGGTATTCGGCATTGTAATGATCGTGAAATATTTCCTGACCGGAAGTTATCGGGATATCGGAAAATATGGTTTTTCCGCAGGTGTTTTGTGCGTGCTGATCGGCGTTCTTATGCTGGTTCGGACCAATGAGATCGCTGTTTATTTTTCCCTGTTTCTCGGCATCTGCATTTTACTGACGGCCATTATTAAGCTGCAGAATGCGGTTGATTTAAAGAGTATGCATAATAAAGGCTGGTTTGTGTTCCTGCTGATCGCCCTGGTATTTCTGGCGGCTGCCATTCTGATCGTATTGAATCCGGGCGGAAAAGTAAGCCAGTATAAAGATGTAGTTTATTATATTTTGATCGCGGACGGAGTCATCAGCATTATCAGCCCGATCTATCTGATCTTTGCAATCCGCACAAGCAGAAAACTGGAACTGGCGGGTCATGCGCAGAACGCATCTGACAAAAAGAATAAAGAAGCAGAGGATGTGCAGGCGAAATCGTCAGAAAACGATACAAAAAAAGAATCTGATAAAACAGATTCTGATGCAGAGGGAAAAGAAAAGTATAAAAAATCGGATGTGGTATCTGCTGAGCCTGTCTCAGGTGTTCCGAAGAAGAATACACAGGAGTCTACCGCGTCAGAGGATGAGTTGGACGATGAGATGACGAAAGAGATTTTACATTTTTTTGAGGATGATAAGTAAGAGGAGTTTTTGTGAAACAGAAAGAATATGATGTAATTGTAGTTGGCGGAGGGGCAGCCGGTCTGATGGCTGCCATTCAGGCTGCATCCACAGGGGCAAAAACAGCTATCCTGGATCACCATGAAGTTTCCGGCAAAAAGATCCTGGCAACAGGAAATGGAAAATGCAATTTTACGAATCTGATGCAGGGGGAGAGCTTTTATCGATGCGATACCCCTGCCTTTGTATTGCATATGTTAGAAGCATTTTCCGCGACAGATACCATTGAATTTTTCCGCGGACTTGGCGTACTGACAAAAGAACGGCAGGGTTACTGTTATCCGAGAAGCGGACAGGCAGCAACCATTCGAAATGCGCTGATGCGCCGCGTGGAAGCATTGCAGATCGAGTTGTATAACGGTATTGGAATCCGAAAGATCCAGCGGGAGAAAGGCGGATTTGTGCTGGATACAAAAAGCGGTCTGTTTGCGTCTAAAAGCTGTATTCTGGCAACCGGAGGTATGGCATCTCCAAAGACCGGAAGTGACGGGAGCGGTTATATTTATGCGAAAGCACTGGGACATACAGTGAAGAAGCCGTTACCGGCGCTGACGGCACTGATTGCTGAGGCAGGCTGGTTAAAGCAGACGGCAGGTGTGCGGGCAGATGCTTCGGTAAGTCTTTTGGTAGATGGAACCTGTGTGGCGCAGGATACCGGGGAAGTACAGATGACAGATTATGGTATTTCCGGAATCCCTGTTTTTCAGGTGAGCCGGTATGCGTCACTGGCGCTGGATGAAAAAAAACGGGTGGAAGCGGTGCTTGATTTTGCGCCGGAGTATACAGAAGATACGCTACGCGAATTTTTGAAAAACCAGTTGACACAGGTATCCGGTGACAGGACCTGGAAGAAACTGCTGTCCGGTATCGTCAACGAAAAACTTGCTGCAATGCTTTGTGCGCAAAAACATCTGGGAGAGCGCACGATCGCTTCTGTGAACGAGACAAAAAGACGGCAGCTGCAGCGGGAACTGGTTCATTTGCTCAAACAGGTGAAACTGACAGTGACCGGAACAAAGGATTTTTCTTTTGCCCAGGTTACCTGCGGTGGAATTCCGGTGGAAGAGCTGACCGAACAGATGGAGTCAATAAAGGTGCCGGGACTGTATTTTGCAGGTGAGATCGTGGATGTGGATGGCATCTGCGGTGGTTATAATCTGCAGTGGGCCTGGTCCAGTGGAACTGTGGCTGGCAGACAGGCGGCATTGCGCTGCAAAGACAGAAACAAGGATGCAAAGTAGTAAAGTAAGAAACGAGCACGAATGTGTGTAAAAATAAATCATGAATCATACGAAACAGGATAATTTGGAGAAATATATGAACAAGACAATTCGAGTGTCACAGATTTCGGTGCCTCTGGCACACACAAAAGAAGAAATCTTTCAGAAGGCATGTGCGCTGGCGCAGATTCCGACAAAAAAAGTGATCTCCATGCAGATCATGAAACAGTCGGTGGATGCCAGAAAAAAAGATGCGCTTAATTATACATATACGGTGCAGCTTGTGGTGGATGCACAGCAGAAAATCCGAAAAAATCATGCACATGTGCAGGAAATTCAGCCGGTGACCTATCAAATCCCGAAAAAAACGGATGCAACGGCAGGAGAAAAACAACCGATCGCGATCGTAGGTGCGGGACCGGCCGGTCTGTTTGCGGCTTATCTGCTGGCACAGTGCGGTTACTGCCCGGATATCTATGAGCGTGGAAAAGACGTATCTGCCCGTCAGCAGGATGTAGAAGCATTCTGGGCTGGTGGCAGCTTAAATCCGGAATCCAACGTACAGTTTGGAGAGGGCGGAGCCGGCACGTTTTCCGATGGAAAGTTAAATACTTTAGTAAAAGACAAATTCGGACGCAGCCGGTATGTGCTGGAAACTTTTGTGAAATTTGGTGCGCCGGAGGATATTTTATATGTGGCAAAACCACATGTAGGAACCGATGTTCTGCGCACGGTGGTAGAGCGGATGCGTCAGGAAATCATTCGTCTTGGCGGAACCTTCCATTTTTCCACGAAGGTAACGGATTTACATATCAAAAATGGTCAGATTTCAGAAATCGAGTTGAATCACAGTGAATGGAAGGCTGTTTCCGGTGTGGTCCTCGCCATTGGACACAGTGCCAGGGATACGTTTCAGATGCTGTATGAGCGTCAGGTCCCGATGGCGGCAAAATCCTTTGCGGTAGGTATGCGTGTGGAACATCCACAGCAGATGATCAATGAAAGCCAGTATGGAACCGGCGCTGATATGACATTACTGCCGACAGCTGCTTATAAGGTGACGCATCAGGCTTCCAATGGCAGAGGGGTATATTCCTTTTGCATGTGTCCGGGCGGTTACGTGGTCAATGCTTCTTCCGAAGAAAATCGTCTGGCAGTAAACGGTATGAGTTACCGCAAACGTGACAGCCATAATGCAAACAGTGCCATCATTATTTCTGTGACACCGGCAGATTTTCCGGATGCAGAGCATCCTCTTTCCGGCGTTGCGTTCCAGCGGACTTTGGAAGAAATGGCATGGAAACTTGCGGATGGTAAAGTGCCACAGCAGTTATACGGTGATTTTAAGAAGAATACAGCCAGTACCGGGTACGGTTCTTTTGAGAGCTGTGTGAAAGGCCTGCATGGTTTTGCAAATCTGAGAAGTCTGTTCCCGGAAGCGGTAAACGAGGCATTCTGTGAGGGAATGGAAGCTTTTGGACGGAAAATCCGTGGATTTAACCGTGAGGACTGTATTTTGTCCGGCGTGGAGAGCCGTACCTCCTCCCCGGTGCGGATTCACAGGGATGAAAGTTTTCAGAGTGAGATCCGGGGATTGTATCCATGTGGAGAAGGTGCAGGATATGCCGGAGGTATTATGTCTGCTGCCATGGATGGATTAAAAGTGGCAGAGGCGATCATACAGGAGATGAAGTAAATGGAGATAAATGTAGCAGAATTGACACCCATGATGCAGAAATACATGGAGACAAAGCAGGAGTACAAAGACTGTATCCTGTTTTACCGTCTGGGTGATTTTTATGAAATGTTTTTTGATGATGCGCTGACAGCATCCCGGGAGCTTGAGATTACGCTGACCGGAAAAAGCTGCGGATTAAAAGAGCGTGCGCCGATGTGTGGTGTGCCGTTTCATGCCGTGGAAGGGTATCTGAATAAACTGGTATCCAAAGGATATAAAGTGGCCATCTGTGAACAGGTGGAAGATCCGAAACAGGCTAAAGGTCTGGTAAAAAGAGAAGTAACCAGAATCGTTACACCTGGAACAAATCTGGATACCAATGCATTGGACGAGACAAAAAATAACTACATCATGTGTGTGGTGTATGTGGACAATAAATACGGTGTGTCCGTGGCGGACGTCACCACCGGCGCTTATTACGTGACAGAACTGGATTCTGAGCGCAAGCTGTTAGATGAGATCAGCAAATATATGCCATCTGAAATCATTTCCAATGAGGCATTTTTTGTCAGTGGGATTGATCTGGAAGACCTGCGTCACAGACTTGGCATTACGATCTATGCTCTGGACGCCTGGTATTTCGGAGACGAGCTGGCAGCAACTACATTAAAAGACCATTTTCATGTGGCTTCCCTGGACGGACTGGGGCTTGGTGATTATAACTGTGGTGTGATCGCGGCAGGTGCGCTGCTGAAATATCTGTATGAGACACAGAAAACGACACTGGATCACATGACCACCATTGAACCATATTCCACCGGAAAGTTTATGGTGCTTGACAGTTCCACCAGAAGAAATCTGGAACTGGTAGAAACACTGCGTGAAAAACAGAAACGCGGTTCACTGCTCTGGGTGCTGGATAAAACAAAAACAGCCATGGGAGCCAGAATGCTCCGTGCCAATCTGGAGCAGCCTCTGATCGACAAAAAGCAGATCGAGGCCAGACTGGATGCGGTGGAAGAGCTGAAAAACAATATGATCTGCCGCGAGGAGCTGCGGGAATATTTAAATCCGATCTACGATCTGGAACGCCTGATCAGCCGCGTGGTTTATCAGACTGCAAATCCCCGGGATCTGATCGCTTTTCGTTCTTCTCTTGAGATGCTTCCGGCCATCAAGACACTGCTGCAGGATCTGAAAACACCGCTGCTGCGGGAACTGGATGAGGAGCTGGATCCGTTAAAGGATATTTATGAGCTGATCTGCCAGTCCATCGAGGACGAACCGCCAATTTCCATCCGGGAAGGCGGCATGATCAAGAGCGGCTATAACGAGCAGGTGGATCATTTGCGTAATGCCAAGACCGAGGGCAAGACATGGCTGGCTAAGATTGAAGAGGAAGAACGGGAAAAAACCGGTATCAAGAATCTGAGAATCAAATTTAATAAAGTATTTGGTTATTATCTGGAAGTAACGAATTCTTACAAAGATCTTGTGCCGGAGTATTATACAAGAAAACAGACACTGACCAATGCGGAGCGTTATATCACACCGGAGTTAAAAGAATTGGAAGAAACGATTCTTGGTGCGGAGGACAAACTGACAGCTCTGGAGTACGACATTTTCTGTCAGATCCGCAATACTATCGCAGATCAGGTGGTCCGTATCCAGCATACGGCAAAAGCGATTGCGGCATTAGATGTTTTTGCTTCCCTGTCCGTTGTGGCTGAGCAGAGCGATTATACGAGGCCGAAGATCAACGAAAAAGGAATTCTGGACATTAAGGGCGGGCGCCATCCGGTGGTAGAAAAAATGATCGATAACGATATGTTTATCGCAAACGATACCTATCTGGATAACAAAAATAACCGTATCGCGATTATTACCGGACCGAACATGGCCGGAAAATCTACTTACATGCGTCAGAATGCCCTGATCGTGCTGATGGCGCAGATCGGAAGTTTTGTGCCGGCACAGAACGCCAATATCGGTATCGTGGATCGTATTTTTACCCGTGTGGGAGCATCTGATGATCTTGCCTCCGGACAGAGTACCTTTATGGTAGAGATGAACGAGGTGGCAAATATTTTACGAAATGCCACAAGCAGCAGTCTTCTGATCCTGGATGAGATCGGCCGCGGTACAAGTACCATCGACGGCTTATCCATTGCCTGGGCGGTGGTAGAATATATCAGTAATCCGAAGATCCTCGGAGCAAAGACGCTGTTTGCAACCCATTATCATGAACTGACAGAACTGGAAGGCAAACTTTCCAATGTAAATAATTACTGTATTGCCGTAAAAGAAAAAGGTGACGATATCGTATTTTTGCGAAAAATCGTATCCGGCGGTGCTGACAGAAGTTATGGTATCCAGGTAGCAAAACTTGCCGGTGTTCCGGATCCGGTGATCGAGCGTGCGAAGGTGATCTGCGAAGAGCTGGAGCGTGCGAATATGAGCAATCTGGCCGTAAATCTTCCGGAAATTCCGGCACAGCATAAGGCAAAACAGAAGCAGCCGGATGATGTGGATCTGGCGCAGATGTCGCTATTTGACACGGTAAAAGATGATGATATCATCGAGGAGATCCGTGAGATCGACCTGACAAATATGACACCGTTTGAGGCTATGAACAAATTGTATGAAATCCAGAATAAGATTAAAAATCGCTGGTAGGAGGCACATATGCCACAGATAGAAGTTTTAGATGAACAGACCATAGATAAGATTGCGGCGGGAGAGGTAGTAGAGCGTCCGTCTTCCGTTGTCAAAGAACTGGTGGAAAATGCCATTGACGCGAAAGCTTCTGCCATTACCGTGGAGATCAAAGAGGGTGGAACTTCCCTGATCCGTATCACAGATAATGGATGCGGGATTGAGGCAGAGCAGATTCCGATCGCATTTTACCGCCACTCCACAAGTAAGATCCGAAAAGTAGAAGATCTGGTGCGTATTTCCTCATTGGGATTCCGCGGTGAGGCGTTGTCAAGTATTGCGGCGGTGGCTCAGGTGGAACTGATCACAAAGACACAGGAGCAGTTTACCGGAAGCAGATATCTGATCGAGGGAGGAAAGGAAGTTTCCCTGGAAGAGATCGGTGCGCCAAACGGAACCACGTTTCTGGTGAAAAATCTGTTTTATAATACACCGGTGCGTCGTAAATTCTTAAAATCTGCCCAGACAGAGGCGGGATATGTCAATGATCTGATGGAGCGGATGGCGCTGTCCCACCCGGATGTATCTTTTAAGTTTATCAATAACGGACAGATCCGTTTACATACTTCCGGAAACGGACAGCTGAAGGATATTATTTACCATATTTACGGCCGTGATATTGCGGCAAATCTGCTGGAAGTACATGGAGAATACGAAGGTTTCTGCGTGGATGGTTATATCGGAAAGCCGATCATTGCCAGAGGAAACCGCAATTTTGAAAGTTATTTTATTAACGGACGTTATATTAAAAGCAGCCTGATCGCAAAGTCTCTGGAGGACGGCTATCGGGGATTTATGATGCAGCACAAATATCCGTTTACCGTACTGACGATTTCCCTGGACGGAACCCTTGTGGATGTCAATGTACATCCGAACAAGATGGAAATGCGCTTTTCTAATGGAGAAACGTTGTATCAGCAGCTGGTGGCACTGATTTCCGGACGTCTGCGGGAAAGCGAACTGATTCCGAAGGTGGCAGTTCATGAAGAAAAAACGTCTGCAAAGCGTGTGGAGGTTCCAAGGGAAGCAGCTCCGGAACCATTTGAGACGAAGCGGCTGGAGCGACTGCGTGCAGCCGTGACCAAGGACAGCCCATATGAACGGAAATATCCGGGACGGGATCCGTTGGCTGGAAGAACGATGCAGCAGGCGGCCGAAGCGGAAAACAGCAATCCTGCGATGGTTCGGGAAAATGTTGCATTTGGCGCAAAAGCAGAAGAAAAAACAGATGCTGGTGTACAGATGCCGGGAGCGCATAAAGTACATGAAGCTGAGAATATAAATTCAGGTGGATCCCAGGAACATGGTGCTGTCAAAATACAGGGTTCTATTTCGAATGAAAATCAGGTGGATTCTGCAGACGATTTTGCCAAAAATCTGGTCACTCAGGAGGATGCTATACTGCAGAGAGAAAAAGAGCGTGTGTCTGATAAAACAGAGCCGATCATTTCCAATCCGGTGCAGCAGAACTTGTTTGAAGTGGCCGAACAGGAAGCAAAAGAGTATTTAGATTCGAATGGGCAGCCAAACGGAACAACTGTTTTGGAAACAAATTCAGACAGACAGGAAGAATTAAAACTGCTCTCAAAACAGGCCAGACCGCAGCACCGCATCATCGGACAGCTGTTTGATACCTACTGGCTGGTGGAATTCCAGGATCAGTTTTATATGATCGACCAGCATGCGGCACATGAAAAAGTACTGTTTGAGCGTACCATGAAGGCTTATCGGGAAAAAGAGTTTACGTCCCAGATGATCAGTCCGCCGATCATTCTTTCCCTGACCATGCAGGAAGAGAATCTGCTGAAGAAATTTTTACCGGAATTTGAAAAACTCGGATATGAGATCGAGCATTTTGGTGGCAAAGAGTATACCGTAAATGCAGTCCCGGGCAATTTATATGGTCTGAACGGCCAAAGTCTGTTGCTGGAACTGATGGACGGACTTGGCGGCATGTCGGAGAAAGATACACCGGATCTCGTTGTGGAGAAAATCGCAAGTATGTCCTGCAAAGCGGCAGTCAAAGGCAATCAGAAACTTTCCAGAGCGGAAATCGAACATCTGATCGACGAACTGCTGACACTGGAAAATCCGTATTTCTGCCCGCATGGCAGACCGGTGATCGTGGCGATGACCAAATATGAGATAGAAAAGAAATTTAAGAGAATCGTATAGAGAGACAAAAAACTGGGATGATTTCCAGTATTCTGATAAATATAAGAGACAGAAAAACTATGATGAAGGAACAGAAAAAACAACCATTATTAATACTGACAGGCCCGACTGCGGTGGGAAAGACAGATCTGTCCATCGCTTTGGCAAAGAAAATCAACGGTGCCGTGATTTCTGCAGATTCCATGCAGGTGTATTGTGGCATGGACATTGGCTCTGCCAAGGTGACACCGGAGGAAATGCAGGGAGTAAAGCATTATCTGATCGACGTGCTGGATCCTGAGGATGAATTTCATGTTGTCCGTTTTCAGGAGATGGCAAAAGAGGCATTGAAAGAGATTTATGCCAACGGACAGATCCCGATCATTGCCGGCGGCACCGGATTTTATATTCAGGCGCTTTTGTATGACATTGATTTTACGGAGCAGGAAGAAGATACTGCCCTGCGGGAGTATTATGCAGCGCTGGCGCAGGAACATGGCAATGAATATCTGCATGAAATGCTGCGCCGTGTGGATCCGGCTTCCGCTGAGATCATTCATGCAAATAATGTGAAACGGACAATCCGTGCACTGGAATATTTTGAAAAAACAGGGGAGCCAATCTCCAAGCACAATGAGCAAGAGCGGGCAAAAGAATCTCCGTATGATTTCCGCTATTTTGTGCTGACGGATGAGCGCGCCCATCTGTATGAGCGCATTGATCGCCGTGTGAATCTGATGTTGGAACACGGACTGGTGGATGAGGTAAAACGCCTGCGGGATCAGGGATGCCATAAAGGCATGGTTTCCATGCAGGGACTTGGATATAAGGAAATCCTTTCCTGGTTAGAGGGAGAAATTTCTTATGAAGAAGCTGTGTATCTGCTGAAGCGGGATACCAGACATTTTGCAAAACGTCAGCTGACATGGTTCCGCCGGGAGCGGGATGTCATCTGGCTGAACAAACCAGATTATGATTATGACGATTCCAGAATTCTGGATGAGATTTTAAATACAATTACAGCTGGAGGATGGTTATGACAGAAGAACTGATCAGACAGAAATACCTTGACATGGGTATTTCAAAAGAAGTATATGAATTTGGAGCAGAAATTGAGAAAACGTTAAAAGAGCGTTTTGATAAAATAGATGAAACCGCAGAGTACAACCAGTTAAAAGTGGTACATGCCATGCAGAAATGCAGAGTAAGCGCAGAGTGTTTTCAGGCAACCAGCGGTTACGGATACAATGACATTGGCCGTGATACTTTAGAGGAAGTGTATGCAGAGTGTTTCCACGGGGAAGCTGCTCTGGTGCGTCCGCAGATTACCTGCGGAACCCATGCACTGGCACTGGCGCTGATGTCCAATCTGCGTCCGGGGGATGAATTACTTTCCCCGGTTGGAAAACCGTATGATACGCTGGAGGAGGTAATCGGTATCCGCCCGTCTAAGGGTTCCCTGGCTGAGTATGGCATTACTTACCGTCAGGTAGACCTGCTGAACAACCGTGATTTTGACTTTGAGGGCATTCGTGCTGCCATCAATGAAAAAACAAAACTGGTGACCATTCAGCGTTCCAAAGGATATGAGACACGTCCGACCTTATCTGTGGAACGGATCCGTGAGCTGATTGCTTTTGTAAAATCCATCAAACCAGATGTGATCTGTATGGTGGACAACTGTTACGGAGAATTCGTTGAGGAGCGTGAGCCGCTGGAAGTTGGTGCAGATATGATTGTAGGATCCTTGATCAAAAACCTTGGTGGCGGTCTGGCACCAATTGGTGGTTATATTGTAGGAAAGAAAGAATGCGTGGATAACGCAGCATACCGTCTGACTTCTCCGGGACTTGGAAAAGAAGTCGGCGCATCCCTTGGCGTTATCCAGAGCTTCTATCAGGGTCTGTTTCAGGCTCCGACGGTTGTATCCGGCGCATTAAAAGGTGCTATTTTTGCAGCAAATATTTTTGAAAAGATCGGATTCCCGGTGATCCCAAACAGTACCGAGTCCCGACACGATATCATTCAGGCTGTGACCTTTGGCTGCCCAGAGGGCGTAATTGCTTTCTGTCAGGGAATTCAGGCTGCAGCACCGGTGGATTCTTATGTAACACCGGAACCATGGGATATGCCGGGATATGACAGTCAGGTTATTATGGCAGCCGGCGCATTTGTACAGGGATCTTCCATTGAGCTGAGTGCGGACGGACCGATCAAACCGCCGTATGCCGTATATTTCCAGGGTGGCCTGACCTGGTATCACGCAAAGCTTGGAATTATGATGGCACTGCAGAAATTAGTGGATGCAGGTATTGTGACAAAAGACTTTAAAGCAAAAAATGTAGCAGACTTGTAAAATTTCTTCATAAAATTTTAAGAGAATTACAAAGAAAGTTCGTGTTTTTCTGGTATACAGTCCAAAAAAATTATGCTATGATATCTACGACTGCATAGAGAGAGTAGAACAGGAAGGCTTATGCAGAAAAATATGACAGTAAAAGAGTTACCGGATACAGAAAGACCTTATGAAAAGTGTCTGATGTATGGGGCAGAAGCACTGACGGATGCGGAACTGATCAGTGTCATTATCCGGACAGGAAGCAGGGGAGAACGGTGTGTCGATTTGGCTCATCGTATTTTGAATGCAGGTCCGGACGGATTATTGAATCTGCTGCAGTTAGATGTAAAGCAGCTGACGAAGATCCATGGAATCGGTAATGTGAAGGCAGTACAGTTAAAATGTGTCGGCGAACTGGCCAAGCGGATTGCGAGCACCAGACGCAGACAGCAGGTGATACTGGAGTCTCCGGAAAGCATTGCATCCTATTATATGGAACGCATGCGGCATGAAACGCAGGAGATCCTGATGCTCGCTATGTTTGACAGCAAGAGCATGCTAATCGGTGAGAAAGTGATTTCTGTCGGGACAAGCAATGCGGCATTGATATCAGCCCGGGAGATTTACCGGACTGCGCTGCAGGAGCAGGCAGTTTATATTGTGATCCTGCACAATCATCCGAGCGGAAATCCGGAACCAAGCCGGGAAGACATCCAGGTTACCCGAAAGATAAAACAGAGTGGTGAGATACTGGATATTTTACTTATGGATCATATTATTATCGGAGATAATCGATACTTTAGCTTCCGTGAGCAGGATATTTTGTTTGAGAAAGGGAGAGAATAATGGCAAATATATACGGAATTGATCTTGGAACCTGTAATATTAAAATTTTCAGCAAACACAGCAACAAGATCATCAAAGAGAAAAATACCATTGCGGTAATCAATAAAAACCAGCTGTATGCATATGGCGATGAGGCTTATGCAATGTATGAGAAAGCACCGGAGACCATCAATGTGTCTTTCCCGGTTACCGGCGGTGTCATTGCGGATTACAACAATATGCAGACCATGGTACAGGAAATGCTGGAAAAAAATGTGAAAGGCCACGTAAAAGGATCTGAGTTTATCATTGCAGTTCCGACAGATATCACAGAAGTTGAGAAAAAGGCATTCTATGATCTGTTTTTCAAGAGCAAAATGAAACCGAAGTCTGTCTTTTTGTGTGATAAACCGATTGCAGATGCAGTAGGCCTCGGACTTGACGTCAACGAGCCAACCGGTATCATGATTGTAGATATCGGAGCGGATACCACAGAGATTTCCGTCATTTCTTTAGGCGGACTGGTGCTGAGTGATCTGCTTCACTTTGGTGGAAATCGTCTGGATGAGTCCATTATTACTTATATCAAAAAGAACTTTAATCTGGTCATTGGTCAGAAAACTGCCATGCAATTGAAAGAACAGATTGGAAGCGCACTTCCGGGAAAAGAGGGCAGCTATACCATCGTCGGACTGGATGTGGTCAGCGGACTGCCGATCGAGATGGAGATTACAGCAGAGACGGTTTATGAAGCAATGAAAGACAATCTCAATTCTATCTGCAATGCCATCAAGATGATCCTGGAGAAAACTCCGCCAGAGCTGGCAAAAGATATCATTCATTCCGGCATTTATCTGACAGGCGGCGGTTCCAATATCAAAGATATGGATAAATTATTTACGGATATCACCAATATCAAAGTAAATACCTGTGAGGAACCGGATGAGACAGTCGTAAGAGGTCTGAGCCTTGTTGTTACAAACGACAAATTCAAACGGCTGGCTTACAGCATGCGTACAAAAATTTTTAAATAATTCGAATAACAGAGGCATGGTATGAAGAGAAAGAAACAGAGCAAATTTCCGGCGAAATATGTTCTGCTGATCATGACGATTCTGTGTATTGCCATCATAGGCTGCAGCTTGAAAGCATCCGGTTCGGGGCCGGTTTCAGCTGTGGCCGGGGCGGTGATCACACCGATGCAGAAAGGTGTGAACCGGCTTGGAAGTGCACTGACAGATCTGCGCGATCACATGCAGACAAAGAAAAAACTGGAAAAAGAGAATGAAGAACTGCGTACACAGCTGGCAGAAGCACAGGAAAATCTGAACCAGGTGCAGTTAAATCAGGAAGAACTGGATAATCTGAAGAAACTGTATGATATGGATCAGAGCTATGCAAATTACGAGAAAGTGGCTGCAAATGTAATCGGAAAAGATGCAGGAAACTGGTTTTCTGTGTTCCTGATCGACCGCGGCAGCAACGATGGTATTTCTGTAGGCATGAACGTACTGGCTGACGGCGGACTGGCAGGTATCGTCATTCAGGTCGGCTCGAATTATGCAAAAGTTCGTTCTATCATTGATGACAACAGCAATGTCAGTGCAAAAAATCTGAGTACATCAGATCTGTGCATTGTCAGTGGAAGCTTAAAATCAATGAACGAGTCCAGTCTGATTGAGTTTGATGATCTTCGGGATAAAGAAGATCAGGCTAAAGTTGGGGATCAGATCGTGACATCCAATATCAGTGATATGTTTCTGGAAGGAATTCCGATCGGTTACATCACCGATATCCAGACAGATTCCAATAATCTGACCAAATCGGGTCATATTGCGACTATCGTTGATTTCGAACATCTAAGTGATGTGTTTGTCATCTTACAGACAAAGGATACAACAAATGAACAGGGAGGGGAGTAGGCTATGAGAAGGAAAATTGTGCTGGCAATTACAATCATTGTCTGCTTCCTTTTACAATGCACAGTGTTCAAAGCACTGTCTATCGCGTCAATCTCACCGAATCTTCTGATCGTTGTGGTTGCATCTTTCGGATTTATGCGCGGGAAAAAGGAAGGGCTGTTTGTCGGTTTTTTTGCCGGATTACTGATGGATGTAATGTTTGGAAGTATCGTGGGATTTTATGCCCTGATCTATATGTATATCGGTTATGTAAATGGATTTTTCAAGCGGATCTTTTTCCCGGATGAGATCAAACTTCCACTGGGACTGATCGCAGTCAGTGATTTTTTCTGTAATCTGCTGATCTACTTTACACTGTTCTGGTTCCGTGGAAGATTTTCCTTTGGTTATTATCTGATCCATACGATTTTACCGGAACTGGTTTATACAATGATCGTGGCAGTTCTGCTCTACTTCATTTTACTGAAAATAAATGAGAAACTGGAAGCAATTGAACGAAGGAGTGCAGCGAAATTTGGTTGATAAGATAAAAGAATGGATTGTAAAAATTGTAACATCCCGGTTGTTTGTGGTATGGGTAGTAATAGTCTGCCTGTTTGCCTTTGTATTGCAGCATCTTTTTTCCCTGCAGATCATCAAGGGTTCCGATTATCTGAATGATTACATGATGAAAATCGAGAAAACAATCGAGGTAGAGGGCACCAGAGGAAATATTTATGACAGAAATGGTGTACTTCTTGCACATAATGAACTTTCCTATACAGTTACGCTGGAAGATAACGGCACTTATGCGAACAATAAAGAACGTGCCAAGCTTCTGAATGCGGAGATCAGTACCCTGATCGATATGATCGAGAAAAACGGAGACAGTATTGTCAATGATCTGGATCTGTATATGGATTCAAACGGAGAGCTGTCTTTTCTTGTAGATGGAACCGAATTGGCAGGCTTCCGCAGAGATATTTACGGAAGAAAGAAAGTTGCGGATCTGAAATTTAACGCAACCCTTGGATACGATGAATCTACGGCGACACCGGAGCAGATGTATGAATATCTGCTGAACAAATTTGCGGTAGATACAGAAACCTATGACAGATACCGTGCTTATCAGATCATGGTTGTGCGTTATGCACTTTACCTTAGTTCCTATCAGAAATATATTGCCATCGGTATTGCGGAAGATGTTTCTGATGAGACCGTAGCGATGATCCGGGAACATGCGTCTGATCTTCAGGGTGTTGAGGTACGGGAAGATACCAAACGAGTTTATGATTATCCGGAATATTTTTCCCACATTTTAGGGTATACCGGAAAAATCTCTGATTCCGAGTACGATTCCCTGCATGAGCAGGATGAATCTTACAGCCGCAGTGATGTGGTAGGAAAAGCCGGAATTGAGCAGGTGATGGAATTACAGCTTCAGGGAAACAAAGGTTCCGAGACTGTATATGTCAATAACGTAGGTAAAGTCCTGGAACAGAAAGATTATACCGAACCGTCAGCTGGAAATGATGTATATTTATCCATTGATGCTACGTTACAAATGGCAGTTTACGATTTGCTGGAGCAGGAACTTGCAGGTATTTTAAATTCCAAGATCATCAATGCAAAGACCAGTGACAGCTCAGAACTCTATATTCCGATTTATAAAGTATATAATGCCCTGATAGAAAACAGTGTGATCAATCTTTCACAGATGGCGCAGGCAGCGGAGGGCACCGAACAGGCGCAGGCATATCAGACATTTTCTGCCCGGAAAGAAGTTGCGTTGTCGGAGATCGCATCAGCTTTGCAGTCAGATACTGCTTATGATGATCTGTCCGATGAAATGCAGGAGATGGTTACCTATGTGGTAAAAATGCTGCAGGATCAGTCCGTATTTGTATCTTCTTCTATTGATACGTCCGATGATGTATATCAGAACTGGAAGAGTGGAAAAATTTCGGTTCAGGAGTATCTGCGTCATGCGATTGATTCTTCTTGGATTAATATTACTGGATTTAATCTGAATGAAAAATATGCAGATACAAGTGAAGTATATACACAGCTGATCAATTATGTGACAGAACAATTAAAAAGCAGCAATGCTTTCGACAAGATCGTTTATAAATATCTGATCTATAATGATAAGATATCAGGAAGCCAGTTATGCCTGATCCTTTATGAACAGGGAGTACTTGCGCAGGATGATACGGCAGTCGCAAATCTGAAAAACGGTTCTACCAGCGCATATACTTTCCTGAAAAGCAAGATTCAGAGTATGCAGATCACGCCGGCGCAGCTGGCCCTGGATCCGTGTACCGGTTCCTGTGTGATCATGAATCCAAATACAGGAGAACTGTTGGCCTGTGTGACATATCCAGGATATGACAGCAACCGTCTGGCCAATAATATGGATTCGGCATACTATAATACATTGCTGCAGGACGGCTCTCTGCCGTTGTATAACAATGCAACCCAGCAGACGACGGCACCTGGTTCTACCTTCAAGATGGTAACTGCTTCTGCCGGACTGACAGAAGGTGCGATTTCGACCGGAACAGTTATTACAGATACGGGTGTATTTGACCGTCTCGGATTAAACCTGAAGTGCTGGGTATATCCACGTAACCATGGAAGCATTACGGTATCTCAGGCAATCCGTGATTCATGTAACTATTTCTTTGCTGAGACTGCATATCGCTTAAGTCTGAGCGGAGATACGTACAAAGAAGAAAAAGGTCTGAGTGCCATTGCAAAATATGCAACCGAATTTGGACTTGCAGACAAGACAAATATTGAAATTCCGGAGGGAACACCGAAAATTGCGGATGAATTCCCGATTGATGCATCTATTGGACAGAGTAATCATAACTATACAACTGCACAGCTGGCACGTTATGTTGCTTCCATTGCAAATAACGGAACGGTGTATGACCTGACATTACTCAATAAAGTAACAGATTCGGATGGAAATACACTGGAATCTTATACGCCGCAGGTTCATAATCAAATCACAGATCTGTCATCATCTACCTGGCAGGTTCTGCACAGTGGTATGGAAATGGCCATCGGTGAACACGATCAGTTCAAAGATCTGCAGGTGTCACTGGCTGGTAAGACCGGTACTGCGCAGGAGAACGAAAATCGTCCAAACCATGCGTTATTTGTCGGATATGCTCCGGCGGACAATCCACAGATTGCCATTGCCACACGTATCGCCTATGGTTACGGATCCAGCAATGCCTGCGTATTTGTAGATCAGGTTATGAAGTATTACTTCAAACAGAACACAGAAGAAGAGTTATTAAACGGTCAGGCGATTAACGTTGGAACATCATCCAATAGCTTTACCGATTAAAAAAAACGGTGATAAAACCATTGAAAAGATAACGAAACAGTCACATTACAAAAGATAACAACTGAAAGAAAAAGGAGGAATCTTTTGTATGTGTGAAATTATTGTTGTGACATCTGGAAAAGGTGGGGTGGGAAAAACCACAACGACGGCAAATCTCGGGGCCGGACTTGCAATGCTTCGCAAAAAAGTTCTGATGATCGATACTGATATTGGATTGCGGAATCTGGATGTAGTCATGGGACTGGAACACCGGATCTTGTATAATCTGGTGGATATTATTGAAGGAAACTGTCGGATCCGGCAGGCTGTGATCCGTGACCGGCAGTTTCCGGGACTTTATCTGATCCCGGCGGCGCAGACCAGGGATAAAAGTGCCGTGACACCGGAACAGATGGTGAAGCTTCTACAGGAACTGCGGGAAGATTTTGATTACATCCTGCTGGACTGCCCGGCGGGAATCGAACAGGGATTCCAGACCGCCATCGCAGGGGTGGACCGGGCTCTTGTAGTGACTACACCGGAGATATCTGCGGTACGAGATGCAGACCGTGTCATTGGACTGCTGTTTTCCGCAGGTATTCCAGATGTGAAACTGATCATTAACCGGATCCGTCCGGAAATGATCTCCCTGGGGCAGATGCTTGGGCTGAAAGACATTTCAGATATTCTGTGTGTCGATATAATTGGTGCAGTCTGCGATGATGAACAGGTGGTGATTTCTACCAATAACGGCTGTCCGCTGACCGGAACACAGACACTGGCCGGTCAGGCCTATAGCAGAATCTGCAGACGCGTGCTGGGAGAAGAGCTCCCATTGCCACAATTTGACACAAAGCGCAGACGTCAGAAGAAGCAGCGCAGAGGCTGGAGAGAGAAATACATAACAGGATAAATAAATCGGAGGATTTCTATGTTTAAGCAATACAAAATAAAAAACTACAGATTTCGGCTGGTAGTATATGTCATACTGCTGTGCATTATCGGTGTTATGGTAGTCGGAAGTGCGAAGCCGTCTGTTCAGAACAAACAGATTATAGGAGTAGTCGGAGGAGTGATCGTCATGGTCATTACTTCACTGATCGATTATGGTACGATACTGAAATTTCGGAGACCGATCTATCTGTTGTCTATTGTGTTGCTTGGCGTGATATTTATTCCGGGAGTCGGAGACAAAACCGGTGGTGCAACTCGTTGGATCCAGGTAACTTCAAGTTTTAAATTTCAGCCGTCAGAGTTATGTAAAATCCTGCTGATCATATTTTTTGCAGGATTTTTCATGAAATATCAGGATCAGCTGAATACTTGGAAGATTCTTGCATTGAGTCTGATCTTAATCGGTATCCCCCTTTTGCTGATTGCCGAAGAACCCGACCTTTCCACAACTATCGCAACAACAATGATTTTCATTACCCTCTTGTTTGTTGCGGGATTAAGTTATAAAATAGTAGCAGGTGTACTGGCACTTGGTGTTCCGGTGAGTATCATAGGTGTGATACTGATCCTGAAGCAGGCACTTCCGTTAAAAGACTATCAGTACAGTCGTATTTTGTCATGGCTGCAGCCTTCAAAATATGCGGATGATGCATACCAGCAGCAAAACTCCATTATGGCCATCGGTTCCGGTCAGTTATGGGGAAAAGGATTGAACAACAGTTCCATTGCATCTATGAAAAACGGTAACTTTATCTCTGAACCGCAGACGGATTTTATTTTTGCGGTAGTCGGGGAAGAACTTGGATTTATCGGTTGCCTGATTGTAATTATATTATTGCTTTTGATCGTTTTTGAGTGTATACTAATTGCGAAAAATGCAAAAGATCTTGGTGGAAGGCTGCTCTGTTGCGGCATGGCTGCTCTGATCGGATTTCAGAGTTTCATCAATATCTGCGTTACAACCGGCCTGATGCCGAATACCGGCCTGCCGTTACCGTTTGTCAGCTATGGTCTGACATCGCTGTTAAGTTTGTTTGTAGGTCTGGGACTGGTGTTAAACGTTGGTCTGCAGGCTCGAAAATATCACGGATTGGGGGACATAGAATAATGAACATAGGACTTATCGCGCATGACTCAAAGAAAAAGTTAATGCAAAATTTCTGTATTGCGTATCGCGGAATTTTAGGAAGAAATTCTCTGTATGCGACAGGAACCACAGGAAGACTGGTGGAAGAGGCGACCAATCTGTCTGTACACAAATATCTGACCGGTCAGCTGGGCGGTTCTCAGCAGCTTGGTGCAGATATCGAAAATAATTATATTGATCTGGTAATCTTTCTGCGTGATCCGCTGACAGTAAGATCACATGAACCGGATGTGGACAATATTGTTCGTTTATGCGATATTCACAATATTCCGCTGGCTACAAATCTGGCCACAGCAGAATTATTGATACATTCTTTAGACAGAGGAGATCTTGACTGGCGTGAAATGTACAAATAAATATAAGATTTTGATCCCGGTAGTAATGTCTTTGTTACTGCTGGGGGGATGTGAAGAAAGAACCGATGTGGCAGACGCATACGATGTTTATGCCACATCGGATAGTTATGCCCTGACGCAGAGTGATTCGCAGGAACTGCCAGGGTTACTTGCCACAGATTTATGTGTCGGCGGTACCGAAAATTCCACACCTGTGGACGGAGTTGATGCTGCTGTGGCACAGACAGCAGCCGTATTTTCTGTGGATGATCAGGAAATTACATATGCGCAGAATATTTATCAGAAAATGTACCCTGCAAGTACGACAAAGATTCTGACCGCATACATTGCTTTAAAATATGGAAAACTGGATGATGTGCTGACGGTTTCGGATGAAGCTATCAGTTCGCTGATGATGGGATCTTCTATCTGCGGTTTAAAACCGGGAGATCAGCTGACACTGGATCAGGCCTTATATGGACTGATGCTCTGCAGTGGAAATGATGCAGCAAATGTAATTGCGGAATATATTTCCGGTTCCACAGACAAGTTTGCAGAGTTGATGAACCAGGAAGCACAGGCACTTGGTGCGACACAGTCCCATTTTGTGAATCCACATGGGCTGCCGGATGACAACCATTATACAACTGCATATGATCTTTATCTGATCTTCAATGCAGCGGTACAGAATGACGATTTTGTGAAATATATTTCCACAAAGAAATACAGTACTTCTTATACAGATGCAAATGGAGATGCAGTTGATCAGGTATGGTTTAATACCAATGGATATCTGAAAGGCAGCTATAAAGCTCCGGAGAACGTAACGGTAGTTGGCGGCAAGACCGGAACTACGGATGAAGCAGGAAACTGTCTGGTACTGTACAGTAAAAACAGCAGCGGAAAACCGTATATTTCCATTATTTTGAAAGGAAATACAAAAAGAGAACTATATTCGCTTATGACGGAACTGCTCACAAATTATTCAAACTAAAGTCACCCTTTTTTTAGAATTAACGGTTGTATTTTAATGGTGGATATACTATAATGAATTCATAAACAGCCAGATCTTTTTACAAGCTGTATCACATGTTTTCATGGGGATTGTAAAAAGAAAGAGGCAGAGGTAGGAGGATAAAATTATGGTTGAAATTATTGCCGGCAAAAAGGGAAAGGGAAAAACAAAATATTTATTGGATAAGGTAAATGCTTCTGTAGAAGCTGCTTCCGGTAATATTGTATATCTGGATAAAAGTCAGAAACATATGCACGAATTATCAAACAAAGTTCGTTTGATCAACGTAGCAGATTATCCGATCAGCAACTGTGATGAGTTCCTTGGATTCATTTGTGGTATCGTTTCTCAGGATTATGATCTTCAGGAAATGTATCTTGACAGCTTCCTTACAATTGCAAACCTTGCAGATGATCAGATCGTGCATGCAATCGAGAAACTTGATGTTATCAGCGAGAAATTCAATGTTAAATTCGTTTTAAGTGTTTCAAAGGATGAGGCAGATTTGCCTGAGTGTGCAAAAGCAAGACTGATTGTTTCTTTATAGAATCGATTTTTCAGGTGTCTTAAGGGGGAAAATCCTTAAGACACCTTTTTATTTGTATGGAATGAGTTCAATCAGGCATCTTTCATGGAACGGATCCGTCCGAATGCACTGATGAGATAGATACCGCTGATTCCGACCAGAGCATAGATGACACGGGAAAGCCAGCTCATATTTCCAAAGAGAAAGGCGATCAGGTCAAATCGAAAGAAGCCGATCAGTCCCCAGTTCACTGCTCCGACGATGATAACGGCAAGTAAAATATTGTCTAAAATTTTTGTATTCATCGTTTTTCCTCCTTCTAACAGGGAGTATTTCCCACTATACGGGAGTTTATACATAAAATATATAAAAATGGAAAGGACGACCGAAATGAAGAAAAAAAAGCGTACCATTGTTCCGTATCGCAGACGCTTTCATCTGAATATCGGCATTATCATATTTGCCTTTGTGTTCGTTTATTTTGTGATCTATCTGATCTCTTATCTGACACAAAATAATATCTCTGTCTATGAAGTTCAGTATGGACAGATTGCAAAAAATAAATCTTATACCGGACTGATCATCCGCCCGGAAGAAGTATTTTATGCGGACAGTACAGGGGCTGTCAATTATTACAAAAAAGAAGGCGACAAAGCAGGATATAATGATCTGGTCTGCTCTGTGGACAAGGCCGGTGATATTTCAAAAGAAATTTCACAGGCAGGGCTGGATACCGCAAATCTTTCCGAAGATGAGCTGTTAAATATCCAGAACAATATCACAAGTTATATATCCTCATATTCCAATACGCAGTTTTACAATATATATTCATTCAAAGACGGTGTGAATGCAAAGATTCAGGAGAATTTATATATCAATGCCTTGAACAGTCTGTCTGATCAGACAACCTCGGCCGTTTCACAAAATACATTTTCATTTGTGCGGACGTCTGTAGATGGCATTCTGGCATTGTATACGGATGGCTATGAAGGTGTCACGACAGATTCCTTTACGGCAGATATGTATAATCCGGCTTCCTACAGCAAGACAAATCTGAAAGGAAATGCACAGGTAAAATCCGGACAGGCTCTGTACAAGATTGCCACCAGTGAAAACTGGTCCATTATTGTTCCTGTCAGCAAAACCGAGGCAAAGGAGTATAAGCAGCAGATCAGTGAGGGATCTGATTCTTTTGTGCTTCATGTGAAATTCCGTAAGGATCATACAGAAACAAACGCGACAACTTATGTGCGAAAAATCGACGGCCAATATTTTCTGCAGCTGGATCTGAATAATTCCATGGTACGTTTTGTATCCGATCGTTATATCGAGGTGGAACTTGGATCTGATGAAAATCAGGGCCTTAAGATACCAAATACAGCCATAACAAAGAAAGAATTCCTTGTTATTCCGAAGAAATATATCGGAAAAGGAGACAATTCGTCGAGTAACGGTGTGATCAAGATCACGAAAGACAAGCACGGAAAAGAAAATGCAGAATTTGTGGCAACGGATCTGTATTATGAGACCGATGATGCTTATTATGTATCCGAAAACTCCCTGGCAGTTGGAGATACGATCCAGATGCCGGACAGCAGCGAGCAATACAGTATCAAAGATACTGCGACGAAGGAAGGCGTATACAATATGGACAAGGGCTATGCCATCTTCCGGCTTATTGATGTTCTGGCTGAAAATGAGGAATATACCGTTGTGAAAACCGGAACAAAATACGGACTTTCTTTGTATGACCATATTGCTTTAAATGGAAATGAAGTAAGCGAAGGCGAATTTATGAATTAAAAAAAGCAAACAGGAGGAATGAAAATGCTGAAAGAAAATTTACAGAAAGTAGAAGAAAATATAGAAGCAGCGTGCAAACGTGCTGGCAGAGACCGCTCCGAAGTGACACTGATTGCCGTAAGCAAGACCAAACCGGTGGATATGCTTCAAGAAGTGTATGATACCGGAATCCGTGAGTTTGGTGAAAACAAAGTGCAGGAAATGATGGATAAATACGAAGTTCTGCCAAAAGACATTCAGTGGCACATGATCGGACATCTTCAGAGAAATAAAGTAAAATACCTGATGGGAAAGGCAGCTCTGATCCATTCCGTTGATTCTCTGAGACTGGCGGAAGAAATCAGTGCACAGTCGGTCAAGCATGACGTAATTACAGATATTTTGATTGAAGTAAATATTGCCGGAGAAGAATCCAAATTCGGTACTTCAAAGGAAGAGGCCATGGCCCTGGTAGAGGCTGCTGCAAAGTTACCGAATATTCATATCTGCGGTCTGATGACGATTGCACCATATGTGGATAATCCTGAGGATAATCGTAAATATTTTAGGGGAATCCGCGAATTATCTGTTGACATCAAAGAGAAAAACATTGATAATGTAGACATGCGTATTTTGTCCATGGGAATGTCCGGAGACTATGAAGTAGCGATTGAAGAAGGTGCTACCATGGTTCGTGTTGGAACCGGCATTTTCGGTGCACGAAATTATAATATTTAATTAAATTAGATTACAAATTGAGAATGGAGATTTTATCAGAATGGGTATGATGGATAAATTTTTGAATATGATGCGTCTGAATGCGGATGAGGAAGATGATTTCTACGATGATGATTATTATGATGAGGAAGATGATGATTATTACGAGGAACCAAAGAAAAAATCTTTCCGCCGCGAGAAAGAGCAGGAACATGAACCAGCAGTTCGTTTTACCTCTGTAAAAGAGAACAAAACATCTGCAAAATCTAATTCCAAAGTGACACCGATGCGTCCGGTGAAAAAAAATCAGGGAGGAAATGCTGCCATGGAAGTATGTGTGATCAAACCTACATCCGTAGAAGATGCCCGTGAAATTACAGAGACATTATTAAACAATCGAACCGTTGTATTAAATCTGGAAGGACTGGATCTTGAAATCGGTCAGAGAATCATTGACTTTACATCCGGCTCCTGTTTTGCTATTGATGGTAACTTACAGAAGATTTCCAATTACATCTTTATCGTAACTCCGGCTTCTGTAGATATTTCCGGTGATTTCCAGAGCATTATGAATGCATTTGATGTAGCATCTTTACAGAACGATATTTAAAAGTGCGAAGCTGGAACGAAGAATAGATCAGCTTTGCTGAAATTCGATTCATAACAGAGCATATGTGTGAATCAAAAAACAGAGAACCAGTTTCTGAAAAGGGACTGGTTCTTCTTAGGTAAAGGCATTCAAATAGTTTACAAAGATGCCTGCCACAGGAAGGAAAAAGTTATGACTGACAAAAAATTATGTATGGGAAGAGGAAAAAGTGTGATCCTTGGTATTATCTGTTTCGCAATCCTGGTGTTTGTGGATCAGATAACCAAGTGGCTGGCAGTACTTCGTCTGAAAGACCAGCCATCCTTTGTATTGATCAAAAATGTATTTGAACTTTATTATCTGGAAAACCGCGGTGCGGCTTTTGGCATTTTTCAGGGAAAACGTGTGGTATTTCTGATCATCACGGTTGTTATTTTGCTGTTTCTGGCATATTGTTTCTGGAAAATTCCATATACTGCTAAGTTTACCTCACTGCGTGTAGTACTGGTACTGATCGCGGCCGGAGCAGTTGGAAACTTTATTGACCGTATGGCAAATGGATATGTAGTTGATTTCTTTTATTTTAAGCTGATCAATTTTCCGGTATTTAATGTAGCAGATATTTATGTCACCTGTTCTGCGGTATTTCTGGCAATTTTGCTGATCTTCCGCTACAAAGAAGAGGATTTGAACCAGCTGGTAAAGAGTTTGAAAGGATAACGTTGTATGGAACATGAAGTACAGGTGCAGGAATTTGTTGCGGAGGCAGAACAGGCCGGAGAACGTCTGGATCGTTATCTGACACTGATCTATGCAGATCAGTCCCGCAGTTTTTTCCAGAAGCTGATCAAAAATGGCAATGTAAAGGTAAATGAGAAGGAAATCACAAAGGCCGGATATGTCATTGATGTGGGAGATGTGGTAACTGCATCGATTCCAGAGGCACAGTCTGTTGCCATAGAAGCGGAAAATATTCCACTGGATATTTTATATGAAGATGCGGATGTGCTGATCGTCAATAAGCCAAAAGGAATGGTGGTTCATCCTTCTGCCGGTCATTACAGCGGTACATTGGTCAATGCCATCATGTATCACTGTGCAGACAGTCTGTCCGGGATCAACGGGGAAATCCGTCCGGGAATCGTGCACAGAATCGATATGGACACCACAGGAGCATTGATCGTGTGCAAAAATGATACCTCTCATACAGATATTGCAGAGCAGATCAAGGAACATACGGTAACACGCCGTTATCGGGGAATTGTATGCGGTATCGTCAAAGAGGATGAAGGAACTATTGAAGGTGCCATTGGACGCCATCCGACCCAGCGTAAAAAAATGGCAATCAATGAGAAAAACGGAAAACCTGCCATTACACATTATAAAGTGTTGCAGCGCTTTGCAAAATATACATATATGGAGTTTCAGCTTGAAACAGGACGAACTCATCAGATCCGTGTACACATGGCAAGTATCGGACATCCGCTTCTCGGGGATGAACTGTACGGAAACCCGAAGAATCTTGCGATGAAAGGATTACAAGGGCAGACGCTGCATGCCATGATCATCGGTTTTGTCCATCCATCCACGCATGAATATATGGAGTTTGAAGCGCCGCTGCCGGAATATTTTCAGAATTTATTAAAGAAGTTTTCCAGATAACGTATCGTTAAGGATAAATTTTGAATGATGATTGCAAAAATAATGCATTTGATTTGTTTTCGATGAATTATGAGTGCCAATTTTGAGTGGTCGACTCTTGTTTTCAGACAAAAAGCGGTTTACCGTTGAGATTTTTGCTCAAATGTAGTATACTATAGATAGTAAGTAAGGAAAGGGGGATTTCCTATGAGAAATCTTGTAATTGCAATTGGACGTGAATTTGGAAGCGGGGGAAAAGAAATCGGACAGAAACTGGCCGATCGGTTAAATATAAAATGTTACGACAGTGAATTACTTTCAATCGCAGCAAAAAATAGCGGGTTCTGCGAAGAAATTTTACAGAAGAATGATGAGAAGCCGACAAACAGCTTTTTATATTCTCTGGTAATGGATACATATTCTATGAGTGGATACACATCAGCTCCGTTTGTAGATATGCCGCTGAACCACAAAGTATTCCTGGCTCAGTTTGAGGCAATCAAAAAACTGGCATCTGAGGAATCCTGCGTTATCGTAGGAAGATGTGCAGATTATGCACTGGCCGGAAATCCGGATTGTGTCAGCGTATTTATTCATGCAGACATGGATTTCCGTTTAAAGAGAATTAAGGCAGATGCTGACAGAGAGTTTAAAGATGACAATAAAGTCATTGATTTCATCAACAAAACCGATAAGAAACGTGCAAATTATTACAATTATTACTCCAGCAAGAAATGGGGAGATTCACGCAGTTATGATTTCTGCATCGACAGTTCCGTACTTGGTATTGATAAAACCGTAGATGCGATCATTAGTTATCTTCAGATCCGTTACCCGGATGAAAATATCAAATAAAAGAAAACAATTTGGAATACGTTCTCTGTGACAGAGCGGTATTCTAAAAGAAAACATAAAGTGCTTTCAGACATTCCAGAAAGGGATGTCATCTGGAAGCACTTTTATGGTATATAGATATCTTTTATTTACTTATGCTGATTTCTCCATTCTCTTGGGGAAACACCGTAGATATTTTTAAAAGCCCGGGAAAAATGCAGCTGATTTTCATATCCGACGGCAGAACCGATATCTGCAATCGACAGAGAAGTCAGTTTCAGAAGTTCCGCTGCCTTTACCATGCGGTAATTCATGAGAAATTCCTGCGGAGACTGCCCGGTACTTTTCTTAAAAATTTTTCCGAGATAGCTGCGGTTGATACCACAGACCGCGGCCACATCTTCAATGGAAATATTGTTCTGAAAATTCTGCTCAATATAATTGATCGCTTCTTTGATATAATAGTCACTCATTTTACTGCTGGATACCAGCTGTGTGGAATGCGCCGACTGAATCAGATAATCCAGAAACAGATACAAGTGCCCGATCAGATGAAATGGTGATTCTTCTGGATGATGGGTGATATACATCAGTTCCTCTGCCAGCTTATCCCGCAGTTCCTTACTATGCGGATGATAGACTGGTTTATTTCTTGAAAATCCCGTCATACTCAATGCCTCTGTGATCCGCAATCCGTCAAATTCCACCCAGATGTATTCCCACGGCACATTCGAATCTGCAATGTAGGTTGTAACCTGTCCCGGAAAGATCATAAATCCCTGTCCGCTGCGAATCTGATAGGTCTGCGTAACACCTTTCATATCATCTGCCAGCAGGGTCCCTGTTCCGGAGAGAATGTAATGAAACAGATAGTGATTGCGGGCAGCCGGGCCAAAAGAATGTCCGGGATCGCATTTTTCGTAGCCATACTGATACAGGCACAGGTCAATAAAATTTTCATTTGGAAAAATATGAAATAAAATATCGGACATGGGAAGCTCCTTTCCTTTACCCTGTAATTGTAACGGCATTTCTAAAGCAGCAATAGCTAAGGGATAAATCGTTCATTGAATTCATTAAAAAATAGAAACATCTAAAAAATATACCATTATGCGACACACATGTTGATTATAACACAATAAAACGCATAATGATATAAAAAATGAAAAATACGGATATTCTAGGTCGCATTTTGAGATGTTACAATCATTTTAACAGAAAAAAACAAGAAAGGAAGCAGAAAATATGGCGAAAAAGAAACTGATCTGCGGACTGACAGCCCTTCTTCTGGCAGGATGCGGGCTGACCGGCCTGACAGGATGCGGGAAACAGGAGACAGCGGCAGGTAAGACCGAGATTGAAATTGTCTCTTACAAAAAAGAAGCAGTAGATACGTTTAATGAGATTGCAGAAAAATTTAATGAAACGCATGATGACATTCATCTGACCATTGACTCTCCGAACGAAGCAATGACGATTTTGAAAACACGTTTTATCCGGGAAGATTATCCGGATATCATTGTCATCGGTGGCGATATGGATTACTCCAATTTCCTGGATTCGGATCTTTTTGCGGATATTTCAGATCTGGATGTGCTCAGCGAAACAAAATCCGCTTACCTGGATATGGATAAACAGCTGGAATTTATCCCACAGGATGGGACATACGCGCTGCCATACGTGGCAAATGCGGCAGGTATCCTCTACAACAAAGATATGTTTGCGGAACATGGATGGGAAGTACCTCAGACCTGGAGTGAATTTACAGCACTTTGTGATCAGATTCAGAGTGAGGGCGTTCAGCCGTTATATTTCGGATTTAAAGATACATGGACCTGTCTGGCTCCATGGAATGCGCTTGCTGTCAGCCTGGCGGATCCGCAGCTTTGCAGTGAAGTAAATAATGGAACGACAACTTTTACAAAGGGGTATGATGAAACGGCAGAAAAGATAAAAACGCTGCTTGCCTATGGAGAAGCGAACCCGACTGCATACGGATATAACGATGCGTGTACAGCATTTGCCCGTGGTCAGTCTGCCATGTATACCATCGGAAGTTATGCGATTCCGCAGATCAAATCGGTCAATCCGGATATGAATATTGGTACATTTACCTTCCCGGCAAATGAGGACGAAGCAGATAATGTATTAAACTCCGGTATTGATGTACAGTTTTGCGTCATGAAAGCCTGCAAAAACAAAGAGGCAGCCTACGAGGTACTGCGTTTCCTGTATGAGGACGATACGATCCGTACTTATCTGGACGAACAGGGCGGCATTGCATGCAAACAGGGGGATTTTCCACTTTCTTCCGAGCTGGAAGGGGTACGCTCTTATATTGAATCCGATCGTATGGCTGACTTCCAGGATCATCACTATCCGAGTGAGATGAGTGTGGATGCCATGATTCAGACATATCTGCTGGATGACAGTGCGGATGCGAAAAAAACTTTCCTGAACAAATTTGATAAAGACTGGAAACGGTACAATCGGGATCTGATCTGGAAAGTGCAGCAATATAATGAAAAAAATGGAACATCGGAGGAGACGAAATGAAATCAAAAATGACAAATCGGAATAAAACTTTTTGGATCATCGCAATCCTGGTCATTGCACTGTTTTTTACATTCAATACCCTTCCGATGATCAAAGGTGTGATTTACAGTTTTACCAATTATAAAGGATATGGTTCTTATGACGTGGTTGGATGGCGTAACTATGTGGATCTGTTTACCGATGAGAGAGTCGGAAAAAGTTATCTGTTTACTTTTAAATATGCCATCGCCGGAACCATCCTTGTCAATGTGTTAAGTCTGCTTCTGGCACTTGGATTGAACAGCAATATCAAAGGAAAGAGCGCACTGCGAGGTATTTACTTCGTACCAAATATCCTTGGCGGACTGGTGGTCGGCTATATTTTCAGCTTTATCTTTACATACATTCTTCCTACCATCGGAAGTGTCTGCCACATCGCTTTCCTGGAAAACAGTATTCTTGCCAGTGAAAAATATGCATGGATTGCGGTACTGATCGTTGGTGTCTGGCAGGCCGTAGCCATGAATACCATCATTTATATTTCCGGATTACAGACCGTTCCTGAGGATGTGTATGAGGCCAGTATGCTGGATGGTGCAAACAAATGGACGGAATTCTGGGAAATTACATTTCCACTGATCATGCCTTTTGTATCCATTAATCTGGTGCTCAGCACAAAGAACTTCCTGATGGTATTTGATCAGATCGTATCCTTAACTCAGGGTGGTCCTGCACAGAGTACCGAATCGATTTCTTATCTGATCTATAAAAATGGTATGTCCGGCGGACAGTTCGGATTCCAGAGCGCAAATGCGGTCTTATTTTTCATCGTGATCGTGGCGATCTCTGTTTTCCAGCTGCGGTTTACCAATAAGAAGGAGGAACAGTTATAATGGAAAAAGGACATAAAACAAATAAAGTTTTAACGGTACTTCTGATCATTGGAACCGTGACGGTATTTTTCCCGTTATATATGGCAGTGATCATTGCTTTCAAAAAACCAAGTGAAATGACAAATGATGTGGCAGGTGCACTTTCTCTGCCAAAAAGCTGGAGCTTTGCCAACTTTACAGAGGCTATACAGGTGACGGATTTCTGGCATTCTCTTGGCAACAGTTTACTCATCACACTTGTGACAATTGTACTGGCGATTCTGATCCATTCCATTGCCGGATATGTGATCGGACGTGGTATGCGCAAGATCAAAGGATTTAAATTTATTTATTTTTATATTGTCAGTGGTATGTTTGTGCCATTTTCCATCCTGATGATGCCGCTGGTAAAACAGACAGCTCAGATGGGTATCGGAAACCGTTTTGGTGTCATTCTGCTGTATCTGGTATTTTATATGCCAATGAATGTGCTTTTGTACAGCGGATATCTGAAAAATATTCCGGAAGCACTGGAAGAGGCGGCAAATATTGACGGAGCCAATGCCTGGACAACGTACTGGCGGATCATTTTTCCGATGATGAAGCCGATGCATGCTACGGTTGCAATCCTGACCGCACTTGGCACCTGGAATGATGTAATGACACCACTGGTCATCATGTCCGGAACCGGTCAGAATACGCTGCCGCTGGCGCAGTTAAATTTCCAGAGCCAGTTTGGAACCAATTATAACCTTGCCTTTGCTTCCTATATTCTGGCTTTGATCCCGATTTTGATTTTCTATGTCATTTGTCAGAAACAGATATTAAATGGTGTGGCAAATGGTGCGGTAAAATAGTATAATAAAAAGCAAGTAAGATTCAGGCTCAGTGAATTATAAGTTCTGTGTAAATGACTGACAAATACAAAAGTGTGAATAACGAGGAGGAACCGTGAATGGCAATTATTTTTGATGCAAACCGAAAAATATTTACAATTCATACAAAACATACAACTTATCAGATGCAGGCGGATGCAAAAGGTTACCTGCTGCACTTATATTATGGAGCGCGGACAAAGGGAACGATGGATTATCTGTTATGCTATGCGGATCACGGTTTTTCCGGAAATCCATATGTGGCAGGAGCGGACCGCACCTATTCGCTGGATGCGCTGCCGCAGGAGTATCCATCTCTTGGAACCGGTGATTATCGCGGCATTGCGCTGAATATCGCAAATGCAGACGGAACAGAGTGCTGTGATCCGACTTTTGACCACTATAAAATTACAAAAGGAAAATATTATCTGAACGGACTTCCGGCTGTCTGGGCAGCGGATGATGAAGCAGAGACGCTGGAAATTGTGTTAAAAGATGAACTGACACAGGTAGAAGTGCATCTGCTTTACGGCGTACTGGAAGATGCGGATATCATTACCAGAAGCGTAATGATTAAAAATACAGGCTTAGATACCATTACTGTGAAAAAAGCATTATCTGCGTGCCTTGATTTTGTGCAGGGAGACTACGATGCCATCAGTTTTTACGGCAGACATGCTATGGAACGTAATCCGGAACGTGTTCCGGTGGGACATGGAATCTACCGGATTGGCAGCCGCAGAGGCAGTTCCAGTCATCAGTATAACCCAGGTGTGATCCTGGCAGATCGTACCGCAACAGAAGATGCCGGAAATTGTTATGGAATGCTCTTTATGTACAGTGGAAATTTCGTCTGCGAGGCGGAACGTGATCAGTTTAACCAGACACGTTTCCAGATGGGACTTGGGGATGAATTGTTTACTTATCCGGTGGAAGCAGGCGCAGAATTTACGACACCGGAAGTGATCATGACGTACTCTGATCAGGGATTTTCCAAATTGTCCCGTCGATACCATAACTGCATTTTAAATCATGTATGCAAGGGAAAACAGGTACATACAAACCGTCCGATCCTGATCAACAGCTGGGAAGCGGCTTACTTTGATTTTAATGGTAATACGATCGTGGATCTGGCAAAGCAGGCAGCAGAACTTGGCATTGATATGGTGGTCATGGATGATGGCTGGTTCGGAAAACGAAATGACGATAATTCCTCTCTGGGCGACTGGTTTGTCAATGATGAAAAATTAGGCGGTACGTTAGGACAGCTGATTGAACGTGTCAATGCGCAGGGCGTGAAATTTGGTATCTGGATCGAGCCTGAGATGGTCAATGAAGACAGTGATCTGTACCGGGCGCATCCGGACTGGGCACTGACGATTCCGGGCCGGGCGCCGATCCGTTCCAGAAATCAGTTGTTACTCGATTTTTCCAGAAAAGAAGTGCGGGAAGAAATTTTAAAACGCATCTGCGCGATTCTGGATCAGGGAAATATCGAATATATCAAGTGGGATATGAACCGCAGCATGGCGGATGTATATGCCGGAACTGTATCCTATGATTATGTGCTTGGATTATATGATTTTCTGGAAAAATTGACCAGCCGCTATCCAGATATTCTGATTGAAGGCTGCAGCGGCGGCGGCGGACGTTTTGATGCAGGTATGATGTATTACACACCACAGATCTGGTGCAGTGATAATACCGATGCCATTAATCGAACACGGATTCAGTATGGTACTTCTTTCTTCTATCCGACGGCAGTGGTTGGTTCCCATGTGTCTGCTGTACCGAATCATCAGACCGGAAGAATCACAAGCCTGAATACCAGAGGCGTGGTGGCTATGGCAGGTACCTTTGGTTATGAGATGAATCCTGCGTTGCTCAGCAGTGAGGAAAAAGAGGAAATCCGTACACAGCTTGCTACGTATCGCAGATACCAGGAACTGATCCGTGAGGGAGCGTATTACCGTTTGTCTGATCCGTTTAAAGACGAAGTGGCTGCATGGATGAGTGTCGCAAAGGATCAGTCACAGGCACTGGTCAGCGTTGTACGCCTGTTCGCAGAGGGAAATCCTTTTGGAACTTATGTAAAATTGAAAGGGCTGGATGCAGAGAGCTTTTATCTGGAAGAAACAACAGGAAACATATACAGCGGTATGACACTCATGCAGGCCGGTATTTTACTTCCAATGGCAGCAAGAGAATATGAGGCATATCAGTTCTCTTTCAAAAAGATGCAGGAGGCAGCTGATCTGTATGATCTTCTGCGGGGAAAAATTGGAGCAGACCGTAAAGTGATCAGTATTTTTGGCGGTTCCGGTTCCGGGAAAACGACCATGGCAGATATTTTGCAGCAGCAGTTCCTGGCAGACGGTATCGGTTGTTTTATTGTGCATGGAGATGACTATCCGTACAGAATTCCAAAAATTAACGATGAAAAGCGGGAAAAAATCTATCAGGAAGCCGGGGAAGCCGGACTGAATGCGTACCTTGGAACACCGCAGGAAATTGAATATGACCGAATCAATCAGGTGCTTGCAGAGTTTCATGCCGGTGATACAGAAATTGAACTCAAAAAAATGGGCAGAGAAGCAGATGAAATCTGGTATGAGCAGACAGATCTGACCAGCGTACAGGTGCTGCTTCTGGAATGGACACATGGTGGAAGTGAGTATCTGGAGGGTGTTGATATTTCTGTTTATCTGGACAGTTCACCGGAGGAGGCAAAAGCACGCAGAATCCGCCGCGGTCGGGATGAGAATGCAGCAAGCGCGTTCATTCAGCTTGTCATTTCACTGGAAGCGAAAAAATTAGAGCAGCAGGCAAAACAGGCAGATATTGTCGTTGGAAAGGATGGTCATATATATGAATCTTAAACCAATGCTGAACGCCTATCCGGACAGTTTGGGTGGCACACTGGGAGATATTGCGGCACTGTTAAAACGGGATGAGATGAAAGATGTGTTTGGTTCTTTTTACATTTTACCAAGTCTGTATCATTCGGATCTGGACCGTGGGTTTTCCGTCATTGACTATGATATCAATGAAGAACTGGCCACACAGGATGACCTGAAGCTGTTAAAAAGACTCGGCATCGATCTGAAGCTTGATTTTATCCTGAATCATGCATCTGCACAGTCTCCACAGTTCAAAGATCTGGTAGAAAAAGGAGATGCGTCAGAGTATAAGAACTTTTTTATTGACTGGAATGCGTTTTGGAAAGGATATGGCGCTATGACGGAGGAAGGGTATATTCAGCCGGATGAAAGATACATCAGGGATATGTTTTTCCGCAAACCGGGACTTCCGATTCTGATGGTACAGTTTCCGGATGGAACCAAACGTCCGTATTGGAATACATTTTATCAGGAGGAACACTATCCACAGTATTTGGGACAGATGGATCTGAATATCCAGTCACCGAAGGTATGGGCGTTTTACCGGGAAACACTCGCAAAAATCGCATCCTATGGAGCAAGTATTGTGCGGCTGGATGCTTTTGCCTATGCGCCAAAGGCTCCGGGAAGAAAAAACTTTCTGAATGAGCCGGAGACATGGGACTTGCTGGATCAGATCAGAATGTATGCTGAACCGTATGGTCTGACGCTACTTCCGGAAATCCATGCAGCATATGAGGAACATATTTATCAAACTGTGGCAGAGAAAGGATATATGACCTATGATTTCTTCCTGCCGGGTCTGGTAATCGATGCGATTGAGAACAAACGCAGCAAGTATCTGGCAGACTGGGCGAAGGAACTGACAGAGAAAGGAATTCAAACGGTAAACATGCTTGGCTGTCACGATGGAATTCCGTTGCTGGACCTGAAAGGTCTTCTTCCGGAAGAAGATATCCAAAAACTGATCACACTGATCGTAGGCCGTGGTGGTATGGTGAAAAATCTGCATGGTCAGAAAAATGTGTATTATCAGGTAAATGCTACTTATTTCAGCGCGCTTGGTGAATCCGAACAGAAGCTTCTGCTGGCACGGGCGATTCAGATGTTTATGCCTGGAAAACCTCAGATCTGGTATCTGGATCTGTTTGCCGGCAAAAATGATCACGAGGCCGTAAAACGGGCAGGAGAAGGCGGACATAAAGAGATCAACCGTACAAATTTAACAGGCTCACAAGTGGAAGATGCACTTCAGACAGAGGTTGTGCAAAAACAGTTGGAACTGTTACGGTTCCGCAGTACCTGTAAAGCATTTACGGAAGATGCGGACATTCAGGTTCAGGCAGAAGATCAGAAACTGATGATTCGCTGGAGTAATTCAGATGCAGCCGCACAGCTGGATGTGGATTTTGCAGCAGGAACTTTTACCATATCCTGAGTTCAGATCGTTTGAACGCATAAAAATCAAGTAGTCGGATAATTAAGTTTATCCGACTACTTGATTTTTCCTGTCGAATTTTGTATCTGAAAAACATTTTGTAGTTTTGACAATTTGTGTTAGAATAGTACATAGTGTTTGAGAGAAAGGAATGAGAGAAGTAATATGAAATCTGTCATCATTTATGCGTCTACGCATCATGGAAATACAAAAAAAATAGTGGAAGCAATTGCAAAGGAATGTGACGTGGAACTGGTGGATGCCACAAAAGTACCGGAAAAAGATTTATCCGGTTATGATGCGATTGGTTTTGCATCTGGCATTTATGCCTCTAAATTTCATCAGTCTGTACTGAATTTCGCATCCGTCAATCTGCCGGAGGATAAAAAGATTTTTTATATCTGTACTTATGGCGCAAAAGGGTCCTACAAATCCATTGAAAAAGTAACTGCCGGAAGAAATGCAACATTGCTTGGAACTTTCGGCTGCAAGGGATTTAATACCTTTGGACCGTTTAAGCTGATCGGTGGAACCGGAAAAGGTTGTCCGACAGAAAATGATCTGCAGGCCGCAGTCGAATTTTATAAAGGACTGGAATAGATAAAATTATTCACGAGTGGCAAAAAATATAAAAAACCAAATATGACTCAGACGAATGAGTGAAAACTGATAAAATGAATCAGATATGAAAAATGCCTTGCTGACGAATAATAGGTCAGCAGGGCATTTTTGAAACTATGAAGAAAAGTCTGTAAATAAGATTCTTCTATGTTTTTTTGTTGATAAAAGATTTTTTAATCTCTTGGTGGCTGCTCATCAAATCTGTGCTCACCAAAATAGTATTCTGCATCATGTTCATTAATTTCCCGGTAAACTTTACACGGAGCACCAAATGCGATGACATTTGCAGGAATGTCTTTTGTCACAACAGAACCTGCACCGATGACAGAGTTTTCGCCAATGATAACACCCGGAAGTACGGTCACATTTCCGCCAAGCCATACATTATCCCCGATGGTGATCGGGAAAGAGTACATACCGTCCATACGGTGTGAGGGATGAATCGGATGTCCTGTGGTGCATAATGTAACATTTGGTCCAATCAGTACGTTTTTTCCGATGGTAATTTTCCAGTCATCGATCAGTGTCAGATTCATGTTGGCATAAGTGCCGGAACCGATAGATACATATTTGCCGACGGTGACGGTCAGTGGTGAATTGAACCAGACATTTTCCCCCACTTCACCGAAAATATCATGTAGCAGGGCTTCCCGTTCTTCCATGGCTTCCGGTGGCAGTTCATTGAATTTACGCACCAGTGTCTTACATTTTGCCTGGAGCGCCATGTTTTCATCATCATCTTCCCAGATATACCCCTGTTTCATACGTTCTGTTTCTGTCATTTTTGTTTTCCTCCAATACATAGATCAACATACGTTGTTATGGGAAATTATAGCATACACAAAAAGAACACACAACATAGTTTACAATGGTTATGATTGGTTATATAATGATAAAAAGCAAATATGTTCGGTTGCAATTCAGAGGGGAATGAAGGGAGGAAAAGTTTTTTATGAGCAGTCCAAAAGAACAGATTACACAAATAGATGATCGTTTGGAACAGCTGCCAAAAGGTACCTTAACTTACAAAAATATTAATGGGAAAAAGCAGCCTTATATACAAAAAACGGTTAATGGGAAGTCTGTTAGTTATTATGTAAAATTGTCAGAACGGGAATATATTTTGGAAGCCTTTGATGAACGAAAAAAGTTACTGGAACAAAGGCAGCGTCTGATGGCATATTTGGATGAGCTAAAAGATATTTTAATGTGGAATCCTTATCTGGATGAAAAAGTAGGATGTGGAAGTCAGAGTTTTCGTGAATTTGCCTGTGGCAAACAATTTTATGTGGACAAAACACAGTTTATCTCAGAATGGATGTTCAGTGAAGCAAAAGTAACTCTTATTACACGCCCAAGGCGCTTTGGAAAAACAACGATGATCAGCACCGTAGAATATTTCCTGGATCCAAGATTATCCGGTCATCCGGAATATTTTGAAAAATTGAATGTATGGAGAACTAGTCGGGTACGTGAATGGTATGGGAAAATACCAACGGTTTCTGTCAGCTTTGGCAGTTGTAAAGGTGCAAATTATAACCAGGCAATGAAAGGAATCAGTAATTCATTTTTTATGATGTATGATGCGCATAGTGAATTATTGAAAAGCAGCAGGTTGAGTGAAGATGACAGGGAAGAATATCGTTCTTTGCGTGAAATGTTTCGTAAAGGAGAGGTGGATCAGGCAGAAGTGGCTATACCGCGTCTGTGCAGACTGCTTTCTATTCACTATAATACTTTGCCGGTTATTTTACTGGATGAATATGATACGCCATTACTTGAGGCCTACACAGACGGATATTGGAATGAAATGATCGGAACCTGCCGCCAGCTGTTTCATTGTGCATTTAAGGAAAATCCTTATTATGACAGAGCGATTATTACCGGTATCACAAGAGTAACGAAAAATTCTTTATTTTCTGATATGAACAATATTGAAGTAGATACGGTAACATGTAGAGCATATAATGACAGTTTTGGATTCACAGAGAAGGAAGTATCTGATGCTTTGAAATGTCAGAATCTAACGTCTATGTCAAAAATTAAATCTATGTACAATGGATTTATTATCGGAGGAAGGAAAGATATTTATAATCCATGGTCCATCTGTAATTATCTTCGAAATGGTGAATTATTATCCTATTGGACAAATACGAGCAGTAATGAATTGATTCGTGATGTGATCCGCAAACATCCAGTACGCAGTAAGTATGAAATCGAACTGCTTATGTCAGGGGAAGTGATACATAAAGAAATTAATGAAAATATCACTTTTCAATATCTGGATGGTGATGAAAACAGCTTATGGTCTCTTCTGTTGGCTTTCGGTTATATTAAGGCTGACAATGTGAAAAAGCGTGGTGAATTGACTGAATGTGATGTGTCAGTGACAAATCAGGAAGTAATGGATATGTTTCGATATGAAATTCTTGAAATGTTCAAGAATGGCAATGCAATTTACAATGAATTCGTAACGGCCCTATTAGACCATCAGGCAGAGAAGATGAGTGATATTCTGGCGGAGATTGCATATTCGTCAATGAGTTATTTTGATACAGGCAAACAGCCTTCTGATCGTATACCGGAAAATTTTTACCATGGACTTGTTCTTGGGCTGATCGTATCGCTGCGTGACAGATATCATATTCGTTTAAATCGGGAAAGTGGACGTGGCAGATATGATATTGCAATGTATCCGATCAACAAAGAGGATGATGCATTTATTATGGAATTTAAGATACATGACAGCACGAATGAACAATCATTGGCTGATACAGCAGAAAATGCGTTGCAACAGATTGCGGAAAAAGCATATGAAACAGATCTGCTGGCAGCAGGCATTCCCGAAGATAAGATTTATAAAATAGGTTTTGCATTTTCCGGAAAAGATATTTTGGTGATAGAGCGAAAATAATATATTTTGCATGGAGATAAAAATAAAGCCTATATCATAAATGAATAATGAATGGAGATAAAAATGTCAGAAAAACGAACAGATGAATTATATCGCGCCTTACAGGAAAAAGGCTATCCAGATGATTTTTGCAGAGAAATTGCATACAAACAGATGAATACCGATTACACAGCAATGCGAATGCTTGGATATTTGTATCGTATTTCAAATTCACGCCCGGAGGATGTGGTTGATGAAATGCTGGCGATTTTGAGTGACCGAAATGCAATCATTCAGAAGAAAGAAATGGAGCATGCGCAGGCTACAATGAATCGGGTATACAGAGATGGGCTGGATAATTTAGACTAAAGATACTGAATGATAGATGTATATGTATTATCGTATAGAGAATGATGATGCTTATCAGATCATTACCTGGGCACAAAAGCACTATATAATTATAGGAAATCAAAAGATAACAGAAAGAGAGCGAAAAAGATATGGTACAACAAATTATGCATGATCCACTGTTCCTTGCACAGAAATCAGAACCGGCAACCAAAGCAGATATACAAGTTGGAAGAGACCTGCAGGATACACTGAAGGCACATCGGGAAGGCTGTGTGGGAATGGCTGCAAATATGATTGGGGTAAAGAAGAACATCATTATTGTAAATATGGGATTTTTTGATGTGGTCATGTTTAATCCGATTATTGTTTCAAAAAGCGGAGCTTATGAAACGGAAGAAGGCTGTTTATCATTAAGCGGTATTCGTAAAACGACAAGATATGAAAATATTGAAGTAGAATATCAGGATTTTTCATGGAAAAAACAGCGTCAGAAATTGTCGGGATGGACAGCACAGATTGTGCAGCATGAAGTAGATCATTGCAATGGGATTTTGATATAAGTTAAAAATACCATCAAGTTTCAATAATGGAACCTGGTGGTATTTTTGGTTTAATCGGGTTAAATTTTTGTGACGTGGAAATTGCAGCATTCGTCACCATTGGCCAGCGTTTTTGTACGATGTAATTGACCGCCATCATTTCGATAGCTTCGTTCATCCATATTGCAGAGGCATGGAACAAATTCAAAACAATGTTCTCTTTTTCCAAGTTTGCAGATACCACATTCGGTATAGGTGTTATAAAATTCGTCAATGCCTTTTTCATACTGGAATTTCCAGTCAAGTTCGTATTTGGAAGTCTGACTGGCAATACTTTCTTTTATTTTTTTGTCCTGTACCGCATCGGTAAATAACGTACATTTCTTATTTTTGTGTACGCGTACCATGAAAGGAGAGCCGAAAACGGCCGATACCATTTCATTGACAATATCAGGATTGATTTTATCTGGTTCTGCTTTATGTAAAGAAAAAACAAATGCAGCAATATACAGATTTACTTCCAGTGAACTACCGCCGATATCCGGAGTCCTTAAAAGCATCGCTTTATATTCACGCTTCACTGAGTTTTTGTAACGTTTCATATCCATTTCCGGATAAATTGTAGAAAGCATGCTCAGTGCCGGTTTAAAACACATCCATTCAATTGCTTTTGCATAAAGTCCATATTTTAACATGAAAGGTCATCTCCATAAGTTAATGTATACTAATTGCTATTATAATATCACAAAATGAAGAATAATTATAGCCATTTTCCATACGAATTAATTGAATCACACAAGAAATTCGCACAAAAATTGTACGGTTGATCATATGGTTCATGTTTTGGATATAGCTGCTGGATTCGTTATAGCAACTGCAAATTCTAGTTCTTTACATTAGGATTTGTATACTGTCCATGCTTTCTCGTATTCTTTCCGTACTGAATCGCAAATTTAGGGCAACTATGCAGACAACCGAGACACATTACGCATTTATCTTTGATCCAAACCGGTCGTTTATTCTGAATGTCAATGGCATGTACAGGACATTTTTTTGCACATAATCCACAACCGATACAGGTATCGTCTACAGAAAAATAAATAGTTCGTCGTGCCTTGTTATTGTAGAGCAGTTGAGCAAACCACCCAGTAATAAATGCAGGAGTTCGATGTGCCATATGCCGGTTGGTATGATGCTCTCTGATATGATGAATGATATTTTCGATTTCTGTCTCTGTATTTTTGCTGAATTTTGCTACTTTTTCCGGTGTGGAAAGGTCAAAAATTGGTGTCCAGGTATCGGGCATTCGAACGGAGTAGTACGCATTGATTTCGTGATCACGAATTGCTTTGTTTGCGCTGTTCCCGATTGAACCGGGAATCGTACCGTAAGTGGCTATAAAATACAGGTAACCGGTCTGGAAAGAGGCTTTTTCTAAAAAATCTTTCACAATGCTTGGCAATCCCCAGAAATAGGTCGGTGATATAAT
>CAVKTR010000006.1:0-61018 GCA_963659325.1 Dysosmobacter segnis
CCAGCTCATTGCGATTCATTTCTTTCTCCAGTTGTTCACCATTGCTGCTCTCTATAAAGAAATAATCCGGGAAGGTATAAGAACGCTCCAGATGCCATTCGCCCTGATAACGTTTCATTCGGTCATATGTAAAAGTGAAGATACAGGTTGCTGCCTGCTCAGATAATGTCGCTTTACAAATTTCCATCAGATTTTGCATGTTCTGATGCGGACAATGTATTACGTACCAGATATCAATCCCTCCTTTTTCGCAGAATACGGAAATCTACGAAATGATACGGAACAGAATTTAATAATCTTTGATAAAAATAGTTGACGGTATTAGGGGATTTTTGTAAAAGATTTGTTTCATTTTCGTGAATTTAACTAAGAATTTAATGTTTTGATATGATTTTAGATTTTATCCTTGCTTTTTCGACATATAAGGACTATAATTTTTCGTAGTTTTCCGTATTCTACGAAATTCATAAATTCGTTTTGTATATTATTAACAAAAAAGTTCGATTTCAAACTCTGAAATCGAACTTCTCTTGTTACATATAGATAATTAGCCGTATTACAAATTCAACAGCGAGAACTGATCTCCGGCATACTGCCGCAGCCGCACCAGCAATCTCTGGTGTTCTTCCTTCTCCAGATGCGGATCTTCTTTCATCAGAACCGACACCTCATAAGAGGCCTTGCTCAGCACATCCGCATCCTGAAATACATCTGCCAGCTGGAACTGATAATCTCCGCTCTGACGGATGCCGAAGAAATCTCCGGGACCGCGAAGTTTCAGATCTTCTCCAGCAATAAAGAAACCATCATTGGATTTATTTAAAATCTCCAGACGTTTGTTTTTCGTCTGCTGCTCTTTGCCCTGCATCAAAATACAGTAAGACTGTGCATCGCCACGGCCGACACGTCCCCGCAGCTGATGCAGCTGCGCCAAGCCGAACCGTTCTGCATTTTCAATCATCATAACCGTCGCATTTGGCACATCCACACCAACTTCCACAACCGTCGTTGACACCAGAATCTGGATTTTATTTTCCTGAAATTCCTGCATGACCGTATTTTTCTCATCCGGCTTCATCTTTCCATGCAACATACCAATTTTGATATCGGATGGAAAAATCTGTTGAAGCTGCGCCGCATAATCCAGCACGTTTTCACCTTCTGCCAGTTCACTTTCTTCCACCAGCGGACAGATGACATACACCTGATGTCCGGCACGGATTTCTTTTTCCATAAATTTGTATGCGGTCTTGCGATAGGACGTATTCACCACACAGTTTTTGATCGGCAGCCGTTTCGCCGGGACTTCATCAATCACAGAAATATCCAAATCACCGTACAATATGATGGCTAATGTTCGTGGAATCGGCGTCGCACTCATAACTAAAATGTGTGGATGAGACCCTTTTAAGGAAAATGTCTCTCTCTGTTTTACACCGAAACGATGCTGTTCATCGGTAATAACCAATGCCAGATTCCGGTACTGTACTTTTTCCTGGATCAATGCATGAGTTCCCACTACCAAAGCTGACTGATCTGATTCCAATACTGCATACGCTGCACGACGGGCTTTCATACCCATGGAACCAGTCAGCAACACAACCGGGATATCAATGCCGTTCGCTTCCAGAAACTGTGTCAGTTTTTCATAATGCTGCTGCGCCAATACTTCCGTAGGCGCCATAATCGCCGCCTGATAGCCGTTGTGCGCCACTTCCAGCATTGCCAGGAAAGCAACGATGGTCTTACCGGATCCAACATCGCCCTGTACCAGACGCTGCATGATGCACGGTTCCCGCAGATCAGAACGTATCTGTGCTACTGCACGCTTCTGTGCACCAGTCAGCTCATAGGGCAGACCGTTCATCAGATCTTCCACAAAGGAATCCTCTGCGAAAGTAAACTCATTTTTCAGCTTCTGTGTGTTCTCTTTTGACAACTGCATACTAAGCAGAAAGAAGAAAAACTCATCAAATACAAAACGGTTTCTGGCAATGATACAGTTTTCTTCATTTTCCGGAAAATGCATGTTTTTTAAGGCAAAGTTGTACTCACTCAGATGATTACGAATGCGGATATCCTCCGGCAAATATTCCATTTCCAACGGAATTTCTTCCATGGCAGCATGAACCGTTTTTACAATTAAGTTGTTGGTGACACCTTTGGTCAGACTGTAATGCGGCTGCAAGGTCTTTTGCAGCGCCTCATACTGTCCCAGACTGAAAATCTGAGGCTGTTCCATGGTAAGCCGGTCCTCTTTCTGGTTGACTTTTCCATAAAAAACGTACCATCCGCCGGGACGGATCAGCGATCGGATATAAGGACTGCGAAACCAGATCAGACGCAGTACCTGATTCTCACCTTTCAGATCCAGCAAGGCTACCTGCTGGCGGGAATGTGTGTTGACGGTGGGTGTCTTTTTCACGCAGACATAAAGGGCATTTTTCCTGCCCTCCACCACCTGATCTACGTCACACAGATCCGGGTATTTTTCATAATCACGGGGAAAATATAGGAGTATATCACCGACGGTGTATACTCCTAACTGTTGAAATAACTGTTCTGTTTTCGCCCCGATCCCTTTGATTTCACGAACAGGGGAATTAAGATTCATACGAACTCCTTACTCTACAGAAATAACGTAGTAGTAAATCGGCTGACCACCGAACTGTACTTCTACTTCGCAATCCGGATAAGTCTCCTCAAAATATTTCTGTAATGCGTTGACAGCTTCCGGAAGTACTTCCTCTCCATAATAAATGCAGATGAAGGAAGACTCCTCATCAATCATCTGGGCTACCATATCTTTGGTAACATCCTCGCGGTCTGCACCGACGGAAAGGATAGAGGAATCACCGATTCCCATGTAGTCGCCCTCTTTGATCTCTTTGTCATCAATGATGGTATCGCGGACTGCGTAAGTAACCTGTCCGGTTTTTACAGCTGCGATTGCTTCCAGCATGTTGTCTTTATTCTCCTCCGGGGACTGCTCCGGAATGAAGTTGATCATTGCGGAAATTCCCTGTGGGATTGTCTTTGTCGGGATGACAATAATGTCTTTGTCTTCCACAAGCATTGCTGCCTGGTTTGCTGCCAGAATAATGTTTTTGTTATTCGGGAAAATGAAGATGTGCTCTGCATTTACATGCTCGATGGCATTCAGCATATCCTCAGTACTCGGGTTCATGGTCTGTCCACCTTCGATCAGAAAGTCCACGCCAAGTCCGTTAAATACTTCGTTGACACCCTCACCGATGGAAACTGCGATAAATCCCATATCTTTTTTCGGACCTGCAGCTGCTTTTGCTTTCTCTTCTGCTTCTTTTTCCTGCTCTTTTGCAAGTTTCTCTGCGTCTTTGATCAGTTTTTCCTGATGCTCTTCACGCATATTGTCGATCTTGATACGGCTTAAGGAACCAAAAGTCAGTGCTTTCTGTAATACCAGTCCCGGATCATTGGTATGTACGTGTGTCTTTACGATTTCTTCGTCAGCCACCAGTACGATGGAATCACCCATGGACTGCAGGAATGCACGGTACTCGTCCTCTTCTGCCTCTGTCAGCGGTTTATTTAATACAATGATGAACTCGGTACAGTAACCGAATTTGATCTCTGCTTCTGTCTGTGCGGAGATTTTTACGACGCCGGAAGATGCCGGAGCAGCTTCAATCGTGTAATCAATCTCTTTGCCAAGAAATGCATCCTGCGCACCTTTCAGGACTTCTACCAGTCCCTGTCCGCCGGAATCCACAACGCCTGCCTGTTTTAATACCGGAAGCATCTCCGGAGTCAGGGCCAGTACACGCTCTGCCTCTGCGATAATAGCGGCAATGTACTGCTCCATGTTGTAGTTATCATCACAAGAAAGCTCCAGTGCCTTCTCAGCTGCGCCTTTGGCAACGGTAAGGATTGTTCCTTCCTTTGGTTTCATAACTGCTTTGTATGCAGTCTCACATGCTTTCTGGAAAGACTCACAAAGAACGAGTTTATCAATCTCATCATAATGCTTGATGGTTTTTGTAAATCCACGGAACAGCTGGGACAGGATTACACCTGAGTTTCCTCGTGCTCCACGCAGGGAACCGGAAGAAATTGCTTTTGCAAGATCCTTCATTACCGGTTTCTCCACAGCTGCCACTTCTTTTGCTGCGGAAATGATCGTCATGCTCATATTTGTACCGGTATCACCATCCGGAACCGGGAACACGTTCAGCTCGTTGATCCACTCTTTCTTTGCTTCCAGATTCTTCGCTCCCGCTAAAAACATTTTTGACAGAAGCGCTGCATCTATTGTCTGTATATCCACACTCAATTCCTCCTTAATCAATGACTCTGACACCTTCTACGAAGATATTGATCTTCTCGATCTTCATTCCGGTGAATTCTTCCACTTTATATTTTACTGTGGAAATCAGATTATCTGATACGGTGGAAATACTTACACCGTATGATACGATCACATGGAAATCTAATGTGATCCGGTTATTCTCCTCAATCTTTACAGAGATACCATGATGAAGATAATCCTTTTTTAACAATTTTACAAGACCATCTTTCATATTGACAGCTGCCATTCCTACGATACCAAAACATTCTACGGCCACAGAACCGGCATAGGTTGCTACTACTTCCGAATCTATACTAACCGTTCCAAGAGAATTTTCAAACTGACCTCTCATACTTGCTCCTCCACGCTTTTTATTTTCAGGCATAAAACACACTGTTTTTCACCAACGCATTCTTGCCCATATTTTCATATATGCCTTATTATACCCATTTTTTCACAAAAAAGGAATAGTGAAATCAAAAATATATCAAGTTTTCCGAATTTTTTTCATTTTTTTCAAAATAATTGTTGCATTATTGGAATTCATCTGATAGAATACATTTGTTGTGAGTTCGCAGAACATACGAACTTAGTATACGCAAGGAGGTGCAATCATGGCAAAGTGCAGTGTTTGTGGAAAAGGCGCTCATTTCGGAAACAATGTGAGTCATTCTCATAGAAGATCTAATAGAATGTGGAAATCAAACATCAAGAAAGTTAAATGTAATGTTAATGGTACTCATAAATCATTATACGTTTGTGCTTCTTGTCTGAGATCCAACAAAGTTGAAAGAGCATAAGAAAAAACATTGAAGTGACTGGCAGATATCTGCCAGTCATTTTTACGTTTATCAGACAATTTTACATCTATCTGTTTTCACTATAACTTTGTTGCTTACTTCTATCTCATTTCTCTCATGATTTGCAATATAGCGTATAGCCCAGCAGCATAAATCCGCTGGCGATCAAAATTCCCACAAAATTATTTGGCATAAACAGCATCACGATCATTCCGATCCCGATCCAGAACAGGATAAATCCTGCCAGTTGTTTGGTCGTTCTGTTACACATAAAAAAGTCCCCTGCACTATCCTATGATAATGCGGGGGATTTTATGACTCTGCTTATGTTCATTATAAAAACAGTAAAACTGTTTTATTTTTCCTCTTTGTCGATATTCAACATGTCTTTCATTTCTTCAGCAGCTTCTTTTTTTGCTTCTTTTCTGGCTTCTGCCTCTTCCGGATTCTTTTTCTCATCCATCTTCTTCATAAATTTATCAACGAAATCCGGAATCATGTCTAACAATTTGGAAATGCCATCCTGATTTTTTACGCTGACCAGACGAGTGCTTCCGTTCTGGATCACAAGTACAGAACTTGGAGACATCTTTCCACCGATACCGCCGCCGCTGTTTTTCTTCTTTTCCCCACAAAATGCACCGGCGCCCATACCGAAGGATACGTCCACCAGCGGAAGGATGATGGTCTCTCCTACCTGAATCGGCTCACCAACCACTGTTTTTGAAGATACAAATCCATCCATTCCTTTCATCAGAGATTCTACAGTTGTCTGAAATGTATTTTTATTCTCTGCCATTTTTCCAATACCTCCTGTTATTTGTTCTCTCTTATCGTATGAATCACACTACGTATTTTCTTGTCCCTGAGCAGTCGGATGACCAGGATCACCAGATGGATACAGCACATATGTCCACGGCTGTATACCTGCCCCTGTATATAATTGTCCTCTGCTTCAAAATCCGGTTCGATCTGCAGTTCCGTCTGATACAAAAACGGAACCATGGCGATTCCACCAAGTACCTGTCCGGTGTCCGCCGGATTCGATAATCCAAATTTCAGATGTCCCTGCAGGACTCTCGGACGGATATGCAGGAGAAATACCTTTAGTTTCACCCAGACGGCCGGGGTCAGCTCCTGTTCCCGCAAAAACTGAATGACGGCAATGCCGCTTTTCACTTTATCCTTGATGGAATTTGCTTTTCCGTGAACCGATTTTAACTTATCTAAAACAGATTGCTTTTCTTCCGCATTCACGTTTTCTGAGTAAGTGGTTTGTTGCTCAGTCTGTTCTTCCTGCTTATCTACTCTATCAGAAATAGATACTTCCTGTTCTGCTGATACTCTTTCGTTGCTATTTTTAACAACTTTATCAGTATTATCTACTGTCTCTTCTGTCGTTCTTGAAGAATTCAATTTCTCTGTTTTGCTTTCGTTCTCAACAGCTTCACCCTGCTGCCTGCGAAATTCTTCTCTCTGCTGCGCCCTCGCTTCCCGATCCGCCGCTTCCTGCTGCTTCTCTTTTTCGTTCTGACGCGCCTGCTTCTCCCGCTCTTTGGCTTCTTTCTTCTGCTGTTTTAGCTGTTTTTTTCGGGCTTTTGCTTCTTTTTTCGCTTTTCGGGCCGCTACCGCCTCCGGGTCTGTAAAATCAATTACAAACCACAGGATCTTCAACACGGCATACGCTTTTTCCTTCCAGCGAAACTCAAAGCGGACCAGACGCCCCAGCCAGTGAACCCTGGCTTTGAATTCCTTCTGTTCAATATCCGCATCCAGCTCATAGCAGATAGGCACAAATAAGATCACCGCAATGATTCCAAGGATCACGCAGAGCACAATGCCTATGATCTTCAGGATCGTCAAAAAAATCATCATGTCTGCATCACCTCTTCCTCAGGAATCGACTCCTGTTCAATTTGCAGATAAGAGGCGATATCAAAATTCCCCTGTTCCCGGTACACGGCATCTATGATCTGACGCATCAGCTCCAACGCCTGCCCGCGACTGCTTCCCATTCCAATGATACAAAGGGATTCCCGCGGATAACGGCTCTGCTGCAGCAAGATACTCGGGATCAGTTCCAGCAAGGCGCCCTCACGCCGCGGCAGATTGATCAGATATACACCCTTATGCGCTTCCCCATGCTCAATCTTGTATTTCAGCCGATTGATATGGCGAATGCATTTTTTATCAAAATATAAATGTCTATACCAATACATGTAATGTTCCCTCAATCTTATTTTCGACTGATATTTTTGCATATATACAAACAGAATTAATAAAACCATCTGGCACGATCGTTTTACTAATTCTGTCTACTCCGGATTCTAGAAATATTTTTTCGTTCCCCACAGATTGCTCCGTTTCAGGTCAAGATACTCTTGATAAGCTTTTTCCAGAATCTGTTTCTCATTTGCAAATTTCAGCAGATGGTAGGCTTCATGATATTTATAATAACCGGAATCCACGAAATATTCCTCGCGCTGCGGTTTACTATAATAACTGTCCGCCATCATCAGGTACCAATGCACCTGTTTTTCTACAGTATCCTCAGGAACTGTAAATGTATACTGGCTCTTTCCCACATATTTTATAATGGAGGCATCTACGCCAGTCTCCTCTCTGACTTCTCTTGCAGCAGTATCCTTATACTCCTCGCCGGCTTCTACCGTTCCCTTCGGTAAAACCCAGCCTTCATATTTGTTACGATAATTTTTATACAGCAACAGAATCTTACCACGGAATATAACCACACCGCCACAACTGGTTGCTTCTATCATTGCAAGCCCTCCCGATGCGGTCTCAAATCTGGTTTTAAGTATACGCCTTTTGGAGTTAACTTGCAATACCTCGCCAATCTTTATTTATTGAAATATACATCAAAAATCTGTTTTGTCACCGGTACCGCAGACTGGCTTCCGGATCCGCCATCCTCTACTACAACCGCAATGGCGATATCATTATAACCGTCCTTATGACCGTAACCGACGAACCAGCCATGGCTGTCTCCGGCACTGTTGTACTCAGCAGATCCAGTCTTACCGTATGCGGTATAACTCTGGCCATTTAAAGCTTTTCCGGTTCCGTTTTCTACCACACCACGCATAAAATCCTGAAGCAGCGCTGCGTCGGAAGAGGAAAGAAGCTGTCCATATTCTTTCTCTTTATAGTTTTTCACATGAATACCGCCGTCATTTTCCACATGATCTACCACGTAAGGCTCCATCGCCACACCGTCATTCGCAATGGCTGCAGCTACAAATACCATATGAAGCGGTGATACCAGCGTATCGCCCTGACCAATGGAAGTCTGCATGATCTTGCCTTTATCCGCATCTGCAGCCAATGCAAAGCTGCTCTTGCTTCCGGCAAGGCTTCCCGGTAGTTTCTGATTAAATAACATGCTCTCGCACAGATTCCGGAAACTGGAAATATCCAGTGACAGACCGATATTGGAAAAAGAGGTATTACAGGAATTGGCAAAAGAATCCTTCAGATTCTCCTGACCATGTACCGCTTTGTGATAACAATGGATCTCATTTCCATCCACGTTCAGCTCACCTTCGCAGTCAAAACTGTAATCCTGATAATTCGGATTTTCGTGCACATATTCCAATGTGGTAAAAATCTTGAAAGTAGACCCAGGTGGATACAAACCGGAAGTTACACGGTTTAACAATACACTGCTGTTTTCATCCGACACGATATCATCCCATTTATCCGCCAGTGTATTCGGATTATAATCCGGTTTTGACACCATGGCGAGCACTTTACCGGTCTTTACTTCCATGACCACCACCGCGCCATCCCGGTCACCAAGTGCATCATAAGCCGTCTTCTGAACATCATAATCCAGCGTAGTCACAAGGGTGTCGCCCTGATTTTTCTCATCTTTCAGATCGTTGATAATCTGTGTCAGGAAAAAGGAATGGGAACGAAGCAGATTGAAATTGTACTGAGACTCCAGCCCGCCTTTTCCGTTATTCATATATCCCACCACATGAGCAAACATACGGCCATATGGATATTCCCTTGTCTCGCTTCCATCTTCGTTTGTCTTTGTGGTCGCAAGCACTGTGCCGTCCGCCGCTGTAATATCTCCCCGGATGACATGCTCCGCATACAGATCCAGACGGGAGTTGTAAGAACTGTTGATGACACTCTCACTTTTTACCAGCTGAAAATATACAAAATAGCCGATCATTCCGATAAAGATTGCCAGAAACAGATAGGTAATGATCAGGAATTCCAGATTTCTACCAGATTTCCTCGACTTCCTTCTCATCGAACCGCGAGGACCTGCCGTTTCGCGTTCTGCCTGATCCAGATTCATGACCTCGATACCCTGTCTGGCCTGATTTGTCCTTCGGCTTCTGCTGTTTCTTCCGGTCGATGCTTTGTTTCGGGCCGTTGTTCTTCTTCTGTTTTCGTCCTCGATTCTTCTGCTCATCGAATTCTCCTTCTTCATCCTGCCTCATAATATACAGTCCCTGAATAATGGCAAACATGACCATTGTACACAAAATGGAACTTCCTCCGTAACTGATCAACGGAAGGGTCAGTCCCGTTGACGGAATAAATTTAATAACACCGCCCACATTCAAAAATACCTGAACACCGTATACGCAGCCAAGTCCCAGTGCGATCAGCTTATAAAACTGGTCTTTGATCTGCATCGCAATATTCAAAAACATCAAAAAACAGCTGAAACATACTAATACAATACATACCGCAAAAGCTCCGCCCATCTCTTCTGAAATGGATGCAAACACAAAGTCGGATGCTCCCAGCGGAATTTTATCCGGCATTCCCTGATAGAGTCCCATACCGAACCAGCCACCGGTTCCAATAGCAAATAACGCCTGTGCCACCTGCCAGCCGCCACCATGAATGGACGCAAAAGGATCTTTCCATGCCTCGATTCGCACCCGCACATGGGAAAACAGCTTTGATCCGGCAATCGCTGCCAGACAGCCCACACCAAGTCCACCGAAAAAATATACTGGTTTCCGGGTTGCCACATACAGCATTACCACATAGGTCAAAAAGAAGATCAGAGCCGCTCCAAGGTCTGTGGACAATACCAGAATTCCCACATGTACTGCCGCCGCAATAGTGGTAATGCACACCTGTCGGAAATCCGTCGCTTCGTACAACATGCAGGCCACAAAAAATACAAATATAATTTTTACAAACTCGGAAGGCTGCAGCGTAATGCCTGCCACGGTAAAGGACAGATGCGCGCCGCCGCTCATTTTTCCAAGTACAAGAACGATTCCAAGTGCTACCACGCCAATGGCACAGTAAAACCAGGTAAATTTTCGCAAAAATTTTAATTTTCTGACCAGAATCGGAATAAATGCTGAGATCACTGCCGCTGCAACCGCAATTTCAAACTGCCGGATCGCATTTTCAAAATTTAATCTGGTCAGGATAATAAATCCGATCAGCATCAGCATACACATGTGATTTACGACCAGCCGGGCTGCCCGCTTGTATATGATCCGGTAGATCAGGAACAAAAACAGGACAAACAACACCTGAGCTCCGTAAAAGATCAGAATCTTTAACTCTTTTGTCACGGCAAACAGAACCATAAATGCGTCCAGATGGATCAGCATCATACAGGTGGTCTGTGCTTTATACATCCGCTTCTGCCGTTCTTCGTTTTTTACAACCAATACCACATAGCTGTACCAGGTATAAATGGCAAAAAGAATGATCATCACATATTTGGACAATTCTGTGATTAAATGTATCATAATTTCTCCTTACTTGTGCGTCAGTCAACGCCTCTTCGAAAATGTCCGTTGGTAAAGGTTCCCTCCTTCGGTGCCGGAACCTCTTTGCCACCGACAAAGGCATCCGCATACTGATTCAGGATTTCCTGCATCTTCCGCTCGCTCTCATTTCGGAATACGATCCGGTAGGAAGCGAAATCCAGATTCCGGATGGTTTTCGCCTGATGAAGCAGGCTGGTCGGCTGACTGTTGTAGATCACGTTATAGCAGTGTCTGCAGTTACGCACTACTTCAAACTGCTTCTGATAACGGTCATTCAGGTACAAGTGCTCATTTTGCGCTCCTGTGCCATGCTTTTCTTTGATACAGGATGCATAATTTTTGTATACACACTGTGCAGAGATCATCAGCGGCGCATATCCATAGAGCATCAGCTCCGCCTGTTCATTTTTCATATGCGCAAGTTCTTTGCTGTTCAGCTCCTGAGATGCTGTATAGCCGGCAAATCCATCTGTCAGGAAATCTGCGGCTGCTTCATTGGAAAATACATATAATCCTGCATCCAGCGCCAGTTTTTCTGTCGGGATTACAAGGATTTCTTCTGCAAATCCAATGCCGTCATAGCTGCGCACCCAGATTTTGTCAAAAATCTGCAGATCTGCAGCTGCTTTTTGCAGCATCTGTTCAGAATTTTCACGCAGAACATAAGGAAACGCAAAGCCTGCCAGCTTTCCTGCCTGATGGATCTGCTCCACAAGGCGCTGTTCTGTTCCACAGTCTTCCAGTGTGATCATTCCAACACTCGGGTTCTGCAACAGCATCGGAAGGTGCTTTGTCGAAGAAATCCACACGTTTAACAGTGGCTTTCCATCTTCAGTATCTGATGCTGCATCTTCAAATTCGTACGGATTTTTCTGCTGCTTTACAGGTGCTTTTCTTCGTCCCTGTTCTAACAACTGATCCTGTAACTGTTCTAATGCACTTCTGCGCAGTTCATTTAACTGTCCCACCGGTACAAACAGCCCATCCTCCAGACTGATTTTAATCTCTGCCGCCTCAAATGGCGTATCTCCGGTCTTGCGCAGTCTCTTTTCCAGTTCCTCCCGGGATAATGGACGGTTCTGGGCCAGCCCCGGACAGGCTCCAGTCACGGTAACTTCAGATGTATTTGTTTCGCCATCCAGAAGTGTCACGGATAACTCCATCGGCTGATCCGCATGAAATACAGCCTGCATCCGCACCGGAAGTTTCCGTTCCGCTGCCGGCTGATAAGCCATTTTTGCATCATTGCTGCTGTGAGAAGAGTCCGTCAGCGTCATCATAGAACGACCGTTTCTCATCTCATAGTAGCCTTTTGTAAATCCATTTCGGTTTCCGAGTAAAAGCAGACGTTCCATATCCGCTTCCTCTACTTTATAAGATTCCGGTGATTCCTCATATAAATCCAGGTATTTACGATAAATCGATGTAACTCCGGCTGCGTACTCCAATTTTTTCATTCTTCCCTCAATTTTAAAAGAGTAAATGCCGCTTTCACATAATTCAGGAAGTAATTCAATGGTACACAGGTCTTTCGGACTCAACGGATATTTTTCTTTTTTATGTAACAGATTACCTTTTGTATCCGTCACCTGATAAGCCAGTCGGCATGGCTGTGCACAACGGCCACGGTTTCCACTCCGTCCGCCGAGCATGCTGCTCATCAGACACTGACCGGAATAACAGTAACAAAGCGCACCGTGAATAAAGCTTTCGATTTCCACGCCTGTCTCATCATAAATCCGGCGGATCTCTTCACTGGATAACTCACGGGCAGTTACGATTCGCTCTGCGCCGTGCTCCATCAGGAATTTTGCTCCGGCCACATTGGATACCGACATCTGGGTACTCGCATGCAGCGCAAGATCCGGGAAATTTCTGCGGATAAACTGAAAAACACCATAATCCTGTACGATCACCGCATCCAGACCATATTCATACAGCGGCTGCAGATAGGAAAACAGTTCTGTTCCGATTTCTTTATTTTTCAACAAAGTATTGACGGTGAGAAAAATCTTTTTTCCCCGCATATGTGCAAAATCCAGTGCCTCTTTCAGGTCATCCTGGGTAAAATTCTTTGCAAAGGCGCGGGCACCAAATTTGTCTCCGCCCAGATATACCGCATCTGCTCCGGCATTCATAACCGCTTTACAGATTTCCAGTGAGCCTGCCGGTGCTAACAGTTCATGTTTCATCGTTTTTTATGTCCTTCCAGTTTCTCAAGTCTTACTTCTGTCTCTGCCAGTTCCTGTTTCAGTTCTGCCAGTTCGTTTTCTTTCTGGCGCAGATCCTGTTCCAGCTGTTCGATCTGTTCCTGGGCTGTCACAAGTTCATCTGCGATATTAATATGAATAAATACAGGTTTCAGATCCGATGGCAGACAGCGGTATTCGTCCGCTTCCTCCATCTGCTGCATCACACGATTGACGCAGGATGCAATTTTCTGAATATGGGTCTCATCTTCATAACCACCCATTGTCAGGATCTTTCCACCGATTACAACCTGTACCATAGATTTCTTTGTCATTTTGCTTCCCCTTTTCACAGTTTCTGTCTGTGATCTACAAAATATGTCTCAGGCAGACACACATTCTGCCTGTATCGTTTTTTATTTTTTTAACCATTCAGAGCCCATTCGCAAAATCGCCTTTACAGGCTTTCTTTTTGCTCATGTTGGCTTCTCGCCAAATAGATTTACGAAAAACTGCTCATTCATGCAAGCATGATTTACATTTTCCCGTAAATCTGCTTGGCTCTGAATAGTTACTATTTTTCTTTGAAATGCTCGATCGCAAGCGCTGTCGCCACACGACCTTTTGGTGTACGGTTCAGGAATCCGTTTTTTACCAGATATGGTTCATACACATCCTCGATGGTTCCGGAATCCTCGCCCACCGCTGCCGCCAGTGTCTCAAGTCCTACCGGGCCGCCGCCAAATTTCTGAATGATGGTCAGCAGGATCAACCGGTCATTTTTGTCCAGACCACAGCGGTCTACCTCCAGCAGATCCAGTGCAAAGGAAGCGACTTCCTTCGTGATCACTCCATCGTATTTTACCTGTGCAAAATCACGAACACGCTTCAATAGACGGTTTGCCAGTCGCGGCGTTCCTCTGGAACGTTTTGCCAACTCAGCAGCGCCTTCCGGCTCGATTTCCACACCAAGTTTCTTCGCTGACTGTACGATGATCGTCTGCAATTCCTCCGGGGTATAAAACTCCAGATGCTGGATTACACCAAAACGGTCTCTCAGCGGTGCGGAAAGCAGTCCTGCACGGGTAGTTGCGCCAACCAGGGTAAATTTCGGCAGATCCAGTCGGATGGAACGGGCGGATGCTCCCTTGCCGATCATGATATCAATAGCATAATCTTCCATGGCTGGATACAGTACTTCTTCCACCTGACGGTTCAGACGGTGGATCTCATCCACAAACAAAATATCATTTTCCTGTAAATTACTTAAAATCGATGCCATTTCTCCCGGTTTTGCGATGGCCGGACCGGAAGTGATCTTCATATGTACGCCCATTTCATTGGCGATGATACCGGAAAGTGTGGTCTTTCCAAGTCCCGGCGGTCCGTAAAACAGTACGTGGTCTAACGGTTCCTGTCTCTGCCGCGCCGCCTCGATATAAACACGCAGGGTGCCTTTTATTTTTTCCTGTCCGACGTATTCTTCCAATGACAGGGGACGCAGGCTGAATTCTGTCTGCATATCCTCTTCCTGGATCTGTGTCGAAATGACTCGTTTCTCCATGAATTTCCTCGCTTCAATACACTACATTATTTTATATTCACTGTTTTTAATCTGCAAAACATTACTAGATTGCATCAACATCAATAAAGCTGACTATCTTAAAACAGTGCCATATTTTTCAATGCTGCCTTCAATACGCTTTCCACGTCATCATCTTCTGTGATCTCGATACCGGAAAGCACCTTAGACGCTTCTGTCGCGCTGTATCCAAGTGCCACAAGTGCTTCAGATGCTTCCTTACGGATACGGTTATTACTGCTTCCGCCTACTGCCGGTGTCTCCATCTCCTCAAATCCGGTCTCGATGGCAGCTTCCAGATCAATCTTATCCTTCAGTTCAATGATCAGACGTTTTGCTGTCTTGCTTCCGATGCCAGGCGCTTTGGAAATGGTCTTGGCATCTTCTGCCACAATGGCAAAACGCAGATCATTGGCAGACAACACAGATAACACTGCCAGTCCGCCTTTTGGGCCGATTCCGCTGACGTTGATCAGCAATTTAAACATTTCCAGCTCATCTCTGCTCGGAAAACCAAACAGTGAAAAGGCATCTTCTTTTACATACAGATAGGTATAGATCTTGACCTGTTCGCCCCGGGCCGGAAGCGCATCCAGCATACGGGCAGAAATGCGGATATTGTATCCAATGCCGTTATTTTCCACGACGATCAGGTCTTCACTTACTTCCTCTAATGTTCCTTTTATATATGAATACATCAAAAACTCCACTTTAGAAACATTTCATTTTCAAATCCGCTTCCTTAATCACAATTTTCGTAAACTGATTTGTTCTGAAATGCTTCTATTTTATTCTTATTCGTTCTCTTACTTCGTCTGGGTGTCAAACAGGGCCTCTTCCCCGTCTTCCACCTCTACCACGACTTTATTTGGCAGGCACACGATGGTCTCCCCGTTGGAAGAAATTGCATGCTGATTTACACAGAGTTTGTCCGGGCAATCCGCAGAGATCATATCTGCTTTTCCGTTTTCGATCACAAGGGTATTTGTCACCGTTCCATCTGCGTTTTTTATCTCGATTTTCTGCGCTTTTTCTCCTGCCGTATGCAGATCATAAGTGCCATATACGGTTCCGTCTACCGTCACTTTGACCTGTCCACCGGGTGTACTCTGCATTTTCTGAAACACAAAATACCCGATCACCGCTGCCACAAAGATAATGACCAGTAATAAAATTTCTTTTTTACCGATTTTCTTGTCCATGCTTATGCCCTGCTTCCAATATAATAGAAACCTTTACATTCATCCAGACGCACCGGAATGATCTGTCCGATCAGTTCCTTTCCACCCGGGAAATGTACTACGCTGTTGTTGCCAAGTCGTCCGGTGAGCAGACTGTCATCCTGATGGTTGACGCTCTCTACCAGTACATCCTGCACCTGACCAGTCAGGCGTGCAGATTTCTCTGCCGTGATCTCCTGTACTTCTTTTAACAGGCGGTCAAAACGTGCTTTTACCACATCTTCCGGTACCTGCTCTTCCATTTTTGCTGCCGGTGTACCGGTACGTTTGGAATAAATGAAGGTAAATGCACTGTCGTAACGCACTTTGCGAACCACATCCATGGTTTCCTCAAAATCTTCCTCTGTCTCACCCGGGAATCCGACAATAATATCTGTAGTCAGTGCAATATCCGGGATTGCTGCACGGATTTTCTCTACTAAAGTCAAATACTGTTCCTTGTCATAATGACGGTTCATAATTTTTAACAGACGGCTGCTGCCGGACTGCAATGGTAAATGCAGGTGTCTGCAGATTTTCTTTGATTTTGCCATTACTTCAATCAGTTCGTCGGAAAGATCCTTCGGATGAGAAGTCATGAAACGGATACGCTCCAGTCCTTCGATCTGCTCGATCTGCTCCAAAAGCTGCGCAAAAGTGATCGGCTGATCCAGGTTCTTTCCATAAGAATTGACATTCTGTCCCAGAAGCATAACTTCCACAACACCGTCTGCCACAAAGTTCTCGATCTCACGGATGATCTCACGCGGCTCTCTGCTTCGCTCCCGTCCTCTTACATACGGAACAATGCAGTAACTGCAGAAATTGTTACAGCCAAACATAATGTTGACACCGCTCTTGAAACGGAATTTACGCTCATTTGGCAGCTGCTCTACGATCTGGTCTGTATTTTCCCATACGTCAACAACCATCTTTTTATTCTCGATGGACTGCACCAGAAGTTCCGCAAATTTAAAAATATTATGTGTACCAAAAATCAGGTCTACAAAACGATAGCTCTGTTTGATCTTTTCTACTACTTTTTCTTCCTGCATCATACATCCGCAGAGCGCGATCATCATATGCGGATTTTTCTTCTTATATCCATGCAGGTAACCAAGACGTCCGTATACTTTATTGTTTGCATTTTCACGGACGGTACAGGTGTTATAAATAACAAAATCCGCATCCTCGGATTCGGACTCCTGATAGCCGATGGCATTTAAGATACCACATAATTTTTCGGAGTCCCGGGCGTTCATCTGACAACCGAAGGTATTGACACAGAACGTCATCTTTCTGCCTGCCTCTTTCTCCATCTGTGCCACCAGCGTACGGGCCTTTGCGATGAAATAATACTGACGCAGCGGCTCCTCTGCCGGCGGATCCAGTGTCAGGTCGATCTGATTAATAAAATGTTCTATTTGCATATATTTTTCCTTATCTATTCATATTTTTCATGAAAGAACAAATGTTCCATAATCATGAACTGAATAAGTATAACACACCTTGCTTTCTTTTTTCAATAGTAATACACATGTACCGTGCGATGCATGGCAGTCAACACATTCTGCAGACGTTTGATCACGTTCTGGCGGACAGAAATCTCAAAAGGCAGTTCCTTTGTTGTATAATCTTTATTGATCGCCTTTCCGATAAACAGATTTACCGTCGTACAGTTTTCCATCAGATAGCAGGCCAGACGGGTGGCACCGTTATCCCGGCTCAGTTCATCAAAAAATTCTTCGGATACATCATCCTGCTGATAGCGCTCCAGCAGTTCGATGGCTTTATTTAAGGTAAGAACACCTTCCGTTACCAGATCAATGCCTTCTATTTTTGCTGTTGGCGGGATCTCTGGATCCAGCACACCCACGGAGGTGATCAGGCGCCGTCCAAGCTCTCTTGCCACGATCTGGCTTGTGATACCGCCGGAGACGATCTTGATACCTTCCTGTTTCATAAAATCCCGTACCATGCGGTTGTCATCTTTTTTCTCCAGAGGCGGTCCCGTCAGAATATTTACAATCTCTTCTTCCATGATCCGGGCCACTGCAATGGTAGTATCATCGCTGCACATCCCGCCGTACAGATCCGCACAGGCACGGTTCATCATATCCGCCAGCTGCGCGGCTGTCCTTGTTTTTTCCGCACAGGATTCACAGTAGTTTGCCAGTGCATTCCAGTCCCAGCGGTAATTCATGATATCGCCGGTTCCACAATACAGACATCCGTCACTCATGATAGCCAGAGCGTCCCCCGGCACGGTCTGAAAGCGGCATTCCCGAATCTTTTTTCCCTCAATCTTTCGGTAGGAAAACGGCAGTGCCTTGATCTTGCCTTTTCGGATCAAAATGCATTCCGGATTGTCATATTCTGCCACGTAAATCTCACCATTGTGGTACACCTGAATGATGCTGAAGGTGGAATAAGCCACGCCATTGACGGAAGAAAGTGGAAGCGTTTTCGCAATCGTTGCGACTACCTCGTCAATGCTCATATCATTGTACATCATGGTTGCAATGATCTTTGAGGTCAGTGTGGCCAGAATATTTGCCCGGATTCCGCTTCCCATACCATCTGCCAGGATCAGGATTCTGGAATCTTCTTTATCGACGATCTCCACTTTGTCGCCACACAGCTCTTCTCCGTAATGGTTCAGGCTTTTATATGCCATATCAATTGCGAACTGTTTCATATTTCCACGCCCCCTTTAGCTTTCCAGCAGCGTATCACGCAGCTTGGTCAGAATGGCTTTTGTCTCCGCTGTGGTTTCCCCCAGCAGACCGGCAATCTCCTGCGCGGTGGTCATCTGTTTTTCGATAACGGACTGCGCCATTTTTACCGTATTGAGCTTCTGCTCCAGCAGTTCTTCCGCCCATTTTTCCTCCGCCGACACGTCCTCGATGATCGCCAGTACGCGGTCAGATGCCGGAATGTATACAATGGTTTCCAGAATGGTCATATTGTAAGTATTCCATTTGCGTTTTTCACGCAGTTTATTTTCATGGGTGCGATACACTTCCTCAAAATCCGCCGTATCGATCAGTTCATATAAATACATTTTCAGTGCTTCCTGACGGGTAGTATGGAACACTTCTTCGGCCCGACGGTTAAACTCTTTGATCCGCATTTCTTTGTCAAAAATAAAAATCAGATTCGGGGTAGTCTCCATAACGACATTTGCCTGGGAACGGGCATTTTCATAAGAACGGATCAGACACATAGCCGCCTCTGCCTTTCCCTGATAGATTGCAATGGCTTTTTCCCGACAAGTCATGTAACCACAGGCGCCACAGTTAAACTCGGTATTGCTGTTGCTCTTTCCGATGGTCTTTAAAATTTCCTGGATCTCTGCTTCCGTCGGCATTTTATCTACCACCTGACGCGGTACATAGGTACGCTCCAGTTCTTCTTTTGGCAGATTGATATAAGCCGGAGATGCCGCCAGCAGCGCATTATTTTCGATACTCATGGTTGCTTTAAACCGGAATCCACGACGTTTGTCCACACCCGGTCCGTTCACGCAGCCGCCGGCACAAAGGTTCAGCTCTACAAAGCAGTGGTCAATATAGCCACGTTTCATACTATGTAAAAATTCCCTGCAGCTCTTGATACTGCTGACCATCAGTTTTTTGTAAGTCCCCGGCGCGCCACAGACATCCACCGCACGTATGATACCGTTTGTAACCGGATAAAGCTGATTGACCATCGGATCCTGATTCGCAAATGGCCGGGATTCGCAGTGCTTCAGGTCAATGCCTTCCTCCTCCAGCCATTTCTGCAGTTCATTAAACTCGATAACCGCATCCACGCAGCCACGGGTTCTTGCATCCGCTTCTGCCTCCATCTTTTTCGCCACACACGGTCCGATAAAGACTACTTTCGTGTGCTGTCCCATCAAATCTTTGATCCAGCGTCCGTGGGCGATCATCGGGGAGACGACCGGCGCCAGATACGGGATCAGCATCGGATAATGTTTTTCCACCAGATACACGATAGCCGGACAGCTGGTGACAATAATATTATCCATCTCTCCCTCATTCATCAGGCGCACATACTCACGGGTGATAATGCCAGCCCCCTCTGCCGTCTCGCGCACCTGGGAAAAACCGAGCTGCAGCAAGGCCGCTACAATCTGCCCGGAATCTTCATAATCCAACAGTCCACGGTAGGACGGATCCAGTGAAACCACCACATGTTCGCCTCGCTTCAGCATATTTTTTACATAATCCAGATCACTGTCAAAGGTTTTTGCCTCCTGCGGACAGATTTCCATACAGTGTCCACAGTAGATACACATATCCGTGACGATCTGTGCCTGTCCCTGTTTAATGCGGATGGCCTTGACATCACAGTTTCTTAGACATTTATAGCAATGCGCACAATTCGCATCCTGAAAGTTAATTACATTCATATTTCTTTTTCCTCCAATACCAGCACAATACCCATTTCGAACTTGCCTATATGATACATTTTATCACAAAAGGAGCCGTTATAAAACAACGACTCCTCTTTAAACGCTTACTATATATGAGTAACTTATACATGACGCTTGCATGACATTGATTCTCCAAATGCCAGCAAACAAATATACCTTAAAACTATTTATTTACTGTACGTTTTACATAAGTAGTATGCAGTAACTCATGTGCTTTATGGCTGCCCGGCTCACCAAGGTAGGTTTCATATAATTCAATGATCGCCGGATTCTCATGTGATTTACGGATCTTATTATTTTTATCCAGATTGTAAAGCACTTCAGCACGTTTCGCACGAATATCTACGGTATTATGTACATAGCCCGGCTGCTGCGGCTGTCCACCACCGTTGACGCATCCACCAAGGCATCCCATCATCTCAATGAAATGATACTCTGCTTCACCGGATTTTACTTTCTTTAATAGCTCTTTTGCATTTTTCAGACCGGAAGCAACTGCAACTTTGATATCCATACCTGCCACGTTGTAAGTAGCTTCTTTGATGCCTTCCATACCACGTACATCGGTAAAGTCAAGTTTTGCAAGTTCTTCTCCTGTCAGTTTTTCTACTGCGGTACGAAGTGCTGCTTCCATAACACCACCGGTTGCACCGAAGATGACTGCTGCACCGGTTCCAAGACCAAGTGGCATATCAAATTCTTCATCCGGAAGATCCATAAAGCGGATGCTTGCACGCTGGATCATACGAGCCAGCTCTCTTGTTGTAATCGCGATATCTACATCAGGAACACCTGCGCCGTTCTCATCATCTCTGCCAATCTCAAATTTCTTTGCGGTACATGGCATTACGCTGACAACCACCATTTTCTCTTTCGGAATTCCCATTTTCTCTGCGTAGTAAGATTTCGCAATCGCGCCAAACATCTGCTGCGGAGATTTACAGGAAGACAGATTCTCTGTCATTTCCGGGAAATAGTGTTCACAGTATTTGATCCATCCCGGAGAACAAGAAGTGATCAATGGCAATACGCCGCCATTCTGTACACGATCCAGGAATTCATTGGCCTCTTCCATAATCGTAAGGTCTGCGGAGAATGTGGTATCAAATACTTTATCAAATCCAAGTCTGCGCAGTGCTGCTGCCAGTTTGCCCTGTACATCTGTACCGATCGGCATACCAAAAGCTTCACCAAGTCCTGCACGGACTGCCGGTGCACACTGAACAACCACGTATTTTTCCGGATCAGCGATGGCTGCAAATACTTCTTCCGTATTATCTTTCTCATAAATTGCACCGGTCGGACATAATGCAATACACTGTCCACAGGATACACAGCTTGTCTCTGCCAGATCCATATCAAAGGCAGATCCGATGTATGTCTTAAATCCACGCTCATTGGCTCCGATCACACCGATACCCTGTACTTTTTCACAGACAGCGCTGCAACGTCTGCACAGGATACATTTGTTATTATCTCTTACCATATGAGCGGCACTGGTATCTAAATCGTATACATTGCGCTCGCCATCATAGTAAGCCTCATCATCTACTTTATACTCACGGCACAAGGTCTGTAATTCACAGTTTCCACTGCGGACACAGGACAGACATTTGCGGTCGTGGTTTGATAATAAAAGCTGTAAGGTTTTTCTTCTGGACTCGATCACCTTCGGTGTGTTGGTCCATACTTCCATGCCTTCATTGATTGGATATACACAGGCGGTTACCAGACTGCGGGCTCCTTTTACTTCAACAACGCACATACGACAGGCGCCGATCTCATTGATCTCCTTGAGGTAACATAACGTCGGGATTTCAATCTGTGCAAGGCGTGCTGCCTCCAGAATCGTGGAACCCTGCGGTGCGGATACCTCTCTTCCGTTTATTTTAATTGTAATATTTTCCATGATTGATTCCTCCGTTACTCTTTATAAATAGCGCCAAAACGACACTTATCGATACAGGTTCCACATTTCACACATTTGCTTGTGTCGATGCTGTGTGCAACTTTTACCTGACCTTCGATGGCATCTGCCGGGCAGTTACGTGCACATAATGTACAACCTTTACATTTCACAGGATCAATCTTATATGTAATGAGTTTCTTACATACGCCAGCCGGACATCTCTTATTTACCACATGCTCGATATATTCGTCACGGAAATAACGAAGTGTAGAGAGAACCGGGTTCGGGGCAGTCTGTCCCAGACCACAGAGTGCGTTCTCTTTGATGTAATAGCACAGTTCTTCCATCTTGTCGATGTCCTCTAATGTTCCACGTCCATCTGTGATCTTCTCTAATAATTCTAACAGACGTTTGGTTCCGACACGACATGGCGTACATTTACCACAGGACTCATCTACGGTAAACTGCAGGAAGAATTTTGCGATATCAACCATACAGGTATCTTCGTCCATAACGATCAGTCCGCCGGATCCCATCATGGAACCGATGCTGATCAGGTTGTCGTAGTCGATTGGAATATCAAAATGCTCTGCCGGGATACATCCACCGGATGGTCCACCGGTCTGAGCTGCTTTAAATTTCTTGCCATTTGGAATACCGCCGCCGATATCTTCGATAACGGTACGAAGTGTGGTTCCCATCGGAATCTCAACCAGTCCGGTATTGTTGATTTTTCCACCAAGCGCAAATACTTTGGTTCCTTTGGATTTTTCCGTACCCATAGAAGCAAACCATTCCGGTCCGTTCAGGATGATCTGCGGGATATTTGCCCATGTCTCAACGTTATTTAAAATAGTCGGTTTCTGGAACAGACCTTTCACAGCCGGAAATGGCGGTCTCGGACGTGGCTCACCACGGTTGCCTTCAATAGATGTCATCAGCGCGGTCTCCTCACCACAGACGAAGGCGCCGGCGCCAAGACGAAGCTCAATATCGAAATTAAATCCGGTATCAAAAATATTTTTGCCAAGCAGTCCGTATTCTCTTGCCTGGTTGATTGCGATCTGCAGACGTTCTACCGCGATCGGGTACTCTGCACGTACGTAAATATAACCCTGATCTGCACCGATGGCGTAACCTGCAATGGCCATTGCCTCAAGTACAACGTGTGGATCACCTTCCAGAACGGAACGGTCCATAAATGCACCCGGATCACCCTCATCGGCGTTACAACAGACGTATTTCTGTACATTTCCACGGTTTCCGGAAGCAAATCTCCATTTCAGTCCGGTCGGGAATCCCGCACCGCCACGGCCTCTTAAGCCACTATCTAAAATCGTCTGGATCACTTCATCCGGAGTCATCTCGGTCAGTACTTTTCCAAGTGCCTCATAACCGCCGGTTCCAATATACTCATCAATGCTTTCCGGATTAATGACACCACAGTTTCTCAGTGCGATTCTGTGCTGTTTTTTATAAAAAGTTGTCTCATTTAAGGATTTAATTCCTTCCGGAGTCTGTGCCTCATGATATACAAGACGCTCCACGATACGGCCTTTTAACAGATGCTCGGAAACAATCTCCTCTACATCTTCCGGACGTACTCTGGAATAAAATACAGCTTCCGGATAAACGATCATAACCGGGCCTTCTGCACACAGACCGTGGCATCCGGTTTTGACAACTGCTACTTCATTTTGTAATTTATTTTTCTTTAATTCATCTTTTAAAGTCTGAATAATCTGCTCGCTTCCGGAAGAAGTACATCCGGTTCCTCCACAGACTAATACATGTGAACGATACATTCAGTTACACCCCCATTACATATTCTCATCCATGTGAAGTAAATATTTGTCAACCACCTGGCCTCTTACCAGATGCTGCTCCAAAATTTCTTTTGCTTTTTCTTCATTTACTTTCACATAAGTTACTTTTTCTTTGCCCGGCTCATAGACTTCTACGATCGGCTCATACTGACATAAACCGATACAACCGGTCTGGGTGACAATCACATGCTCCAGCTTTCTGTCTTCTACTTCTTTTACAAGTGTATTTAAAACCGGACGCGCACCGCTGGCAATGCCGCAGGTTGCCATGCCGACAACCACACGGGTGTCTTTTGCATGTTCTGAACGCATTCCGATCTGTCCCTGCATTCTTTCACGAATTGCTTTCAATTCTTCTAATGATTTCATATGATCCCTCCTTCGAATTACCCCGGGTAATTCTGCATTCGATTAATATCCGCTTCATTTTCTTCCAGATAGTCTCTGAGAAAGGATGATACCTCCGGCGTTGAAAAAGGCACATTGCCAAGTATTTCCCGCATTTCTTTTGTATCCAGATGAAACTCTGCCCCGTTTACCTGATACTGGTAATAAAAATCAATGTCCGGGTGCATCACGATCAGTGAATAAACCGTCTCATTGAGATTTCCAAGAGGCATACAGTCAATACTGTCGGTACAAAAGACCGCTGTAATCTCCGTACCTTTTCCCGGTACAGAAGAAATGGAAAATGTTCCGCCGGTACACTCCGCTTCCTGTTTAAAAAACGGAATACCAAGTCCTATTTTCCGGGTCGTCCTTGTGGTATAAAAAGGATCCGTCACCCGTTTTACTGTCTCTGCATCCATTCCTTTTCCGTTGTCTGAAATCCGAACCGTCAGCTGATCTTGCTGCGTGTTCACACAGATCACAATTTTAATTTCTGTCGCTTTCGCTGATACGGAATTTTCTGAGATATCCAGAATGTTTAATGATATTTCCGGTAACATTACATATATTTCGCCAGAATGCCATCTAATTCATCCGGAGTCAGACGACCATATACATCATCATTGATCATCATAACCGGTGCAAGACCACAGGCACCGATACAACGACAGGCATCCAGAGAAAACTTACCGTCTGCGGTACACTCACCGCCGGCGATTCCAAGAATCTCCATGAGCTTGTTGTAAATATCACCTGAGCCTTTTACATAACAGGCAGTTCCGAGGCATACTGAAATTTTGTACTGTCCCTTCGGATATAAATTGAACTGAGAGTAAAATGTTGCTACTCCGTAGATTTTTTCCATCGGCACATCCAGTTCATCTGAGATCATTTTCTGAACCTCATATGGAAGATAGCCGTAGATGTCCTGCGCCTTCTGCATGATCGGCATCAGACAGCCCTGATCATCGCGCAGTTCGTCGATGACTGCTCGCAGCATCGCTTCCTGTTCCTGTGTTCCGTTGAACGGAACGGATTTTGTTTTTTCCAAAATTATCCCTCCTAATATCCAATGTATTTTTTGCAATACATCTGTTGTCTATAGTAACATCTCATTTCACAATAATCAACAAAGTTTTTGTGTTAGTTTTGTATAATTTAATCACTTTTTGTTTCAAAATTGTTCAAACTGCAATACATTCGCAACTATGTTATAAAAATAACAATCTATTTTTGTTGAAATATCACAAAACGCATGCTATACTGAAACCAAAAAATTGTGCATTTAAAAAAATACAAAAATGAATTTTTGGAGGCTGTCATGACAATCGCGCAAATCATTTCGCTGCTGGACGCCACCCCTCTTTCCACCAATGTGGACCTGGATCACACCATTGAAACGGTCTGTGGTTCGGACATGATGAGTGATGTTCTGGCCTTTATCAAAAAAGATGCCCTGCTGCTGACCGGACTGAATAATCTGCAGGTGATCCGCACTGCGGAAATGCTGGATATTGTCTGTCTGGTGTTTGTTCGGGGGAAACAACCACAAAAAGAAATGATCACCAAAGCTGAGGAGCTCGGCATTACCGTTTTAAGCACGGAATACACCATGTTTGATGCCTGTGGCATCCTTTATCATGCCGGATTACGAGGAGGAAGTCGAAATGATGCCTAGTATACATTATCAGTACCCTGTGGATGGCGAAGCTTTTACACAGGCCGGAGAAGCCAGCAGTTCCCTGAAGCAGACATTAAAATTAATGAATCTGGATGCGGATATCATCCGCCGCTGCGCCATCGCCATGTACGAGGGCGAAATCAATATGGTCATCCATGCAAACGGCGGTGTCATCGATGTGGATATTTATCCTGACCGGATCACCATGGTTTTAAAAGATCACGGTCCCGGTATCCCGGATGTGGAACTTGCCATGCAGGAAGGTTATTCCACCGCCAGCGATGAGGTTTTAAATTTAGGGTTTGGCGCGGGAATGGGACTTCCGAATATGAAACGTTCCGCAGATGAGATGGACATTGACACAACGATCGGTGTGGGAACTACCGTGACCATGACCATCTATTTTCAATTAAAGTAACTCTATATTATAGAAACAAAGGAATGTCAGATCATGAATAAATTTTTTCATTCTGTATACCTGGACAGCGACAAATGCACCGGCTGCATCACCTGTCTGAAGCGGTGCCCCACCCAGGCCATCCGCGTCAGAGACGGAAAAGCGCATATTATCAATGAATTCTGCATTGACTGTGGCGAATGCATCCGCCACTGTCCGCACCACGCAAAGCATACCAGACGGGATTCCATTCAGATCCTCGAGGAATACAAATACACAGTTGCTCTTCCGGCCCCATCCCTGTACAGTCAGTTCAACAATATCCAGGATACAAACCTGATCCTGAATGCACTGATCTTATGCGGATTTGACGACGTGTTCGAAGTCAGTGCCGGGGCGGAGATTATTTCCGAATTATCGCGAAATTATATCAATGAACATTCGGAACTGTATCCGCTGATCAGTACCGCCTGTCCTACCGTAGAACGTCTGATCCGCGTTCGTTTTCCGGGGCTGATCCCGCATCTTTTGCCGATCCTGCCGCCGATGGAGGCAGCTGCCATCGTTGCAAGAAAGCGGGCTGCTGAAAAAACCGGGCTTGCGCCTTCCGATATCGGCATTGTTTTTATCTCTCCATGCCCGTCAAAGATCACCTTCATTCATGATCCTCTCGGCATGAAGAAAAGCAACGTAGATGCGGTACTTGCCATTCAGGATGTTTATCCGCTGCTGCTCTCTCATATGGAGGAAGCGCAGCAATGCACCACCACCTATACCCTTTCCGGCCGTATTGGAAAAGGCTGGGCCATCAGTGGCGGCGAGGCATACGGTATTATCTCCGACCACTATCTGGCAGCTGACGGCATTGAAAATGTCATCCGGGTGCTGGAAGATCTTGAAGATGAAAAATTTCTGCCGGGGCTTCAGTTTGTAGAATTGAATGCCTGCAGTGCCGGCTGTGTGGGCGGTGTACTTACCGTAGAAAATCCATATATCGCCAGGGCAAAAGTAAAACAATTTTCCAAATACGAACCGGTGCTTCGCATGCACTGCGCAGATCTGCCAAAGGAATCACCGGAAACGTTTCACTGGGATGAACCGGTAACCTATGAACCGGTCTATACCCTGGGTGCAAATATTTTTGAAAGTATGGAAAAAATTCTGGAAAGCCAGGAGATTTTGAAGGAACTCCCGGGACTGGACTGCGGCTCCTGCGGTTCCCCGACCTGCAAGGCTCTGGCGGAAGATATTGTAAAAGGTGTGCCATCCGCGAAACGCGAAGACTGCATTTACCTCATGCGGGAACAATGGAAACGACACACAGAAAAAGAGGAGGATGAAACATGACTGTAAACGATCTTGTATACACAGGTAACTTTGAACTGATCCATCTTGGCAATCCGGATGCGGTGATCACGGAACCTTACTGCTGCGATCTGCTCAGCATTGCCATGGGAAACGCACCTGCCTCCAGCGCATGGTGCACGGTCATGAGCAATATGAATACGCTGGCCGTGGCTTCCCTGACAGAATGCGCCTGCGTTATTCTGTGCCACAATGTCTCTGTTGATGATAATATGAAATTAAAAGCAGTCAGTGAAAATATCAACGTGCTACGCACTTCGGATTCTATTTTTACCACTGCTCTGGAGGTTTATAAAAAACTGCATGAAAACGCTGACTTATGATCTGCACATCCACTCCTGCCTGTCTCCCTGTGGAGATAACGATATGACACCTGCCAATATCGCCGGAATGGCAAAGGTCGTCGGTCTGGATCTGATCGCACTGACGGATCATAATTCCTGCAAAAACTGCCCCGCCATTGCACGGGCAGCTTCTGCATATGACGTTTTATTTCTGCCCGGAATGGAACTGACCACCTCTGAGGAAGTTCATGTTTTGTGTTACTTTCCGTCATTGGATGCAGCCATGGATTTAGACAGCTATGTATCCGCGCATCTGCCGGATATTCCAAACAAACCGGCTCTTTTTGGAGATCAGCTGATCTGTGATGAAGAGGATCAGATACTTGGAACGGAAGAACGCCTGCTGATCTCTGCCACGGATATTTCTTTCGATGCAGTGTACGATCTGGTCAGCCGGTATAACGGCATTATGGTTCCGGCCCACATCAATAAGCCAAGTAGCAGTCTGCTTGGAAACCTTGGTTTTATTCCAGAAAACAGCCGTTTTTCCTGTGCAGAAGTCAAAAATGATGCAGATTGGCCATTATTGCAGCAGCAATATCCTTATCTGGCAGGCTGCAACCATCTGTGCAGCTCCGACGCCCATGATCTGAATACGATCCATGAACCGATTTATACACTTGCAACGGAAGGAACTTCGTTATCGGATATTCTGAATGCTATACAAAAAAAGCTGTAACTTAAGATACGAATGTCAATTTCTTAACATGTATCTCTCGTCACAGCTTTTATTTCACTGGAGAATAATAGATTTTCTGCTTTTACTGATAGTTTTTTATCAAATCCTCTACATATACTTTTCTATATTTATCACCCAGTCATCTTTTTACTCAATAATAACTTTTTTGCCGTATTTCTCACCCAGATTTTCCACAGATCCATCTGCATTCTGAATATCAATCTGGTTTAACTGGCTGCGCAGGTTTCTACGGAAAGAAGCCACATACTCCTCACGTAATACAGCCTGCTCTTTTTTCTCTGCCTCTGTCAGACCTTCTGCTTTTGCTTTATGATATAATTCGTTAATTCTTTTTACTTTTTCATCTGTCATTGACATAATTATGTTCCTCCTTTTCTCATAATAAGTTTTTTCTTTAAATAAACGGATAAGATTTCTGGTCACAACAACCTTTCCTGCTTCATAGAAATATCTACACAAATCCACACAGTATCTTATCTCTTAGTTTTCCTTTAAATAGGAATGAATATCAAAGGTTTCGTCATTCTGTGCTCTGAATAAGGTACCTCTGAAATCGCCACTGATAATCTGATGAATGATTCCAACATCTTTTCCGTTGGCAATGATCATATCGGTACCGGATGCCGTCGCAATTCGTGCTGCAGTCAGCTTTGTCGCCATTCCACCGGTTCCCACATCGCTTCCGGTAGACTGTTTTGCCATGGAATCATAATGCTCATTCATCTTTTCCACGCACTCAACTAAAGTCGCCTCCGGATTTTTTCGTGGATCATCAGTATACAATCCATCAATATCGGACAACAGGATCAACAGATCTGCGCCAACCAGAGATGATACAATGGCCGAAAGTGTATCATTATCACCAAAATGCATCTCATAAGTAGATACGGTATCGTTTTCGTTTACAACCGGAATAATACCCAAACGGAACATTTCTTCAAAGGTATTGTGCGCATTCTGACGGGACTCATCCTCCAGAATCGTGTCCTTTGTCATCAGGATCTGTCCTGCAGTCTGATTGTATTCTGCAAACATTCTCTGATAAGTCATCATCAAACGGGCCTGTCCCACTGCCGCGCACGCCTGCTTCGTGGAAATATCCTGCGGACGGCTCTGCAAACCAATTGCCTGACGCCCAACTGCGATTGCTCCGGAACTTACCAGGCATACATCCATGCCCTGATTTCTCAGATCACAGAGTTCCCGCACCAGCTTTTCTATTTTCATCAGATTCATACTTCCGGTCTGCGGATGCTGCAGGGAAGACGAGCCGATTTTGACAACTACTCTTTTTTTATATTTGAAATAATCGTTTACGTTCATTTGTACACTCCTTTTATGTATCATTGCAGATCCCGATTTCTTCTGCTTTCAGATACCTTTCTGTCCTGTCTTTGACACTCTTGTGTTCTATGATACATCGGTAAAGTGATTTCTGTCAACAAAAATACTGCCCCGAAAAACTCAGGGCAGCATTTCTTTTTACTATTATGAAGTTCTGATCGATTAAGCAGTAACTTTTCTGCCTGTGATGATCTTCTTCGGACACTTCTCAGCACATGCGCCGCATCCGGTACATTTTGTCTGATCAATGTGTGCGATGTTGTTCTCAACTGTAACAGCGCCTGACTGGCAGACTCTCTCACACATCTTACATCCGATACAACCAACTTTACAAGCAGTCATAACCTGTTTACCTTTATCCTGGGAACTACACTGTACTGCATGTTTTGCATCATACGGTACAAGCTCGATCAAGTTCTTCGGACAAGCTTTGATACATTTACCACAGGCTTTACACTGCTCTTTGTCAACAACAGCAACACCGTTTTTGATGTGGATTGCATCAAATGGACAAGCTTCCACACACTCACCAAATCCAAGACATCCGAAATTACATTTTTTCGGACCACCGTTTGGTACGAAAGCCATCATGGAGCAGTCCTCTACTCCGTAGTACTCATAATCTGTATTTGCATTGTCACATGTTCCTGCACATTTTACAAATGCAACTTCACGAACAGACTCACCAACTTCCTGACCCATGATTGCGCCGATCTTTGCTGCTACCGGAGCACCACCAACCGGACAGGAACCAACTTCTGCTTCGCCTTTTGCAATCGCTGCTGCCAGACCGGAACATCCGGCAAAACCACAACCACCACAGTTATTTCCCGGAAGAGCTGCTAATACTTCTTCCTCTTTCGGGTCTACTTCTACTTTGAATTTCTCACCGGCAATCCCAAGGATAATACCAATGACAATACCTGTTCCGCCGACAACAACAGCGGCAAGAATAATTGCTGAAATACTCATCTGTATACCCTCCTAAATGACACCGGAAAATCCCATAAATGCAATTGACATCAGACCTGCTGTTACAAGGATGATCGCAGAACCTTTGAAAGGTGTCGGGATATCGTTGTACTCGATCTTCTCACGGATACCAGCCATGATGACAATTGAAATGGTAAATCCAACTGCTGTTGCAAAACCATTAACTGTACCAACAGCGATATTATAACCATACTGAACGTTATTTAAAGCTACACCAAGAACGGCACAGTTTGTAGTGATCAGTGGCAGATAAATACCAAGTGCGTTGTACAGTGGCGGCATTGATTTTTTCATAAACATCTCTACGAACTGAACCAATGCAGCGATAACTAAAATAAATACGATTGTTCTTAAATATGTAATATCAAACTGCTGTAAGATAAATTTATCTAATACACCAGTGATAAAGGATGCGATTGTAATAACGAAGATAACAGCTGCACCCATTCCGGCTGCAGTGTTTACCTTTTTGGATACACCGAAAAACGGACATAAGCCAAGGAACTGGCTCAAGACAACGTTATTTACAATGGCAGAGCCGATTGCGATAAGTAATACTTCTTTCATCTGAACCTTTCCTCCTTACTCTTTCTCATCTGTTCCTGCAGTGAACACTTTGCCTTCACAACTTCCACTTGTACAAGCTGCACAGTCACCATCGAAGCATCCTGTTCTTTCTTTCACTGCAATACCTTTTTTACGTTTTGCTTCACGGTACGCATTCTGAATTGCGATCAGCATAGCTAATACAAAGAATGCACCAGGAGCAAGTACGAAAATTGTGATCGGTGTATAACCTGCTCTTCCGGCAGCTGTGTCAGCTAGCGGAAGAAGCTGGAAGCCGAAAATCTGTCCGGATCCAAGGATCTCACGAACTGCACCGATACATGTCAGTCCAACAGTAAATCCAAGTCCCATACCAATACCATCGAAGATGGACGGAAGAACCGGGTTTTTGGAAGCATAACTCTCAGCACGGCCAAGAATGATACAGTTTACTACGATCAGCGGGATGTAAATACCAAGTGCTGAATACAGGGAAGGTACATAACCTTCCAGTAAAAACTGAACAATAGTTACCAGAGATGCAACGACAACGATGAATGCCGGTACACGTGCACTGTCCGGAATGATCTTACGGAGCAGTGAAATTAAAAGGTTTGAAAATACAAGTACGAGTGTCGTGGAAAGTCCCATACCAATACCGTTAATAGCTGATGTTGTAACAGCCAGGGTCGGGCACATACCGATCAACATAACGAAGGTAGGGTTCTCTTTCACGATACCGTTTACAATACGTTCTATACACTTATTCATTTAAAAGTTCCCCTCCTGTTATTGTGCAAGTGTTCTGTAATAAGCCAGACCTGCATTTACTGCACTTGTAACAGCTTTTGATGTAATAGTAGCACCACTGATTGCATCGATCTGGTCATCAGATGTTGCACCTGTTTTTGTTACTTCAAATGATTCTACCTGTTTACCGGCAAACTGAGAAGAGAATGCATCTTCTTTTGCTTTCATACCAAGTCCGGCAGTATCATTGATGGTTGTGATGGAATATCCGTTTAATGTACCATCATCAGTAACACCGATGGATAAGGTAACGTCTCCACCATAACTGTTCGGGTCTGTTACAGAAATAACATAACCAAGTTCCTCACCGCTTGCATCTACAGCGACAACACAATTTTCAATGGTGTCATCTGCGTATCCTGCTGCTGCAGCTGCCTCTGTTGCTTTTGCAGAATCAAATCCGTCCATATCCTCGAAAGAATCTGCATCCGGGAATACAGTACGGTAAGCATTCTGCTGAATGTTATAATTTGCTTTCTCAATCGGGACTTTTGTGACGCCGTATACAGCACCCAGACCAAGACCTGCGATAACTGTGATCAGGAAAAGGATCAGGGCGTCTTTAATGATTTTTCCATTCATTATTTTTCCCCTCCTTTACCAAATGGTTTCGGGATTGTAAATCTCTCGATCAGCGGTACGAGCATGTTTGCGAAGATGATGGAGTAAGAACATCCCTCAGCTGATGCCCCAAACATACGGAAGATACCCAGCAGGCATCCGCAGATAATACCGTAAATAATTTTTCCTTTCGGAGTGATCGGAGAAGTAACATAATCTGTTGCCATGAAGAATGCACCGAGGATCAGACCACCACCGCATACTTCCTGAACTACGAACTGTCCAAGATCACCGCTTGTAAGGTGTCCGCCGAACAGTACGATAAATACAACAAATGTTAAAATATATGTACCCGGGATTCTCAGATCAATAACACCCATCAGGATCAGGAAGATTGCACCGATCAGAAGAGCGATTACGGAAGTCTCACCAATAGTACCTGCGATACGTCCGGTAAACATTGCCATTGTATCGCTGTAAAGCTCGCCATCTTTGATGACTGCCAGCGGAGTAGCGCTTGACACACCATCAAATGTAAAGCTTGTCATCGGGCCTGTGAATGCAAGAAGCAGGAAGCATCTAGCACCAAGTGCCGGGTTCATGAAGTTCTGTCCAAGTCCGCCGAATACCATTTTTACAACAACGATCGCGAATGCGCCGCCGATGATCGGAATGAAGAACGGAACGGTATGTGACAGGTTCAGACCGAGAAGTAAACCGGTAACAACACAGCTCAAATCACCTACGGTCTGTTTCTTGTGTGCAATTTTGTTATATAAGTATTCGGATACCAGACAGCTTGCGATAGAAACAACAACAACTGCCAGTGCACGCGGTCCGAAATTGATAATACCAAATACAGTAGCCGGAAGTAATGCGATGATTACATAAAGCATGATTCTCTGTGTACTGTCTTTGGCTCTTATATGTGGTGATGATGTAACATTGTATAACTCACTCACAATAATCCACCTCTTTCTAACGTTTTTTATTTTTTCCGTCTGTTTGCAAGAATTGTTTTTCTCATGGATTTAATCGACTGTGCAAGATTTCTCTTTGCAGGACATGTGAAGCTGCAGCTTCCACATTCTACACACTCCATGCCGTGCCACTGTTCAAATGGCTCTTCCAGATGATTTTCTGCATAATCAGCAAGTCTGGAAGGAACAATTCTGGATGGACACGCTTCTACACAACGACCACAGTTAATACATGCTGTTGCATTCTGGCTTGCATCCTCAACGGCATCCTCTGTCAGACATAACAGAGCAGATGTTGTCTTGGTAGTCGGAACATCAAGTCCGAACATTGCAAATCCCATCATAGGACCACCGGAGATGATCTTCTTCGGCTGAGTCTTGAATCCGCCTGCTGCTTCTACTAACTCTGCATAGTTTGTTCCGATACAGACATAGAAGTTTCTCGGATCAGCAATCGCATCACCTGTAATAGTAACGATACGATGCATCAGCGGTCTGCCAAGTTTTACTGCATGATAAATTGCAACGATAGTATCAACGTTATCTACGATACAGCCTGCATCTGCAGGAAGCATGGTAGAGTTGATAGCCCTGCCTGTTGTTGCGAAAATTAACTGACGTTCAGAACCCTGCGGATATTTTGTCTTTAATGCTTTGACTTCCATTCTCGGCTCATCTTTTGTAAGCTCTGTCAGTTTTGCAATACAATCCGGTTTGTTATCCTCGATACCGAAGATACCTTTTGCATTGTCAAACAGGGAAAGAATGATACGCATTCCTTCGATTAATTTTTCCGGTTCTTCAATCATTCTTCTGTAATCAGAAGTCAGATAAGGCTCACACTCTGCGCAGTTTGCAATAATGTAGTCAATTTTCTCCGGCTCCTTCGGGGAGAGTTTTACATGTGTCGGGAATCCCGCACCACCCATGCCGACAATACCGGCATTCTGGATTTTACTGATAATCTCCTCTTTGCTCAGAGTTGATATATCTTCCACCGGTGTGAACTCCAGTGATTTAAACTCACCATCATTCTCAATTACGATAGAGTTGACCATATCTCCGACTGCTACACGTCTCGGTTCAATTGCCTTAACGGTACCGGAAACGGTTGCATAAATCGGTGCAGATACAAAACCGCCGGCCTCAGCGATCATCTGACCTTTCACTACAGCATCGCCTACTGCAACGACTGGCTTCGCCGGTGCACCAATGTGCTGTGATAACGGATAAACCAGATCACCCTTGGGTAAATATTCCTGAATCGGTTTATCTTTCGACAAGTCCTTTCCATCATATGGATGGACACCGCCCTTAAAAGTACATAAGCCCATAACCTGTGCCCCACTTTCTCTAAAATAGTTTCCGCAGAAATAATTATATGTTCTGCATAATATCGGAAGATATTATAACACACTTCTAAAAAAAAGTATTAAAATCTGTGCATTTTTTCTTATGTATTGAAAAAAATACTGGGTAAGTTATAATGAACTGGAATAAATACAAACATTGTAGGAGAACCGTGAATATATGATTACAAAACAAACATTTTTTTCCATTTCAGAGTTAGATACTTCTACCCAAAAATTGCTGTCGCAGGACATGCTTCTGCTTGATATTGAGACAACCGGACTGTCCGCAGCCAGGGCATTCATCTACTGTATCGGCTACTCCTGCCTGTCCGATACGGATACAAATAATATTAATATCCAGCTCTTTTTTGCTGAAAATCCAGAACAGGAACCGGAGCTTCTGACTGCACTGGCCGAATTGCTGGAAACACATAAAACCATTGTGACTTTTAACGGCAATACCTTTGACCTGCCGTTTCTGAAAAAACGATATTCCGCCCACAACATGGCACAGCCCTTTTCCGATATCCAGTCCGTAGACCTGTATCAGGAAGCCTGCCGGCTAAAACTGTTGATCCAGCTGCCGGATTATAAACAAAAATCCATTGAAACTTTTCTCGGATGCTTCCGGGAGGATCCATATACCGGCAAGGAACTGATCGCGCAGTATCTTCTATATATAAAAGAGCCATCGGAAGAACTGTTGCACAATCTTTTGCTGCACAATGAGGAAGATGTACGCGGAATGTATGACCTCTTTGCATTGCTTTTCTACGCCGAATTTTTAAAAGGAAACTACCAGATTCAGGATATGAACATTTCATCCACAGATCAGACGCATCACTGTGACATCGCATTAACCACAGAATATGCATTTCCTCAGAAAGTTATGGCCATATTTCCAGATGCATCTCTTTTGCTGCAGGAGCAGAAAGCACTGCTCTCTTTTCCTGTCCAGCATGGCTGTCTCCGCCATTATTTTAAGGATTACAAAAATTATTATTATCTGCCGGGAGAGCAGACGATCATACATAAAAGTCTTGGCGCCTGCGTGGATCCTGACCATCGACAGAAGGCCACAAAAGAGAACTGCTATCTTGAAAAAAACAGTGATTATCTCAGGCACTCGGTTCCGGATAAGGAGTCTTATCTGCGCCGTGACCGTTCCGATACAACCAGTTACTTTGAACTGCCGCAGAAGGCAGATTTATCCGGAAACGAGATCGAGCTTTCCGACAATGCACGCAATCAGTTGGACACCTTTTTAAAAAGCTACCTGAACAGCCTTTTACGTTAATGCACTCACAATATTCGCCGTTTATTTGTATTAAGATATTCTGATCCTATTGGCTATTTCCTGCCAAATGAATACAAAAAGGAGAACGCATCTGCATTCTCCTTTTCTTATTCTTTACGGATCTTCTCCACCTTTATGACATTTTCAAATCAAGAGCCTGTAAGATTACTCTTCTTCAGCTGCCTCAGCCTCTGTGTTCTGAGCAAGTGCTTTGATGCTCAGGCTGATCTTTCTGTCTGCCTCATCGAAATCAACGATTTTAGCTTCGATTTCCTGTCCGATGCTTAATACATCAGCCGGTTTCTCAACGTGATCTCTGGAGATCTGGGAAACATGAAGTAAAGCGTCAACGCCCGGTGCAAGCTCTACAAATGCGCCGAAATCTGTCATACGAGCAACTTTACCTGTTACAACATTGCCTGCTGCATATTTCTCAGCTGCGTTGTTCCAAGGATTCTCCTCCGGGAATTTAACGCTGAGTGCGATCTTTGTATCTTTAATGTCTTTGATGAATACTTTCACAGTATCGCCAACTTTGTAGATTTTCTTAGGATTCTCTACACGACCCCAGGACATCTCAGAAATATGAAGCAGTCCGTCTGCGCCGCCAAGGTCGATGAATGCGCCGAAATCTGTGATGTTTTTAACAGTTCCTTCGATTACATCGCCAACATTGATCTTCTCTAATAATTCTTTCTGTTTACGCTCTTTCTCAGCAACCAGAAGCTGTTTTCTGTCACCGATGATACGTCTTCTTCTCGGGTTGAACTCAGTTAATACGAACTGAATCTCCTGATCTTTGTATTTGCCAAGATCTCTCTCGTAAGTATCAGATACAAGGCTTGCCGGGATGAAGATTCTTGTCTCATCCAGAACAACACTTAAGCCACCGTCTAATACCTGGCTTACTGTACCTGTTAAAACTTCGCCGTTCTCGAAAGCCTCTTTCAGACGCTCGCTGCCTTTCTCTGCTGCAAGACGTTTGTATGTAAGGAGAACCTGTCCCTCACCGTCGTTTACTTTCAGAACTTTTGCTTCCATTGTGTCACCAACAGAAACAACAGTAGTAAGGTCTACATTATTGTCGTTTGTGTATTCGTTTCTGGTAATAATTCCGTCTGATTTATAGCCAATATTCAGGATAATTTCATCCGGTTTCACATCTATAACAGTGCCTTCGACTACCTCTCCATTTCTGATTGTTTTTAAAGATTCTTCCAACATTTGTTCAAAACTCATTTCTGACATATTTTTGAACCTCCTCAATAATATTATTTGGGGTAGAAGCCCCAGCTGTAATACCTACGTAGTCGAAACGCGAAAAGTCAGAATTCTCTAGATCTTCTTTCGTTTGTATAAAGTAAGTATTTCGACAATTTTCTGAGCAGATCTCGTACAGCTTCCGGGTATTGGAACTGCTTAATCCGCCGATCACCAGCATGGCATCCACTTTCGCCGAGAGCTCTTTGGCAGCTTCCTGACGTTCTTTTGTGGCACTACATATGGTGTTGTGTACGATGATCTCACTGTCCTTGTCCACCGTACTCTCACTATCATACCCTTTTTTTTGAATAATTTCAACAAGTTCTTGAAATTTATTGTAATTAAATGTTGTTTGTGCGACAATACAGACCTTTTTTCGTGATTTCAGATCTAATTTTTTCACATCTGACTCATTATTGATGACAACTGTGTGTTCTGCATCGGACCAGCCGACGATTCCCTGTACCTCCGGATGGTCACCGCTTCCGATGATGATCACATAATAACCTTTCTCGGAATACTCCTGCACCAGTTTATGGATTTTTTTAACAAACGGACAGGTAGCATCCACTACACGCAGTCCATCTGCCATCAAAGCATCCTGTTCTGCTTTTGTCACACCGTGGGAGCGGATGATCACGGTGCCTTCCTGCTGTTCCTTCGCCTCTTCCAGAGAATGGATCACTTTGACCCCCTTCCGTTCAAGATCTGCGATCACTTCCTCATTATGGATGATCGGTCCGTATGTATACACCGGAGAATGTTCTGCCGCTTCCTGATACACTGTATCCACTGCGCGGTTGACACCAAAACAGAAACCGGCCATCTTTGCAAGTTCTACTTTCATGCTTCCAGTCCTGCCTTTTTTGCATGCTCATAAATAGCTTCTACCACTTCATCAATATTCAGGTCAGAGGAATCCAGCATAACAGCATCTTCTGCCGCCTTTAACGGTGCGATCTCACGATGCATGTCGCGATAATCACGCTCGCTGATATCTTTCTCGATCTCTGCCAGATCACACTGCTCTCCTTTTGCTACCAGCTCGTCATAACGGCGTTTTGCGCGAACCTTCACGCTGGCTGTCAGAAAAATCTTCAGCTGTGCATTTGGAAGCACACAGGTTCCGATATCACGGCCATCCATGATCACGTTATGCTGTGCTGCCATATCCTGCTGCAGGCTCAGAAGTTTTGCACGGACAAAACCGTAACCACTTGTGGCAGATGCAATATTTCCCACTTCCTCCTGACGGATCTTTCCAGAAATATCTTCTCCGTTTAACAACACTTTCTGCACACCATCTTCATAAGCAAGGGCAACGGAAATATCGTCACAGGCTTCTTTTATTCTATCCTCTTCCTCTGCCTTGATTCCATGCTGTAAAAAATAGTATCCCATGGCACGGTACATAGCACCGGTATCCACGTAAATAAAGGATATTTTTTTTGCCAGCTTTTTCGCTATCGTACTTTTGCCGGCACCTGCCGGTCCATCAATCGCAATGTTAAAACTCATATGTTTCAAACCTCTCTTATTCTATACTTATTCCTGCCAGATATCCGGTGGACCATGCAATCTGCAGGTTAAATCCTCCGGTCACTGCATCCACATCCAGCATCTCACCGCACAGATACAGTCCCTGTACCAGTTTCGATTCCATCGTGGACGGATTTACTTCTTTGACTTTAATGCCGCCCCGGGTGACAATGGCCTCTTCCATCTTTCCAAGCCCCGTGATGGTTCCCGGGAAATGCTTGAGCAGCGTTAAAAGCTGATGCCGTTCTTCTCTGGTAACGGAATGCACCTTTTTCTCCGGATCGATATCGGATAATTCGATCAATATCGGCATCAGTTTCGCCGGTACCAGTCCGTGCAGGGCATTTTTAAACTGCCGGTTCACATTCTCCGCAAAATCACGCTGCAGACGCTTGTCCAGCTGTTCTTCCTCCAGCGCCGGTTTCAAATCGATTTCAAACAGCAGCTCCTGCTTCATATATTTATCCGAAATACAGCTGCTGGCTGTCAGCACTAACGGTCCGCTGATTCCCTGATGGGTAAAAAGCATCTCACCAAACTCGGAATACAGCGTCTTTTTCCCGGATTTTATGGTCAGCGTTACATTTTTCAGGGACAATCCCTGCAGCTTTGTGATATAATCCTCCGCTGTCGTCATTCCGATCAGGGAAGGGCGCAGTTCTGTCACGGTATGTCCCAGTTTTTTACACAACTTAAATCCGCTTCCATCGGATCCGGTTGTCGGATAGGACACACCTCCACAGGCTGCCACCACCGCATCAAACGCTTCGGTCTGATTTTTCTGATGCGTATCATGGCAGTCCCAGCACACCCCGGTCACTTTCTCACCATCACTTAAAATTTCCTGTACTTTTGTATTCAGACAGATGCGCACTTTTTTTCTGCGCAGCTCATCCGTCAGCACCCGGATCACGTCAGAAGCATGATCAGACTGTGGAAACACGCGGTTTCCACGCTCTGTTTTCATCTTCAGTCCCAGTCCTGCGAAATAATCCATCAGCGCATGGTTATCAAAGGTATAAATCGCGCTGTAGAGGAATTTTGCGTTTTTTACGATAGCCGCAAATAAATCCTCCGTATCACAGGCATTTGTCAGGTTACATCGTCCCTTTCCGGTAATATAAATCTTTTTGCCAAGTTTCTCGTTCTGTTCATACAGGGTTACCTGATGTCCGTTCCCGGCCGCGATACATGCCGCCATCATTCCTCCGGCACCGCCGCCGATTACTGCCACTTTACTCATTCATTTTCTCCGATTTATTACTTTTGTTTTTTGCAGAATTTCTAACTAAAATCCTGCCGTTTTTATTTTTCTTTTCCAGCATCGTCCCGGTCTACTTTGTCTATTTTGCCATACCGCATTTTCATATGGTCATCGATATAATTGATCTCATCGCTCTCATAAACCTGATATTCATCCCAGATATCTTCCAGGGTTTCCAGTGTTTCTGCCACCTCGCTCTGTTTTCTCATGCACAGGGCAACGATCAGCGCATTGATCACGCTCAACGGGGCCACCAGGGAATCCACAATGGAGGCCATATCGCTTTTTGCGATCAGATTGCAGGAAGAATACAGATTCATCGGGGAATGCACGCTGTCTGTCAGTGTGATTACCTTCGCATTCCGGTTATTGGCAAATTCCATAGCTTTTAATGTACGCATGGAATACCGCGGAAAACTAATACCAATGATCACGTCATCCTCACTGATCCGCACCATCTGTTCAAACAGTTCGCTGGAACTGCTTGTATGAAGCAGATGTACATTGTCAAACATCAGATTAAAATAAAAAGACATAAAGCTTGCCAGCGGTGCACAGCTTCGGATTCCCACAATGTAAATATGTTTTGCATTTAAAATAATATCCAGTGCCGCCTCAAAAGCATTCTGGTCAATCTGTTCCAGCGTGCTCTTGATTTTTTCTGCATCAGACTGCAGCACCGTATCCAAAATCTTTGACTGGCTGATCCTTCCATAGGTTACTTCCATTCGCTGGATGGAATTCAGCTTGTTACGCACCAGTTCTTCCAGTGCTTTCTGAAATTCAGGATAGCCACGATACCCCAGATGTGTTGCAAACCGCACAACCGTGGACTCGCTCACCCCAACAACTTTTCCCAGTTTCTCTGCGGTCAGGAAAACTGCCTTATCATAATTGTCTGTAATATACGTAGACAACAGTTTCTGTCCCTTACTCATACTGCTGTACTTTTCATTGATCCTGTTAATCAGCTCATTTGAATTATTCATTTCTCTTCTCCAATTTTTCTATCTGCCACGGCTCACTGTCGCGTCAGATATGCTTTCCCCGCATGTCAGTAAAAAACAAAAATTTCGTTTCACTGCTGTCGGGCAATACCGACTATAGTATACCTCATATTTCGCAAAGAAACAATATCAAGAAAATTTGCTTTTTCTACTCAAAAAAGTCCACTATGAAATCGGCAACATTTACAATCATCATTTAAAAAGTATTCAGGAATACATAATTCAGACACCAGCGATAATCAAATTTTTCTACCGTTTCCGACGCGTATACCGGTTGTGTCAAAAACTGACACCCGTTCAGAAAAATAACATGCTCTCCGATCACATCCCCTTTCTGTATCGGCGTTTCCAAATCCGGCAGATTCCATTCTTCCGTGATCACATCGGCGTCAGACAACAATAGATCCTGCTCCATGGGTTCTGTCTCTGCCACAAGTTTCTCTGAATAAACATATCTCTGCTTTTTTCTTAAAAAATGCCCCTGCTTTTCTGTTGCCATCCCTTTTCCGTCAGTCTGCACACCATTATGTATCTGTATCTGCCGTTTCTCCCCTTCACTGGTGTACAACTGCCGGGCATATGTTTCATTTCCATAAGCGATCAGTTTTCTGGAATCTTCCCATTTGTACCCTTTATTGTTCGGCCATCCGCAGGCCAGCAGCGCAAAAGTGTATACACGGTCATTGTTGCGATATGCCCCCACATAACAGTAGCCCGCTTTTGCCGTAAATCCGGTTTTCCCCGATATCACGCCTTCCACCATGGAAAGCAGTGCATTGTGATTATTCAGCGTTGCATGAAATGCGCCATCCACACTTGTAATGGTTTTGGAAGAAGTTTCCGTAATTTCCAGAAATTTATCATTTTGCATACAGTCTGCCATGATCAGGCTGAGGTCATAAGCCGTTGTCTGATGCGCACCGCCCACGTCAGAACTGTCCAGTCCATTCGGTGTCACAAAATACGTATTTTTGCATCCAAGTTCTACCGCTCGTTCATTCATCTGTTTTGCAAAAGCTTCCACGCTTCCCGCCACATGCTCCGCAATGGTCACAGCAGTATCATTATGGGATTCCAGCATCAGAGAATATAGTAAATCTTCCAACACAAACTGCGTACCCGCAGAACATCCCAACCGTACTTTCGGCATCTTGCAGGCATGTTCTGAAAAAGTCACGGTATCACCAAGCTTTCCGCTCTCGATTGCTAATAGACAGGTCATGATCTTAGTGGTACTCGCATTCGCCATGGGTGTCGTTGCATTTTTTCCGTATAAAATCCGCCCCGTTTCCGCATCCGTCAAAACGGCACTTTTGGCATATAGATTCAGGTCGTCACAGTGGAAATCCGCAAATTGATCCGCCGTATCCTGCCAGGACATCCGTACCGGAGATTTTTTTACCGTTGCAGCTGCACACTCCTCCCCCGTGACATTTACACAGGGTAACACTATTGCAAATATCAGGCTTACACATATCACCAAAAAACGTTTCATAAAACAAAACAGCCATACTTTTCTTCTCTATTAATTCTATTGTATGCCTCCACCTGTTTTCCATGAAAAAAAGATTCTGCCACCGGACAAAGGATGTCATTTTCCATTCAAACAAAAAAGGCAGGACAGCCACGGACTGTCCCACCTGTATGTTTATTCTAACTATTTTATTTTTATCTCTGATTCGGCATTTTCCATGCTTCATGATCGGTATGTAACAGTTCATGAGATTTATGGGATAATGGTTTCTCAAAGAAATCTTCGTATGCTTTGATCACGGACGGATTCTCATGGGAGAAACGCAGCGGATTCTTTTTATCCAGCTTGTACAGGTTTCTTCCTCGTACATCTGCCAGTTCCACACCATCGGTGATCGGCTGTCCACCACCACCGACACATCCACCCGGACACGCCATCACTTCTACGAAATGATATTCTGCTTCGCCGGAACGGATTTTTTCGATCAGTTTTCTTGTATTTCCAAGACCGCTTACAATCGCTGCTTTGATCTTGATGCCTGCGATTTCTACTTCTGCTTCACGGATTCCATCCATACCACGTACCATCTTGAACATATCCGGATCCGGATTTTTGCCATTTAATACATAGTATGCGGTTCTCAGGGCAGCTTCCATAACACCGCCGGTGGCACCAAAAATAACGCCTGCACCGGAACCAACGCCCAGCGGCTGATCAAAGTCCTCTTCCTCCAGAAATGCCGGAGAAATCAGCTCTGCTTTTAATACACGGTCTAACTCTCTGGTTGTCAGAGACAGATCTACATCCGGACCTGCTCCCGCATCATCCATTCCCGGAATTTCACATTCATGTTTCTTTGCCACGCAAGGCATGATGGAAACACTGAAAATTCTGGACGGATCCACATCCAGGATCTGTGCATAATAGGATTTTGCCACAGCACCAAACATCTGCTGCGGAGATTTTGCAGTAGACAGATTCTTCGTCATATCAGGATACTGGGATTTCACAAAACGAACCCAGCCCGGACAGCAGGAAGTAAACATCGGCCAGGAATACTCGTCTGCATGTGTCATACGCTCTAAAAACTCGTTTCCTTCTTCCATAATGGTCAGATCGGCGGAGAAATTAGTATCAAATACATAGTCAACGCCAAGGGCACGAACGGCTGCAGCCAGTCTCTTCTCTGTGGCCATCTCGCGTGGAAGTCCTAAGCCTTCTCCCCATGCTGCACGAACAGCAGGTGCTATCTGAACAACCACGATCTTCTCCGGATCATGAACAGCAGTCATGAACGGCTCAATATCATCACGCTCATGTAATGCGCCAACCGGACAGTGCGTGATACACTGACCACAGACTGCACAGTCAGATTCTGTAATCTTCTTTCTTCCAGATACACCAACACTGGTACGTTTGCCAGTATTGATCATATCCCAGATTCCCAAATTCTGTACTTTGTCACAAATCTGTACGCAGCGCATACATTTGACGCATTTGCTAGCATTACGAACCAGTGGAAAATCCTGCGGCCACTCATTCACTTCATAATGTTCTTCAAACGGAACTTCACCGATATTCAGTTCGTTTGCCAATGACTGCAGGCTGCAATTGCCACTTTTTACACAGGATGTACAATGTGTATCGTGTTCAGACAGGATAAACTGAACATTCATTCGTCGGGCATGCTGCGCTTTATAACTGTTTGTATATACGACCATTCCTTCTTCTGCTATTGTATTGCAGGAGGCAACCAGTGTTTCTTTCCCCTCTATTTCAACCACACAGACACGGCAGGAAGCGATCTCATTGATTTCTTTCAAATAACACAATGTAGGAATTTTGATTCCAGCCTGAGCGGCAGCTGCCAGAATTGTCGTACCTTCCGGTACCTGAACTTTTCTATTATTAATTGTCAAATTTACCATTCGAATTCTCTGCCTCCTCTCAGTGTGGCGCAACCATAATGATCGCATCGTAAGCAACGGCTTGCTTCCTGCTCTGCTTCTTCACAGCTCATCGTAAGTTCAATTGCTTCAAAGTTTGTTCTTCTCGCCCATGCTTCTACTTCTTGAAGGTTGACACGTCCACATGGAACTTTGTCATTCAGCATCGGCTCCGGAATTGCAACATCACAACTGATCGGATGATGATAGCCAAGATATTCGTCAATATTTGCTGCTGCAGCCTTACCTGCTGCGATTGCCTTAATCACAGTAGCCGGTCCGGATACGCAGTCTCCACCAGCATATACGCCAGCCATATCGGCAGCACCACCCTCGTCGGTAACGATGCGCCCCCGGCTGGTAGACATTCCAAAATCAGAAAACGGTTGGGATACGATGTCCTGTCCAATGGCAACCAGCACGATATCACATTCCATACGTTCTTCCGGTTTGTTTGCTTTTCGCGGGGAAGGTCTTCCGCCTCTTACCGGTCCGATGATCTGTGGCTGTACCCAGAGTGCACATGCATTTCCTTCTGCGTCTGCTTCTACACGAAGCGGAGCTTTTAAGGTCACAAGCTCGATTCCCTCTGCAACAGCGCCTTCTACCTCTGCCGGAAGCGCAGTCATATCTTCCTGACGTCTGCGGTATACGATACTTACCGTCTCTGCATTGGCACGGATCGCGGTTCTCGCACAATCCATTGCCACGTTTCCACCGCCAACAACAACGACACGTTTGCCGGTGTAATCCGGGTATTTTCCATCGCCGATCTCCCGCAGCATATCAACAGCAGAAATAACATTTTTTCTGCCCTCGCCTTCCAGACCGAGTTTTTTATCTGTATGAGCACCAATGGCCACATAGATGGCATCGTACTCCTGCTGGATCTGTTTCATCTCTTCCGTTCCGATGTTTACATTTAATTTCACATCCACACCGGTAGAAAGGATAGCATCAATATCCTCCTGAAGACGTTCTCTCGGGAAACGGTAATTCGGAATACCATAACGCAGCATTCCACCCAGCTGTTTTTTCTCTTCAAATACTGTGCACTGATGCCCCATCAACTGCAGGAAATAAGCCGCAGTCAGACCACTCGGGCCACCACCGATGATGGCAACTTTTTTGCCAGTGGACTCTGCGCATGCAGGAACCGGCACTTTGTCAGACGGTGCGTTGTCTACGATATAACGTTTCATACCACGGATATTGATAGAATCATCAATAATATTTCTGCGGCATCTTGCCTCACATGGGTGCTCACAGATCAGGGCACAGGCAGTCGGGAACGGGTTGTCCTTACGGATCAGACGAAGCGCGTCCTCACAGCGTCCCTCGCCAGCCAGCGCAATATATCCCGGGATATCCACATGAGCCGGACAAAGTGTCACACACGGAATCGGCTGCTCAAATGATCCAAGGCATCTGTGCTCTGTAATATGGGAAATATAATCTTCTTTGAAACCTTCGAGACCTGCCAGCACCATACGTGCGGACTCAAATCCGATGGCGCAGTCAGCAGAGTTTTTGATATTCTCTGCGGTCTCCTCGATCAGTTCCAGTGTTTCCATGGTTGCTTCATTGTCCAGAACTTTCTCAAGAAGTTCCTCTAACTGTCCCAGACCGATTCGGCATGGCACACATTTTCCACATGTCTGTGCATGGCACACTTTCAAGAATGCCAGCTGCATATCTACCGGACAGACTCCCGGCGGATTTGCCACAATTCGCTGTGTAAATTCTTTCATAAGCTGTTCTGTCGTAGAATTTACTTTGTCAGCTGATACTACTGATAATCTGCTCATATCCTATCCTCCTAAACCTTTACCACTGTAAAGTTCGCTGCGTGCCACCGTTACCAATCCGGTTGCCCCAAAATATGATCCTACACATATTTTGTATATTTTTCACATAACAACATGCTTTTTTGCAGCACTCATGTGCCATAGTTTAATATGAGATTGTATTTTTTTCAATACTGAGAAAAGAGTGACCGGGTTTCCTGTTAGTCATTTCAACCCAATCACTCTTTTTATTTTTTTATGTAATATACACAGCTTTTTGTATTATATTTTGGTCATTTACTATAATAATTAATATATTAACAAACTTTTCCCACGAGTTTATGCAAAACAATCGTTCATTTTTGTGAACTTTTTTCCTGTTTTGTCCGGTTACAGTTTCAACTGAAGCTGTACTTCCTCCTCTGCCTCCTGTTTCAGCTCCTCTACTTTGTCCGGATTCATGTCCGGGAGCTCCTCCACAGACTGCACGTCAAAGCAACGCAGGAACTCTTCTGTGGTTCCAAACAGAATCGGTCTGCCCGGTGCATCCAGACGTCCTGCTTCCTGGATCAGACCGTAATCCAGAAGCTTGTTAATGGCATGTTCGCAAGATACACCACGGATTTTTTCAATTTCTACTTTTGTTACCGGCTGCTTGTATGCAACGATAGACAGCGTTTCCAGCAAAACATCGGTCAGCACCTGCTTACGCGGCTGTTTCGCAATCCGGATCAGATATTCATACTGGGAAGGCTTTGTACAGATCTGATAGGCACCATCCAGCTCCAGGATCTGCAGTCCACAGTTCTGGTTCTTATAACGGTCCGCCAGATTCTGCACGATCAGTTCCGCCTCCCGCTCACTCACTTGCAGGGCAAATGCCAGTTTTTTTAATTCCACGGAGTCTCCCATTGCAAACAAAATGGCCTCCGCAGCCGCTTCATATTCTTCTATCTTCATTTCTAACTACTCCTCTACCTCCATTGCTGCCTGCGTCTGCGGGCAGACGGTAATATAAAGCTCATCAAACAGATGCTCCTGGGCGATTCGGATCCTTCCGGTCTTCATAAATTCCAGCACCGCAAGAAATGTAACGATAATCTCCACCTTGCTTCCCTGGCGTTCCAGAAGATTCCGAAAAGAAAATTTCGGGTGCGCCTGACAGTACGTCTCCAGGTAGATCATCTTTTCATCCAGGGATACTTCCTCCCGCTCGATTTTTCCAAACCGGGAACGAATCGGATCCAGCTTGTCCACCTGTTTTTTCATCACAGACTCAAAAATTGCATGAAGCTTTGTCAGATCATATCCTTTCGTCAGTTCATCCAGGTCCAGCGGTTCCTCATATGAACGCACTTCCTCCGGGATCGACGGATTCTTAAATAACCGGCGTCCGGCATCGATCTGTCTGTCCTTCAGTTCCTGAGACATATATTTAAACAACTTGTACTGTAACAGCTGTTCCATCAATTCCGCACGCGGATCAATCTCCTCTTCTTCCTCACTTTCCTCTTTCGGAAGAAGCCATTTTGACTTGATTTCCAGCAGGGTCGCCGCCATTACCAAAAATTCACTCATAATGTTCAGATCCTGTCTCTGCATTTCCCGAATATATTCCAGATACTGGTTTGTAATCTCCACGATCGGAATATCGTAAATACTTACTTTATTTTTATCCAGCAAATGAAGCAGAAGATCCAGAGGACCTTCAAATACTTCCAGTTTTACCTTTAATTCCATAGGTCACATTTTCTCCAATCTTACACTATTGTACTGAATCCCTGTGAAAATTCAAGGTTTTTCTTATTTTTTATCAAATACTTTTTATGATCCATCGGTCAGAGAGCTCATATATCCTCATTACCATTCATACATATAGAATAAATTACTTCCTCGGGTTGCTTATGAAATTTATCTTCGCACTGTTTTTATCTATAACTCTTTGTCTCCCAACCATCGTATACACAGGTAATGCCCAGACTTTGAACAACATTTATCTGGAAACAACTTCTGACACAGATTCCAACACCGGTACCGATTCAGATGCAGCACCAGACAATCCTTCCACCAATACAGCATCTCCCACTCTCGCTCTGACATCTTCCAGTGCACTTCTGATGGATGCGGACACCGGAACAATTCTGTATGAACAAAATGCTGACGAACAACGCCCATTGGCCAGCGTCACAAAGATCATGACACTGCTCTTGATCTTTCAAGCTTTAGATTCCGGTCAGATCCATCTGGAAGACACCGTCACCGTCTCCGCGCAGGCAGCCGGAATGGGCGGTTCTCAGGTTTATCTGGAAGAAGGCGAAGTTCAGACAGTGGAAACACTGATCAAATGCATTGTTGTAGCCAGTGCCAATGACGCCTGTGTCGCCATGGCAGAACAGATTGCCGGAAGCGAAGAAGCTTTCGTCCAGCAAATGAATGACATGGCCGCCACTCTTGGCATGAATCAGACGCACTTTGCAAACTGCTGCGGTCTGGATACAGAAAACCACTATTCCACCGCCCGGGATATTGCCCTGATGTCACGGGAACTCACCACAAAATATCCGGACATTTTTCACTACACATCCATCTGGATGGAGGATATCACACACCACACCGCCCGTGGCGACACGACCTTTACCCTCAGTAACACCAACCATCTCATCAAACAATATCCCTATGCCACCGGTCTGAAAACCGGCTTTACCTCCGCAGCGGGTTTCTGCCTGTCCGCCACAGCCAGCAAAGATGATCTGAATCTGATTGCCATCGTGCTCCATGCGCCAAGCAGCAAAGAACGGATTGCCGATGTCAAAACACTCTTTGAATGGGGTTTTGCCAACTGCCGCGTGTATACAGACGAAAACACAGATGCGCTGCCGGAACTTCCGGTTTCCAGAGGTCAGAAACCGCTTCTTACGTTAAGATATGAATCCGCCTTCCACTATCTGGATACCGCAAATACAGCCGGAGAACTTGAAAAAAAATTAGAGCTTCCTGATACCATAGAAGCTCCAATTGAAAAAGATGACGTGATTGGTAAAGCTGTGTATACATTAAATGGTGAAAACGTCGGATCCGTCAATCTGCTGGCCGCTGAAAGTATCCCTTTACTTACGTTAAAAGATGCATGGGAACAGGTCCTTTGCCGCTTTTTGCTGGCTGATTCCACACACATTACAGCAGTAAATTAATCCATTCGATTGTGCAAATTGTATTAGGAAGTAAAAGCATACATTCGTTCTGTCTCTTTCATAATTACTTTTTAATATGCAGACAACAGTCTTTCCAGATTCACCGTTCCCCAGCATTTAAAGTTCCGATCCATGCCGGAACGATCTGCGCTGCGGTACAGCTGCAATTTTACTTCATTTGGCGTCATAGCCGGATATTTACACAGCAATAACGCTATCATTCCTGACACAATTGGTACTGCCATAGACGTACCGCTCTTTCTGACATAGGTGCCCGGTCTCGTACCACAGCTGATGATATCAGTTCCGGGCATCAGAATCTCCGGTTTGACCACGCAGGCCTCCGTCGGCCCCCGACCAGAATACAGGCTTGGTTCCCGTCTGTTCTCATATGCCGTGTCCAGACTTCCCACAGTAATGATTTTCTTTGAAATTCCGGGACTGGTCACGGTATTCTCACCGGGGCCGTTATTTCCGGCCGCTGCCAGCACCACGATGCCCTGATCCCAGGCCCGTTCCACGCTGCTCAGCAGACGCTTCTGCAACTCGGGCTGCACCCGCTCCAGCATGCCCACAGAAATATTAATGATCCGAATCTTCTGTGAATGCTTTTTATTATATGCCAAAATGTCTTCCACCGCCTGACAGGTATCCAGAATTTTACCATTTCCATTTTTATCCAGGACTTTACAGCTCCACAGATAGCATCCCGGTGCAACTCCATGAATAACTCCCTTCCCACCGGCCCCTATAATTCCGCTGATATGTGTGCCATGTCCATTATCGTCATAAGGCTGCGGCCGCTGCCTGATATAATCCCGAAAACCGGCAATTTTCCCCTGCAGATCCGCATGGGGGGAAATTCCCGTATCCAGCACCGCAACCAGAACACCCTGTCCGAAAATCCCCTGTCTGTACGCAGCAGATGCATGAATATATTTTAAAATTCTTTCCATATAGTAATATATTCTGCCGGCATGCATTGTGTCCTGTTTCTCTCAGTTTGAATTTTATCATTCCGTGTTCTTTTTTCACTCAAAAAACGGCGAGCTCACGCCCACCGTTTTTTGTCTTTATTTCATTAATATTATTTTACATCTTTGATGCTGAAGCTCATTCTTCCCATCTTGTCTTTTCCAAGGCATACAACAGTAACCTTGTCACCAAGTGTCAGAACATCTTCTACACGGTTGATACGCTCTTTGGAAATTTTGGAAATATGAACCATTCCCTCTTTGCCCGGAGCGAACTCGATGAATGCACCAAACTCTTTGATGCTTACAACTTTACCGGAGAGGATCTGTCCTGCCTCGAAATCTGTAACGATGATGCGGATCAGCTCTGCTGCACGGTTCATCATGTCTGCATCAGTACCACAGATAGATACGGAACCGTCATCTGTAATGTCGATCTTAACGCCAGTCTGCTCGATGATCGCATTGATGGTCTTTCCTCTCTGACCAACAACATCACCGATCTTCTGCGGATCGATCTGCATGGAGATGATCTTCGGTGCATATTTTCCAACCTGTGCTCTCGGCTCAGCGATTGCCGGTTTCATAACTTCATCCAGAATGTAAAGTCTTGCTTCACGGGTTCTTGCGATAGCTTCCTCTACGATCGGTCTTGTCAGTCCGTGGATCTTGATATCCATCTGGATTGCTGTGATACCATCATGTGTTCCGGCTACTTTAAAGTCCATATCGCCAAAGAAGTCTTCCAGACCCTGAATATCTGTCAGAACGATGTAATCATCATCTGTCTCGCCTGTTACCAGACCACAGGAAATACCTGCAACCGGTTTCTTGATCGGTACGCCTGCTGCCATCAGAGACATAGTAGATGCACAGATACTTGCCTGAGAAGTAGATCCGTTGGACTCAAATGTCTCAGATACCGTACGGATTGCATACGGGAACCCTTCCTCGCTTGGAAGTACCGGTACTAATGCTTTCTCAGCTAATGCTCCGTGTCCAATTTCACGACGTCCCGGTCCTCTGGACGGTTTTGTCTCACCTACAGAATAGGACGGGAAGTTGTAGTGATGCATGTAACGTTTGCTTGTAATATTCTCATCCAGTCCGTCTACTTTCTGAACCTCAGATAACGGAGCCAGAGTTGTGATCGTGCAAATCTGTGTCTGTCCACGGGTAAACATAGCAGAACCGTGAACTCTCGGGATCAGGTCAACTTCTGCTGCCAGCGGACGGATCTGTGTGATGGCACGGCCATCCGGACGTTTGTGGTCTTTTAAGATCATTTTACGAACGGTCTTTTTCTGATACTGATATACAGCCTCACCAAGCACTGCAAGCCACTCTTCGTTCTCTGCAAATGCCTCTTCGAGTTTTTCTGTGATGGCACGGATATTCTCCTCACGAACCTGTTTTACATCCGTAAATACAGCTTCTTCCATCTCTTCCGGTGTTACGATCTCACGCATTGCTGCGAACATCTCTTCCGGAACTGCACAGCTTGTATACTCATGTTTTGGTTTGCCGATCTCGGCAACCATTTTGTTGATGAACTCGATAATTGTCTGGTTGATCTCATGAGCCATGTAAATAGCTTCGATCATTTTCTCTTCTTTGATCTCGTTTGCGCCTGCCTCGATCATGATTACTTTCTCGGAAGTAGATGCAACAGTCAGCTGAAGATCTCCGTTATCCCAGTCTGCCTGAGACGGGTTTACAACGAATTCGCCGTTTACCATACCGATCTGTGTGGTTGCACACGGTCCGCAGAACGGAATATCGGAAATGCTTGTTGCGATAGCAGAACCAAGCATTGCAAGAAGCTCAGGACGGCACTCCGGATCAACGCTCATTACCATGTTATTTAAAGTAACGTCATTTCTGTAATCCTTCGGGAATAACGGACGCATTGGACGGTCGATAACACGAGCTGTCAGAACAGCGTTCTCAGATGCTTTTCCCTCACGTTTGTTAAATCCACCCGGGATTTTTCCTACAGAATACATTTTTTCTTCGAACTCTACGCTTAACGGGAAGAAATCGATTCCCTCACGCGGTTTCTCGGATGCAGTTGCTGTAGATAATACAACTGTATCACCATAATGCATAAGAGCTGCACCATTTGCCTGTGCAGCTACACGGCCGATATCAACGCTTAATGTTCTTCCGGCCAGTTCCATTGAATAGGTTTTCTTCATTATTTTCTCTCCTTCTTTACTGTGGCAGGAGACCCGAAACTACTGATCTGGACAAAAAATCATGTTTTGCACACATCAGCGGTCTCGGATAAACCCTCCCGCCAATCCAAAATAGAGCGGAAATTCCGCTCTATTCTGACAGCTATCCTGTTATTATTTTCTGATGCCTAATTTTGCGATCAGTGCACGATAACCTTCCAGATCTTTTTTCTGAAGGTAAGCAAGCATACCACGTCTCTGACCAACCATTTTCAGAAGACCTCTTCTGGAATGATGATCCTTCGGGTTCTCTTTCAGATGCTCTGTGAGCTCCTGGATTCTTGCTGTTAAGATTGCGATCTGTACTTCCGGTGATCCTGTGTCGTTTGGTGTTCTACCATACTCTGCCATAATCGCTGCTTTTTTTTCTTTTGAAATCATCTTGATTTCCTCCTTTATTTTTAATAATCGCCCAATCACGCGTGTTTACTAAGTACCGGTCGGAGTGTCCGCGTACTGAGTATGGGCTTTTTACTCACGCCTAACCAATATATCATATTCCATCTGACTTGTAAACCACTTTCTGCAAAATCATCTACCGTCAGACTTACCAAAAATCATCTGTAATTTCGTTTTATGCTTCATGCACATTTTTCAGATATTTCTTACAAACCAGAATATCCCGGTCCATCTGTGCCTTTAATTCTGCCAGAGAACCAAATTTCCGCTCCGGGCGGATAAATTTCAGGAACGACACTTTGATGTCCTTTCCGTACAGATCTCCGGAATAGTCAAATAGAAACGTCTCCACGCCCATAGGATTGATCCCTTCAATGGTCGGCTTACATCCCACGTTGCTGATTCCGTCATACTGCTTTCCATCTGCCAGAATCTCTACTGCATACACACCCTTTGGCGGAAGCAGCTTAAATTCTTCCGGACGCTGATTTGCCGTCGGGATTCCGATGGTTCGTCCGATCTCGTTGCCGTGAAGCACCGGACCGGTGAGAAAATAAGAATAGCCAAGCAGATAATTGGCTTCTTCCATATTTCCTTCTGCGATCTCCTTGCGGATTCTCGTACTGCTGATATCCTCGCCTTTGTACTGTTTTTTCTTAACGATCACTGCCTCATAGCCCAGATCATCCGCATACTGCTGTAATTCCTGAAAAGAACCGGCTCGCTGATATCCGAAATGAAAATCCGTGCCTGCCACGATCATTTTTACATTGATCTTCTCCTTTAACATCTGCAAAAACGTATAGGGAGAAAGCTGGCGGAAATCATCGGTAAATGGGCATTCGATCAGGTAATCCACCCCTGCCTCCGCAAAAATATGTGCTTTTTCTTCATTGGTAGATAACACATTGTACGTATCTTTGTGAATTGCTTTCGGTGGAATATCAAAGGTAAAGATCACGCATTTGAGTCCCTGTTCTTTGCCTTTCTGCATAGCCTCCATCAGATAGCGGTGGCCGCTGTGCAGACCGTCAAACTTGCCCAGAGTAATAACCGAAGGTTCTTCAATTTTAAAATCCAATGTATCTTTTATATATTTCATCCTTACTCGTTAATCCTCCAAAAACATTTTTGACGGACGGAACAGTCCGAGGTCTTCCCGATATTCATAAACGGCTGCAAAACGTCCATCCGACATTCTGACGCGTACTTTCATTTCCGATTCCGGCTTTATTGTTTCCTGAAATTGCTGCAATGCCATCTTATTGCCGTTTTTTAACATAAGGTCAAATTCCGGCTTTGCTGTCAGCACCGGATACACTTCAAATACATGTTCGATCGGTGTCACCACGTCTTTTAATGTACCATTTTCTTTGAGCTCCTGCAGCTTATCCAGTTTATATGCATCTTCGATGCGGTATCCTGCCGCCTGAAGACGCACCAGACTCTTCATGGCCGCACCGCAGCCAAGTTTCTGTCCGATGTCATGACACAGTGCACGAATATAGGTACCCTTGGAGCAGGAAACTGTCATCGTTACATACGGAAGTTCCAGACTGTCCACCTGAATCTCATAAATTGTGACCGGCCTTGCCTTGCGCTCTACAGTCACACCGGCTCTGGCCAGATCACACAATTTCTTTCCGTTTACTTTTAATGCAGAGTACATTGGAGGAACTTGAAGGATTTCTCCCTGAAATTCAAGGATCGTTTCTCTCACTTCCAATTCGGTCAGTTCTGACGTTTCGCCTGTTTTTAACACCGTTCCTGTCATATCCTGCGTATCGGTCTCCACGCCAAGCTGCATCACTGCGCGGTAAACCTTATCTGAGTCTGTCAGCATATCACAGACCTTTGTCGCTTTACCCAGACAGACTGGCAGAACACCCTCCGCATCCGGATCCAGAGTCCCGGTATGACCAATCTTCTTCTGACCGCAGATGCCGCGCATCCGTGCCACTACATCGAAAGAAGTATAACCTTTTTCCTTGTATACATTTATGATTCCGTTGTACATCCGTCTTCCTCTTTGTTTTTTAACCGCTTTTCAATCTTTGTAAGCACTTTTTTGAGAACTTCATCCGATTTTCCCTGAATGGAAGCACCGGCTGCCCGGCAATGTCCGCCACCACCGAATCCAACGGCAATTTCAGCGACATCCACATAAGAAGCGGAGCGCAGGCTGACTTTATAAGTATCATTTTCATTCGGATATACAAATACAGCTACCTCTACACCTGCAGTGGAACGCAGTGTACTCACAATACCGTCAAGATCCTTTGGTTCCACGTGGAATTTTTCCAACTGTTTCCGTTTTATCACACTGGAAATGCATTTTCCATCAAAATGAATTTCTGCCTCCATGAGTGCTTTCCCAAGAATCTGCTGCTGTGCAAAAGTGCGGATATAAAATGTCTCGTCCACGATTCTGGAATAATTAATGCCTTTGTCCATCAGTTTTCCCGCGATCTCCATGGTTTTGGAGGAAGTGCAGGAATACTGGAATACGCCGGTATCATGTACGATTCCAAGGTAAATACATTCAGCAATCTCTTTCGTGATCTTATCCGCATCCATCAGCTGATATACCAGCTCTGAAGTAGAGCTTGCATTTGGGAAAATGTAATTAAAATCCGCAAAAGACTGATTGCTGATATGATGATCCACACAAAATGTGCTTTTGGCCACTTCAAAATACTGACCGGACAGGCCAAGCCGTCCCACATCACCACAGTCCAGCGCAATAAAAAGATCATACTCTTTTTTGCCATCCGTCTCTTTCATATGACGGATCTTATCTGCATTTTTCAGAAACAGGAATTTATCCGGAATCGGTTCCAGATACAGATCGGCCATAATGTCCGGATAATTGTCACAAATGTAGTTGTATACAGCAAGACAGGAACCTACACAGTCGCCATCCGGCCGGATATGACCGGAAATGGCAACGGTAGTAATCCCATCCAGATATGAATCTAATGAAATCATGCTCATCCTCTTATTCTTCCTCTTTACCGCCTGTCAGTGCATCAATTTTCTTGGACATCTCGATACCATACTCAATGGATTCGTCCAGAATAAATCTCAACTCCGGTGTATTTCTCAGGTTCAGAGACTGAGCCAGACAGCGGCGTGCGTAGCCGGCTGCGTTTTTCAGTCCTGCAATGGTGTCTTCTTTTTCTTTTTTGTCACCAAGAACACTGATATATACTTTACAGGTTTTCAGGTCCGGCGCAACCTGTACCGCTGACACAGTGGTCAGCGCATGGATCCGCGGATCTTTGATCTCATTGCGGATAATGGTGGATAATTCGCGCATTACCTCTTCGTTTAAACGGGTATTTTTAATACTGTTTTTTCTCATATTCTGTCATCTCCAGATTATCTTGGTACTTCTACCATCTTATATGCTTCTACAACATCGAACTCTGCAATGTCGTTAAATCCTTCAAATACAAGACCACACTCATAACCTGCTTTTACTTCTTTTACATCATCTTTGAAACGTTTCAGGGAAGCAAGGTCACCCTCGAAGATCTGTTTGCCTTCTCTTGTGATACGAACTTTGCAGTTACGCTCAAATACACCATCCAGGACATAAGAACCTGCAATGTTGCCGACACCGGAAGCTTTGAAGATCTGACGAACTTCTGCGTGACCGATGACTTTCTCCTCGAAGATCGGATCCAGCATACCTTTCATGGCTGCCTCGATATCTTCGATGGCCTTGTAAATAACAGAGTACAGACGAATATCTACTTTCTCCTGCTCTGCAGTTGCTTTTGCAGTCGCATCCGGTTTTACATTAAATCCGATGATGATCGCATTGGATGCGGAAGCCAGGGAAATGTCGGACTCGTTGATGGCACCAACGCCGCCATGGATTACTTTCACAACAACTTCCTCGTTGGAAAGTTTTGTCAGACTCTGTTTTACAGCCTCTACGGAACCCTGAACGTCTGCTTTTACGATCAGTTCAAGTTCTTTTAAGTTGCCGGTCTGAATCTGAGAGAACAGATCATCCAGAGACATTCTGGATCTGGTCTCTTCGAGCATCTTCTCTCTGTTCTGAGATACAAATGTCTCTGCAAAGCTTCTTGCATCTCTCTCAGAATCGCAGGCCACAAATACTTCACCAGCATTTGGAACACTGCTCAATCCAAGGATCTCTACCGGTGTAGACGGACCTGCCTCTTTGACACGTCTTCCCTTATCATCGATCATGGCACGGACTTTACCATAGCTGCTTCCTGCTGCGATCGGCTCTCCGACTTTCAGTGTACCTTTCTGAACCAGAACAGTTGCAACTGCACCACGTCCTTTATCCAGCTGTGCCTCAATAACAAGACCACGGGCATTTCTCTTCGGATTTGCTTTCAGCTCCAGAATATCTGCTGCCAGCAGTACCATCTCAAGAAGATCTGTAATACCTTCGCCTGTACGTGCGGATACCGGTACACAAATGGTACTTCCGCCCCAGTCTTCCGGAATCAGTCCCTGCTCTGCAAGACCCTGTTTTACATAGTCGATGTTTGCGCCTTCTTTATCAATCTTGTTGATCGCTACGATGATCTCAATACCTGCAGCTTTTGCATGGCTGATAGCCTCGATGGTCTGCGGCATGATTCCGTCATCGGCAGCAACTACCAGGATTGCGATATCTGTGGAATTTGCTCCACGCATACGCATAGCGGTAAATGCCTCATGACCCGGTGTGTCAAGGAATGTGATCTTCTGTCCGTTGATCTGTACTACAGATGCACCGATGTGCTGTGTGATACCACCTGCCTCACGGTCTGTTACATGAGTCTCACGAATTGCATCCAGCAGGGATGTTTTACCATGGTCAACGTGTCCCATAACACATACAACCGGCGGTCTGGAAACCAATGTGCTCTCATCCTCTTCTTCCTCTTTCAGAAGTTCTGCGATGACATCCACTTTCTCTTCCTTCTCAGCGATGCAGTTGAACTCCAGTGCGATTTCTTCTGCTTTCTCGTAATCAACTTCCTGATTTACTGTTGCAAGGATACCCTGCATAAATAATTTTTCTACGACTTTGGAAGCCGGTACGTCAATACGTTCTGCCAGCTCACGAACAGTCATAACTTCTGGCAGAGAGATGCTGCGAACTTCATCTGTCTTCTTTTCTGCCTGCGGCTGTGGCTGCGCATTCCGTTTTTTGTGTCCGGTCTTCTTCTCCAGGTTTACGTACTGCTCCTGTTTACGGTTCTTTCTCTCGTAATCCTGTTTGTTTTTCTTCTTATTTGCGTGTGTATTCTCTTTTCCACGCAGCTCTTCGATCGTTGCCTTAGCGCTGTCACGATTCATACGTGAGATTTCCTGATCTAAGCGTCCTCTCGTCTCTCTTGAACGATTCTGACCGTCCTGCCGATTGTTTCGATTACCTCCAAAATTATTACCGCCGCCGCGATTACCCTGGAAGCCTTTTTGATTATTGTTGTCTTTTCTTTCATAACGGCCATTTCTATCACCATTTTCCTGTCTGTTTGGTCTGTCACCGTATCTTCTCTGCGGTCTGTCACCATTATTGCGCTGCTGACGGTCTCCGTCGAAACGAGGTCTGTCACCGTTGTTTCTCTGCTGACGCTCACCATCGAAACGAGGTCTGTCACCGTTGTTTCTCTGTGGACGCTCACCATCGAAACGAGGTCTGTCACCGTTGTTTCTCTGTGGACGCTCGCCATTGTTGCTGCGCTGTGGTCTCTCGCCGTTGTTATTGCGCGGTCTGTCACTGTTATTTCGCTGTGGGCGGTCTCCGTTACGGTCATTACGGTTGCCATTCGGACGACGGTTGCCCATCTTGCTGTTCTGAGGATTGTATACAGCAGAAATGCTTGCTTTTTTCTTCGGACGCTCTTTTGTCTCAGCACCTGCCTGCTTTCCGTATTTTCCTCTGACTAATGCAACTGCATTGTCTTCCAGTGAACTTAAATTTGTTACTTCTATATTATGTCCATGAAGGAAAGAAATTACTTCCTTCGCCGGTACATCATATTCTTTTGCAATCTCATGAACTCTAATTTTTGCCATTCCAGTTCCTCCCTATTCAGTTGTTGGTCTATTGTCAAGCTGCTTCATGACAGATTTTGCGAAACCTGGCTGCAGAACCGCTACCATAGAGCGGTATTCTTTGCCGATGCAATGACCCAGATCATCTTTGCTTCCGCAAACATACAGAGGGGTCTCATAGAAGTCTGTCATATTTCTCATTTTTTTCTTCGTATTATCCGAAGCATCCTCTGCCACGATCACCAGGCATGCCTGACCGCCTTTTACTGCTTTTTCTACCGCATACTCGCCGCTGGCGATACAGCCTGCTTTCTGCGCAAGGCCCAGACTGGATAAAATCCTGTTATTCTGCAATCGTTTTCATCTCCTCTGTTAAATCTGCAACTATTTCTTTTGGTATACTCATTTTGAATGAACGTTCCAATCCGTGATTCTTTACTGCCAGTTCCAGGCAGTCCGGATTCTTGCACAGATATGCACCACGACCGTTTTTGCGGCCTGCCGGATCTATGCAGAATGTATTGTCCTGCATTTTCAAAACACGGATCATATCTCTTTTTTCCCGCATTTCGTGACATCCCACACACATGCGCATCGGACTTTTCTTAGTCATTCTCGTTATCCTCTTCTGCTGCGAAATCGTCTGCTTCGTAGGAATCCTCATCCTCATAAGATGTCTCATCCAAATCCTCATCCAGATTCAGATCATCTTCTGCGAACTCTTCATCCTCGTAATCTTCTTCGTAATCCATGAAATCACCGGCTTCTCTTGCCTGTGTCTCACTCTTGATATCGATCTTGAATCCTGTCAGGCGGGCTGCCAGACGGGCATTCTGTCCTTCTTTACCGATAGCCAGGGAAAGCTGATAATCCGGAACAACAACTTTTGCTTTGTTCTCCTCAGCATCTGCGATAACGGAGATAACTTTTGCCGGGCTTAATGCGTTCTCGATGAGCATAGCCGGATTCTCGTTCCAGTTGATGATGTCGATCTTTTCACCATTTAACTCTTCTACGATGGCATTGACACGGGCACCGTTCATACCTACGCATGCACCTACCGGATC
>CAVKTR010000007.1:0-58694 GCA_963659325.1 Dysosmobacter segnis
GAATGTCAAGGACTTTTTTGAAAAAAGGTGGAGAAAAAATAAAAATGGAATCTCAGAAGCCACAGAAATACAGGCTTAGAGATTCCGAGAGACTATATAAAAGGGGAGGAGGAGAAAACCATGGAGTTGGTCGTTTATATAGCATCAGGCATTCGGAAACAAAGAAAAATGTGAGAATAATTTATATAATTTACGAAGGAGCAGTTATTTTGCTTAGTGGACTATTATAGAAGTTTGTCAGATGAATAATAATTTCTACGACACAGCAGAGTTACATTTTTGCAACGGAACCGCCGGAAGATAGGGTATCCGCCTACGAAGCAGCAATCAGTGGCAAAATGCCAGATGTGAACGTGTTCAAGAGTGTTCAAACAGTTTAAAAACAAAAAAAAGCGCGGAAACCTTGATTTATAAGGCTTCCGCACCAAATTAAGTAATGCGGAAGATGGGACTTGAACCCACACGACTGCAATAGTCACAAGATCCTTAGTCTTGCTCGTCTGCCAGTTCCGACACTTCCGCATGTGTCGTTATTATTGTTTCCGACAAGAAGAGATGATACCAAAAGTAAGGCATAATGTCAACAGTTTTTCGAAAAAATATAAAAAATATGCATTTGAAAAAACAGAAAAAAAGTGTTGACATTTAAAGGTGCTTGTTGTATTATATGCTTTGTCAGCTGCGGGGCAGCAAAGCAATTTGATATGCAGGAATGGCGGAATTGGCAGACGCGCACGGTTCAGGTCCGTGTGACTATTGCAGTCATGAGGGTTCAAGTCCCTTTTCCTGCATTTTATATCAACAACGCAGCAGACAATTAATTTAATACGCAGGAATGGCGGAATTGGCAGACGCGCACGGTTCAGGTCCGTGTGACTATTGCAGTCATGAGGGTTCAAGTCCCTTTTCCTGCATCATTGAAATCAGCAGAGAATATCTGCTGATTTTTTTGCGTTGATACGAATTTACAGCATTTGGGAAAAATAATGCTATATTTCTTTGTCCTAAAGTAGTACACTTATTTTTAGAAGATTTACAATACAAAATATCCTTGTGAGAAGAACTTAGGAAATGTATGGAAAAATTCGTTTAATTTGGGGGCAGACAATGAAAACTACAAATATAAAAAGAGAACCCGTAAAAATATCTTTATGGGAAAAATTCAGCTACAGCGGTGGGGACGTGGCAAGCTGCATTACGTTTGGCGCAGTCAGTTCTTACCTTTCCTATTATTATACGGATATCGCAGGAATTTCCATTGCGGCAGTGGGCGTGATCTTTGGCGTGACGAGATTAATAGAAGCACTGGTGAATTTTCTGACGGGAGTGGCCATTGATGGCAGCCATTTCAAAGGGGGCAAGGCAAAGCCTTTTATCTATACAACGACCATTCCGCTGACAATCATGTTTATCCTTGTTTTTATGGTGCCGGATCTGAGCGCACACGGAAAGGTGCTGTTTGCGTTTGTTACCTATTTACTATTCTGTATTTTGTATGCGGTTAACAATACCGGTTATGGTACGTTGCTGTCACTGCTCACCAGTGATGTGAAAGAACGGCGTGTGCTGAACAGTTTTAAAGTATTTGGAAGCGGAACCGGAAGTCTGCTGGTAAGTTTTCTGACCTTGCCGCTGGTGGCGTTGTGCGGCGTGCAGGGGCGTTTCAGTTTTGCACCGGTGGCGGTAATTTACGGTGTAATAAATTTTGTGTTACTGGAAAATTGCTGTATTTCCTGTCGGGAACGTGTGCGGACAGAAGGGGAAGCGTGCATGAGTTTAAAGGAATCTCTGCAATGCGCGGTAAAAAGCCGTTCCTGGATTTTGCTCTGCGTGATCGGGGCCTGTGTTATGGTTGTTATGATTCTGCAAAACCAGAGCATTATGTATTATTCAAAATATATTTTGCTGGATGAGAGCCGGGCAACTTTAATTCTCACGATTTATACGCTGGCACAGCTTCTGGCGGCATTATTTATGGATAAGATGCTAAATCGACTTGGAAACAGGAACTGCATGTTGTTTGGATTTGGCACTTTCCTGGTGCTGACAGTGGTAATGTTTGTATGCAGAAAAAATCTGGTTTTGTTCTGCATTTTTATGCTGCTGGCGGGACTTGGAAAAAGTATGGCAACCAGTCCGTGTTATGCCATTTGTGCAGATACAGTGGATGAAGTAGAAGCGTTGACCGGAAAACGCCCGCAGGGTGTGATGACCTCTTTTATGATGTGCACAATGAAAGCGGGAACTGCCATTGCCGGTGTGGTATTTTCGGCTGTGCTTCATGCAGGACATTATGCAGCAGAGGCAGCGCAGCAAAGTCCGGAGGCGATTCGCGCGATTTATATGAATCTGTTCTGGCTTCCGATGCTAATCGTGTCGGGCTGTATGGTGCTGGCAATTTTCTTCAAACGACAGCCTGTTCAAAAATAAGGAAAAATTAGAGATAAAGAGAGACTTCTCTTTTTACACACTCTGTGCTATAATGTGACGACAAGTGACAAGACAGACAAAACAAAGAAATTAATTATGCATGAAAATGGATTTGTCTATTCTATGAAAAAGTCATGCTTTTATAGCAATATGAGAAATATAAAGGAGAGAAGTTTTATGAAAAAAGTACTGAATCACATTTTTATTGATGGTTTGAGTGGAATGGCCCTTGGACTTTTTTCCACATTGATCATCGGAACGATCATTGGACAGATCGGAAATTTAGTTGGAAATGAGATCGGAACATATCTGATCGCTATTTCCAATGTGGCAAAAACCGTAACCGGCGCAGGTATCGGTGTCGGTGTTGCTGCGAAGTTTAAACAGGGACCGCTTGTGACGGTTTCCGCAGCCGTAGCCGGTATGATCGGAGCGTTTCCAACACTTGGAATGGAAAATTTTGCGCTGGGAAAAGCGGGAGAGCCGCTGGGCGCTTTTGTTGCAGCACTGATCGGTATCGAGTGCGGCAGACTGGTTGCAGGAAGAACCAAGATTGATATTATTCTGACACCGCTGGTATCAATTTGTACCGGTGCGGCAGCAGGATTTATTGTTGGTCCGCCAATTTCCAACTTTATGAAATGGCTTGGAAATCTGGTAAATATTAATGTAGAGGCATCGCCGATCCTTGGCGGTATCGCGGTATCCGTTCTGATGGGAATGATTCTGACATTGCCGATCAGTTCCGCAGCACTTGGCGTTTCCATGGGACTGACAGGACTGGCAGCAGGCGCGGCAACCATCGGATGCTGCTGTCAGATGGTTGGTTTTGCGGTAGCAAGTTATCGTGAAAATAAATTTGGCGGTTTTATCGCACAGGGAATCGGAACATCCATGCTTCAGGTGCCAAATATTTTGCGCAGACCGCTGATCTGGCTGCCACCGATCATTTCCAGTGCAATTTTGGGACCGATCGCATCTGCGGTTTTACATATGGTAAGTACACCGATCGGATCCGGAATGGGTTCCGCAGGTTTCGTTGGACAGATTGCAGCTTATGGTGCGATGCTTGAGACAGGAATGTCATCCAAAGTGGCATTGATTCAGATTATTCTCATGCATTTTGTTCTGCCGGCAGTTGTGACATTGATTTTCTCAGAAGGAATGAGAAAAGCCGGATGGATCAAAGAAGGCGATATGAAGCTGGAAGTATAGAATTCAAAAACAGAAATGATATTAAAATCCATTTACAAAATGTAGGCTATATTTTGTAAATGGATTTTTTATGAATGGTACAGAGAATGTTGATGTAAATTCTATGGAATATCGAAGGATTGGTTGAACATTTTTGTGGATTGTTATAAAGTAGTATCAACACAAAACATGTTTGCTGGAGGTAAAATGGTATGGAAAACTTTGTATATGAAACACCGACAAAAGTATATTTTGGAAAAGATGAAGAATTAAATGTTGGAAAAATCATTGCCGGATATTCACCGAAGAAAGTGCTGGTTCACTTTGGCGGTCAGTCTGCCAGAAAAAGCGGGTTATTAGACCGTGTGGAAAAAGCACTGGAAGCGGAAGGCATCGCTTATGTGGAACTTGGTGGCGTGACAGCGAATCCGGAACTGAAACTGGTGCGGGAAGGCATTGCACTTTGCCAGAAGGAAGGCGTTGATTTTGTCTTGGCAGTCGGTGGAGGTTCTGTACTGGATTCTTCCAAAGACATTGCAAACGGTGTGGCAAATCCGGATATCGATGTGTGGGATTTTTCCCTTGGAAAATGTGTACCGCAGAAAACATTGCGAAAAGGTTCGATTCTGACATTGGCAGCAGCTGGTTCGGAAATGTCCAATTCCTGTGTAATTACAAATACAGAAACAAACGAAAAACGTGGCTATGGATGCAGCTGTAATCGTATGGATTTTGCTATTGAAAATCCAGAGTTAACCTACACTGTAAGTCCGTATCAGACAGCTTGTGGTATCGTGGATATTGCAATGCATACGATTGAGCGTTATTTCTGCCCGGGCGAAGATACTTATCTGACGGATGCCATTGCAGAAGCTGTGATCAAAAACGTGATGAAAGCCGGAAAAGACTGTCTGGCAGATCCGGAAAATTATGAGGCGCGTGCAAATATGATGTGGGCATCTTCTCTGGCGCATAATGGTCTGACCGGATGCGGACGCAAGACACAGCTTGTCGTTCATCAGCTGGAGCATGAGGTTTCCGGCATGTATACACAGGTGGCACATGGAGCTGGTCTGGCAGCACTCTGGTGCAGCTGGGCACGTTATGTATACAAGGCAAATATCAATCGCTGGTTACAGTATGCGCAGAATGTATGGAACGTGGATGTGGATTTTGAACATCCGGAGAAAACCATTGAAACGGCCATCAACATGCAGGAAGCATTTTATGCGTCCATCGGAATGCCGACGAATTTGAAAATGCTTGGTGTGAAAGAAACTGATCTGGAGACGTTGGCGTTTAATTGCTCCAGAGGTCAGACACGAACACTGATTGGTTATAAAGAACTAACATACGATGATATACTCGAAGTGTTCCGCATGGCATATGACGCTTAAAAAAGTGTTGATTGAAAATTGAGATAGTAACGGAGCAAATGATGAATTTTATTGATTCTTATAAGAAACTTGAAAAATTATGTAATGAGATGTACGGTGATAATCATGGTATTTCATTATATATTGATGAAATGATTAACACACCTTTGGGTTCTTGTTATGTTAAAAGCTGGAATGAGGATTTGAAGCAGCTAAAACATTACCGTTGGGTGAGAAATCAAATTGTGCATGAGCCGGGATGTACGGAAGCGAATATGTGTAGCCATGGTGATATACAATGGATAAATAATTTTTATTCTCGAATGATGTCCATAAGCGATCCGTTAGCTTTATATCGAAAAGCAATCAGATCAAACAGAAAGACTCATTCATCAACAGAATATAAAACAGCATCGCGGCAGTATGATTATTCACAACAAAAAGGAAATCACAGGAAATCTTCACGTGAATCTTCAGGATGCGGAACGTTTGTGTGGGGGATTGTAATTGCTTTGATAGCTATATTCCTGATTTTTAAAGTTATATTATAAATTTTTTCAGAGATACGTCTATATAGTTTTATGATGTTTTAGTACCTTGCCTTTTATTTTTAATTGGCAGGGTACTTTTTATATTCTTATTTGTTTTGTGCTTTTTAATTTAATAAGGACTTTTATAAAAAATATTATGAAAATGGGAAATCTTGTAGTAAACAGCAGTTTTTATCCGTTATTATATATAGAAAAGACAAAAAATTGTACGGATATCTGTAAGAGGTACTTTCAAAATTCAAAAATTTTCATTGAAAAAATTTTGAGAGTACCTAAACGAAATGGGGAGGAAACGTTATGCTTTTGTTTTTAAGCATGCTGGACACTGACGAGGACCGGTCCAAATTTGTTCAGCTTTATCATAAATATCGATATTTTCTATGGTACCTGGCACAGGAAAGTTATGAGCGGATTTTGCAGGCTGTTCGACAGCTGGATGAAATTTATCGTGTGGTATTTGAATACAAATATTTGCACGAACTATCCGACCGGGAGATCGCAGATCTGCTTGGCGTGACACCAAAAGTTGTAAATGTGCGGATTTTCCGGGCGCGGAAAAAATTGCAGAATCTTCTGAGAGAGGAGTGAGGGAGCAATGAACAGACAAAATCAGGAAAAATCAGAGAAAGCGGAACGTGTTTATACAAAACGAAAAAAAGTGCGGGACTCAGAGGAAGTGTTGAAACGGGCACTGGCGAAATGTATGCAGGAAGAAGCGGAACAGGTACAGAAAAAATTAGACGCAGAAGGACAGCATGCATTTTCAAAACCATTTATCGAAAAAATGCAGTTTATTTTAAAACAGGGAAAAAACGCGGAAGAACAGCAGAAAAAGAAAGTGCGTAGACGGCGATGGACTCGTGTGGCAGCAGCCTGCATTGTATGTGTGGTTGTAGCAGGCGGAAGCTGGATCGGGCTGCGTGGAAGTTTTCAAATGTCGCAGAATGAAACTTCAGGTTCGGCACCAAAAACGGAAACGGCAAGTCAGGAGGAAAGCCTTGAACTAGGAAAGGCTGACCAAGGGGATGCAGCAAGTGGAGACGTGGATGCTTCTGATGCGCAGGAGGATGGAACTGCTGCTTCAAATCAGGGAACGGAAGAAAAAGAAAGCAGTCAGGATTCGACGGGTACAGAGGAAGATACATCGGCATCTACGGGGATTCTTGCAGTGAATGTGGATGTAAAAGTGCTGGCAGTGACGCCGACATCCCTGAAAGTAAGACTGACAAATAATGGCGACGAAGATATCAGTTTTGGAGATGATTACGAAGGAATCGAAGTGTATGATGAGGCGGAAGATACATGGACGGAATGTCAAAAATTGGATGAAATCGCATATCATGATATTTTGCATGTGGTGAAGCCGGGGGATGCGCAGAATTGGTGTGACTGGTACGTAGACTGGACAGATGTGTATGGTTCTCTTGGGGCAGGGCACTATCGCTTGCAGAAAAATATTTCCATCGGAAACATAGATGGCGGCGATCAGTATGTAAAACCAATTCAAATAGAATTTAATATTAGATAGCAGCAGGTAAAAAACAAAGATTTGGTGCAAATGTAATATGGAACGCATTATTTAATAGAAAACATCTGGATATGGGGATAAAAGCAGTGTGTAATTGTAAGACACATGTTTTTTGAAAATTTGGTATGAAGCAGGGAAAAGTTCATTTCATGTATGGCAGGAGGAGAAGGCTTATGAAAAGAAAGAATAAAACGGGCAAATGCTTAAGATTGGGTAAATGGATTCTTTGTATGTTGTTAGTTGGAAGTATGATGTTTGCGATTGGTTGTGGAACGAGTACACAGTCGGCAGCAGACAGCAGTGCCGCAAATCGCAGTGGAAACAGTTTGGGTGGCTTTCAGGTCGGAAGTGACGAAATTGACAGTACAGAAGCAGCAGCTCAGGACAGTGCGACAGAAAACGCGGCGAGTACAGATGGTACAGTAGATGAAAGTGCGCAGGACTCTGGAGATCAGAGAACAGATACAACTGGAACCGAACTGGAGAATGTGGAAGGTGTCAATACGGAACAGAAGCTGATCAAAACCGTCAATATGTCAGCAGAAACCACAGAGTTTGATACATTGGTGGCAGATGTACGGGCAAAGACAGAAAGTGCCGGCGGTTATGTGGAAAGTTCAGATGTTGGCGGAAATTATGGCGGGGATACAACACGTTATGCATATCTTGTACTTCGAATTCCGGCAGAAAAACTGGATGACTTTGTGGGTGATGTAAAGGATGCGGTCAACGTTCGGTCATTTAGTGAAAGCACCGAGGATGTTACGTTGCAGTATACAGATATGGATACTCATATCAAAGCGCTGCGGGAAGAGTTGGATGCACTGTTTTCCATGATGGAGCAGGCCACATCCATGAAAGATATTTTGTCCATTCAGTCTCAGATCACAGATGTGCGATATGAGATTGAAAGTTATGAATCTCAGCTTCGTGTATACGACAATCAGGTTACTTACAGTACCATTTATCTGGATCTGTATGAGGTGAACCGGGAAAGTTCTACAGCAGGAACAACTTTCGGTGATCGTGTAAAGGCAAAATTCAACGATAATTTGTACCAGATGGGACAGGGATTCCAGAATTTTATGGTTGGATTACTGGGCGGTCTGCCAATTTTGATTCCGATTGTTATCATTTGTGTGATAGTTATCGTAGTGTTTCGCAAGGTCTGGAAAAGGAGAAAAGGTGACAAACAGAAAAAAACAGAAGAGTAAGAAGATGTAGTTATCGTTGGTTGTAGTGGGAATCCTCCTTGCGGGATTCCCATTTTTATGGTAAAATAGAAAGACTTTGGTGAACGTTTGTTCACTAACTTGAAAGGGTGAAAAAATGGCAGATAAAGTAACATATGATGCGGGGAGTATTTCCGTACTGGAAGGCCTGGAAGCGGTGCGTAAGCGACCGGGTATGTACATTGGAAGTGTGTCCCGCAAGGGTTTGAACCACCTGATCTATGAGATCGTAGATAATGCGGTGGACGAGCATCTGGCAGGAGCCTGCAGTGAGATCAGGGTGACACTGGAAGCGGATGGCTCCTGTACCGTTGAGGATAATGGACGGGGTATTCCGGTTGGAATGCATGAGAAAGGAGTTCCGGCGGCACGACTTGTTTTTTCCACGCTGCATGCGGGAGGAAAATTTGACGATTCTGTATACAAGACAAGCGGTGGTCTGCACGGCGTAGGTTCTTCGGTAGTAAACGCACTGTCCACCTATCTGGATGTACAGATCAGCCGGGACGGCGCGATCCATCATGACCGCTATGAGCGTGGCGTGGCCGTGGAACCGCTGGTGGATGGTTTGCTTCCAATCATTGGAAAGACAAAAAAGACCGGAACAAAGATCAATTTCCTTCCGGATCCGGAAATTTTTGAAAAAACAAGATTCAAAGAGGATGAGGTAAAAAGCCGTCTGCATGAGACTGCATACTTGAATCCGAAGCTGACGATTATTTATGAAGATCTGCGCGGCGAGGAACCGGAGCATATCGTTTATCATGAGGAAGAGGGAATCATCGGATTTGTCCGTGATCTGAACAAAAAGGCAGATGTGCTTCACGATGTGCTTTATTTCAAGGGCGAGAGCGAAGGAATCACTGTGGAAGCTGCCTTCCAGTATACAAATGAATTTCATGAAAATATTTTAGGTTTCTGTAACAATATTTACAATGCGGAGGGCGGTACACACATTACCGGTTTTAAGACGATTTTTACAACGGTGATGAATCAATATGCCCGTCAGCTTGGAATTTTGAAGGAAAAGGATGCAAATTTCACCGGTGCAGATGTGCGTAACGGTATGACCGCGGTTATTTCCATCAAGCATCCGGATCCGCGTTTTGAGGGACAGACCAAGACAAAACTGGATAATCAGGATGCCTCCCGTATCACGGCGAAAGTAACCGGTGACGAGATCCAGCTGTTTTTTGACAAAAATCTGGAAACACTGAAAACGGTATTATCCTGTGCGGAAAAAGCGGCAAAAATCCGTAAGACAGAGGAGAAAGCGAAAACTAACCTGCTGACAAAGCAGAAATTTTCCTTTGATTCCAACGGAAAACTGGCAAATTGTGAGAGCAGAGATGCTTCCAAATGTGAGATTTTTATCGTCGAGGGAGATTCCGCCGGTGGTTCTGCAAAGACGGCCCGTGACCGTAATTTCCAGGCGATTCTTCCAATCCGTGGAAAAATTTTGAACGTAGAGAAAGCAAGTATTGATAAAGTGCTGGCCAATGCGGAGATCAAGACCATGATCAATGCGTTTGGATGCGGTTTTTCTGAAGGATACGGCAACGATTTTGATATTTCCAAACTGCGTTATGACAAGATCGTTATTATGGCAGATGCCGACGTGGATGGTGCGCATATTTCCACATTGCTTCTGACCCTGTTCTATCGTTTTATGCCGGAACTGATTTTTGAGGGGCATGTATACATTGCGATGCCGCCGCTTTATAAAGTCATTCCGTCAAAAGGAAAAGAAGAATATCTCTATGATGATGCAGCACTGGAGCGTTACCGCAAGACGCACACCGGAAGTTTCACGCTACAGCGTTACAAAGGTCTGGGTGAAATGGATGCAGAACAGCTCTGGGAGACAACGCTGGATCCGGAGACACGTATGCTGAAAAAAGTAGAGATCGAGGATGGACGTATGGCATCGGATGTGACAGAAATGCTGATGGGTACCGATGTGCCGCCGCGAAAAGCATTCATCTACGAGCATGCAAATGATGCAGAATTAGATATTTAGTAGGAGAAAAACATGGCTGAAAACAGAGAGCAGATCATCCGAACCGAGTATTCGGAGATCATGCAGAAATCATATATCGACTATGCAATGAGTGTTATCATTGCCCGTGCCCTGCCGGATGTGCGGGACGGATTAAAGCCGGTACAGCGCAGAACTCTGTACGATATGCACGAGCTGGGCATCCGTTATGACCGCCCGTATCGTAAGTGTGCGCGTATTGTCGGCGATACCATGGGTAAATATCATCCGCATGGTGACAGTTCCATTTATGGAGCTCTGGTTGTTATGGCGCAGGACTTCAAATATGGTATGCCGCTGGTGGATGGACACGGAAACTTTGGTTCCATCGAGGGTGATGGCGCCGCAGCAATGCGTTATACCGAGGCACGTCTGCAAAAAATCACGCAGCAGGCGTATCTGGCAGATTTGGATAAAGATGTGGTAGATTTTATCCCGAACTTTGATGCGACAGAGAAAGAGCCTTCCGTACTTCCGGTAAAAGTGCCAAACATTCTGATCAACGGTGCAGAGGGCATTGCGGTAGGTATGGCAACCAGCATTCCGCCGCACAATCTGGGTGAAGTCATTGACGGCGTGATCGCATACATGAAAAATCCGGATATCACCACAGAAGAAATGATGGAGTACATTCCGGGACCGGATTTCCCGACAGGTGGAATCGTCATCAACAAAGACGAGCTGATTTCTATTTATGAATCTGGAAATGGCAAGATCAAACTGCGTGGAAAAGTAGAAATTGAGCCGGTAAAAGGTGGAAAAGAGCGTATTGTTATTACCGAGATTCCATACACCATGATCGGTGCAAATATCGGTAAATTCCTGAATGATGTATACAGTCTGGTTGAGACGAAAAAAACATCCGATATCGTGGATATTTCCAACCAGTCTTCCAAGGCAGGCATCCGTATTGTGATCGATCTGAAAAAAGGAGCTGATGCGCAGAACCTGTGCAACCTTTTATATAAGAAGACACGTTTGGAAGATACTTTTGGGGTGAACATGCTGGCAGTAGCAAACGGCAAACCAGAGACCATGGGATTGGTGTCCGTAATTCGTCATAACGTTCAGTTCCAGTATGAGTTGGCAACCCGCAAGTATACAACACTGTTGAAAAAAGAGCAGGACAAGTGTGAGATTCAGGAAGGTCTGATCAAGGCCTGCGACGTTATTGATCTGATCATCGAGATCCTGCGCGGAAGTAAAAATATCAAACAGGCGAAAAAATGTCTGATCACCGGAGAAACCGAAGGAATTAAATTCAAATCCAAACTTTCCGAAAAAACAGCTTCCATGCTTCATTTTTCCGAGCGTCAGGCGACAGCCATTCTGGAAATGCGTCTGTATAAGCTGATCGGACTGGAGATCGAAGCCCTGATGGCAGAACATGAGGAGACACTGAAAAATATTGCACTGTATCAGGAAATTCTTGGCAGCCGTGCGGCAATGGCAAAAGTCATTATCAAAGAGCTGAAAGCACTGAAAAAAGAATTTTCCCATCCGCGACTGACTGTGATCGAAAACGGAAAAGCTGCTGTATACAAAGAAAAAGAGGCAGAAGCAGTACCGGTTGTATTACTGATGGATCGTTTTGGTTATGTGAAAACCGTGGACAATTCCGTATATGAGCGAAACAAAGAAGCGGCAGACAGCGAGAATAAGCAGATCGTTCCGTGCATGAGTGACGGAAAAATCTGTCTGTTTACGGATAATGGACAGATGCATCTGGTAAAAGTTGCTGATATTCCGTATGGAAAATTCCGTGATAAGGGAATTCCGGTGGATAACATCAGTAACTACGACAGTAGTACAGAAAATATTGTATACATCACTGCACTGGAAAATATTATGGACAAGAAGCTGTTGTTTGTGACAGAACAGTCCATGTGCAAACAGGTGGCAGGCTGTGAATTTGATGTGTCCAAACGTACCACCGCTGCAACGAAACTGCAGGATGGAGATAAGATCCTGTACATGACAGTGGCAGAACCGGAGACAACATTGGTGCTTCAGTCACAGAAAAACTATTTTCTGCGCTTTGCAACCGAAGATGTTCCGGAGAAGAAAAAAGGAGCGGTCGGTGTGCGTGGTATGCGGCTGGGAGATGGAGAAGTGCTGACGGATGTATGGCAGCTGAACAATGAAACCGAAGAAATTATTATGGTGAAGGAAAAGGCCGTGCATTTGAATCGACTTAGAGTTGCAAATCGTGATACCCGCGGGGTCAAAAAGTAAATTCCTGTTTGTCTGTGTAAAAGGGACAATCTGGAACAAAAATCCAGACAGACACGGATGATTTTCTACCTCCGCTGCGCCGCTTATCTCCGCCTCCTTCCGTGAACTCGCACGCAGAAACAGCGTGCTCAAACACACTCACGGAGGCGGGCTATGCTCGCTGCGGTAACGAAAATCAACCTACCGTCTTGTCACGGATTTTGCTTCCAGATTTGCCCTGTTTACGAGACGGCACCGCGTGCCACGTACACATATAAGTTATAATGAAATTAATGCTATGTTGTGTACGCTGATTCACTTTATAAATGCGAAAAATCAGTAGGCATTGTAGCGGCAAAGCCGCTATATGTTCTTGAGTTCTTCGCCGTCGGTAACAGGATTTCAGCAGTTCTTTTTTTATTGTCAAGGGTGGCGCATGATTGCCAGTCACTTAAATTTCATAACATATATAGCTGTGAATTGCGCATGCAGCATAACAAGTATTATGTCATTATCTTGTATGCATGCGTGGTACGCGGTGCCGTCGTGTAGATGGAACAAAATAAAAATAACTCCAACAGGAGGATAATTGTAAAATTTTCGTTGTGGCTGCTGCATCTAACCCGTCCGCGAGAGTGTGTTTGAACCCGCTGGTTTTGCGGGTGAGTTCGCGGAAGCGGACGGGTTAGATGCAGCAGCCACAGAAAATTTTTCATATCCTCGTTGGAGTTATTTTTTATTTGTTCCTTAAACGACAAACAAGAATTTATGAGAAAAATTCGCGAGCCGCCCGTACAAGATACTCCGTATCTTTTACACCGGCCGTCTCATACGGTGAATGCATCGCCAGCTGCGGCAATCCAATATCTACGGTGTTGAGCGCTACCTGTGTATTGGAAATATTTCCAAGTGTGGAACCGCCTGCAATATCGGAACGGTTTGTGAATGTCTGCACCGGTACATCTGCCTGCTTGCAGATATCACGGAACATGGCAGCAGATACGGCATCGGTACAATATTTCTGGTTCGCATTGAATTTGATCACAATTCCGCCATTCAGGTAAGGACGGTTCGTCGGATCTGCCATATCGGTATGATTCGGATGAACCGCATGTGCATTGTCGGCGGAGAGCATCAGACTGTTTGCCAGATGAATGCGGTAATCTTCCCGGTCATAGCCAAGTACTTCATGGATCCGCTGCAGCGTATCACACAAAAATGTGGAAGCTGCGCCCTGTTTTGTACCGCTTCCGACCTCTTCGTTATCAAATACACAATGTAGAGCCAGGTAATTGTTTTTTTCTGCGGACAAGAAACCTTTCATGGACGAAAATGCACATTGTAAATCATCCAGCTGCGGAGCGGAAACAAACTCTTCGGAAGCACCCCATATGCTGGCGCGTTCTCTGTTATATAAGAAGAGATCATGTCCGAGAATGTCATCAACGGACACCCCGGCTGCATCAGCAATGGTCTGCATAAAGGTGTCTTTGGCGGTGCTCATGCCGTAGAGCGGAAGCATGTCTTTCTGCGCATTGTATTTGTAACCGTTGTTGGCTTCGCGGTTCATGTGGATGGCAAGATTTGGAATCATCACCAGATCACGGTCTACATTTACCAGTCTGCTTTCCAGTTTTCCGGTAGCAGGATTTTTGATGATCACACGTCCGGCCACGGAGAGCGGACGGTCAAACCACGGTGCAAAAATCATTCCGCCATAGCGTTCTACATTCAGTTTGATATATTTTTTTTCTACTTCCATCTCCGGTTTTTCCTTGATTTTAAAGGAAGGAGAGTCGCTGTGGCTGGCCATGATGCGCATGCCGTCAAAACCGTTTTCCGGAATGGAGAAGGCGATGATGGAAGAGTCATTGCGGGTGACAAAGTAGCTGCCACCTGCCTGCAGATTCCAGCGTTCGTTTTCATACAGGGCAGTAAAACCGTTTGCAAGAAGTTCTTTTTTCATAGTGTCTACTGCGTGAAAGGCAGAAGGACTGTTCTTTATAAACTGAGTTAATTCTGTTGCGATATTTTGTTGCATAAATTTTCACCTCAATATTTTTTATATGTTTTAAAAAAATGGCATCGGAAAAACCTTTGATTATTGTAGCACAGACCAATACTTTTTGGAAAATAAAATGGTTTTGATTTTATCGAAAAAATAGTGATTCTGAAAAAAATGTAGAAAAAACAGGAAAATTCACATGGAATAATGACGAAAACCGATGGATAAAATAACAGTGAATAGTTGAATTTGCACAGAATAGATTGATAAATGCATAACAATTATTGACAAGGTTGTTTTTTGTATGCTAGTATAGTGCCTAGGCAATTTTTGCAGGCTTTTATAGGTGTGCCATCATTTTTTTGAGGAAAAGGGAGTGAATGGCGTGAAATATGAAAGATGCAGGAATTGATGATTCACAAGGGAGCATGAAATATTAAAAAACATGCTCTGCAACTATTGAAGGGAGAGTTAATACATCATGACTTGGGCTTTTATTATTCCAATCATCGGCATCCTTGCATTACTGGTTGCCGCAGGATTAGCTGCCAATGTGAAAAAACAGTCTGAAGGTACAGACCGTATGAAAGAAATCGCAGCAGCAATCCACGAGGGCGCACAGGCATTTCTGGTGTCTGAGTACAAAATCCTCGTTATCTTTATCGTAGTTGTATTTGTCGCAGTTGGTTTCGCAATCAGCTGGGCAACAGCTATCTGCTTCATCATCGGAGCATTATTTTCAATCATCGCAGGTTACTGCGGTATGAATGTTGCTACAAGAGCAAACGTAAGAACTGCTAACGCAGCAAAAGAAAAAGGTATGTCAGCAGCACTGCCGATCGCATTCCGCGGTGGCGCAGTTATGGGACTTTGCGTGGTAGGTCTTGGACTGTTTGGTGTCAGCATCATTTACCTTGTTACAAAAAATGATTCTATTCTGTTCGGATTCAGCCTTGGTGCTTCTTCCGTAGCTTTATTTGCACGTGTAGGTGGTGGTATCTATACGAAAGCTGCTGACGTAGGAGCTGACCTGGTAGGTAAAGTTGAAGCTGGTATTCCGGAGGATGATCCTCGTAACCCAGCTGTTATCGCTGATAATGTAGGTGATAACGTAGGTGACGTTGCTGGTATGGGAGCTGACCTTTTCGAGTCTTATGTAGGTTCTATTGTATCAGCAATCACACTGGGATTACTTGCAACAAAATTTACAGATACACAGTCAAGCGCAATTTCAGGAGCAATCTACCCACTGGTTATTTCAGCAGTAGGTATCATCGCTTCTATCATCAGTGTATTTCTGGTTCGTGGTAAAGATGGTTCTGATCCGCATAAAGCACTGAAGTTTGGTGAAAATATTGCAAACGTGATCACAGTGATCGCAGCAATCATTCTGTCCAAACCTTTACTTGGATCTTTCCTTCCATGCGGAGCAATCATCGCAGGTCTGATCGTTGGTGTACTGATCGGTACCGTGACAGAGCATTATACATCTGATAACTACAAACATGTACAGAAAATTGCAGAACAGTCTGAAACTGGTGCTGCTACAAATATCATCAGCGGTCTGGCAGTAGGTATGCATTCCTGTACAATTCCGATCATTCTGATCGCAGTGGGTATCTTTGCTGCTTATCAGTTTGCAGGAGTTTATGGTATCGCGCTTGCAGCAGTAGGTATGCTTGCTACAACAGGAAGTACAGTAGCAGTTGATGCCTATGGTCCGATCGCAGATAATGCCGGCGGTATCGCTGAGATGTCCGGTCTGGATGAGAGCGTTCGTGAGATCACAGACTCTCTTGATTCTGTAGGAAATACTACTGCAGCTATCGGAAAAGGATTTGCCATCGGTTCTGCAGCGCTGACAGCTTTATCCCTGTTTGTATCTTATTCAGAGGCTGTAGAGCTGACAAGCATTGATCTGCTTTCACCGGTAGTTATCATTGGTCTTCTGATCGGTGCAATGCTTCCGTTCCTGTTCTCTGCTATTACAATGGAGGCAGTTTCAAAAGCAGCTTATAAGATGATCGAGGAAGTACGTCGTCAGTTTAAAGCTGACAAAGGGATCCTTGAAGGAACAAGCAAACCGGATTATAAATCCTGCGTAGGTATTTCTACACAGGCTGCATTGAAAGAGATGCTTCTTCCGGGTATCATTGCTATCGTGGTTCCGATCGTTGTTGGTATCCTCTTAGGTTCTGATGCTCTTGGCGGACTTCTTGCCGGCGCACTTGCTACTGGTGTTATGATGGCTATCTTCATGGCAAACGCAGGTGGTGCATGGGATAACGCAAAGAAATACATCGAGGGTGGACATCATGGTGGAAAAGGAAGCGAGCCGCACAAAGCAGCCGTTGTTGGTGATACTGTAGGTGATCCGTTCAAGGATACATCAGGTCCGTCTATCAACATCCTGATCAAACTGATGACAATCGTGTCCTTGGTATTCGCACCGTTATTCTTATCTATCGGTGGAATCTTAATGTTCTAGTTTATAGCTTCTTAAGTTGATAGAATTTAGGTTATGATATGAAATCGGGAACTCTTGTCCCGGCGGCTGACAATCGCCTGCCAGGAAAAGAGTTTCCGATTTCTTTTTATAAAAAAGAAACACTTTTCGGGAAGTTGTATATTGTTTCAGTGTAATAAATGTAATACTATAGTTAGTATAGAGGCTATGAGATACAGCGGTTGAAATTGGGTTAGTAAATTTGAAAACGTATGGGGGAACAAATTATGAAGAAACTTACGACAGGAAAGATCTGGCAGTTTGCGGCGGGACAGTTTGGCTGGGCGATGTTATCCGGTATTATTTCAAACTGGCTGGTTTATTTTTATCAGCCGGACAGTACGGCCATCAGTCAGGGTCAGACGGTGTTTATCCCGCAGGGATTGGTTGTGTTTGGAATTTTTACGATTATCGGAGGAATTACGGCGTTCGGAAGGATTTTTGATGCGTTTACGGATCCAATGATCGCATCGTTATCGGATCGATGTACGTCAAAAAATGGACGAAGGATTCCGTTTTTGAAATGGGCATCCTTGCCACTGGCACTTTCTACGGTACTTGTATTCTGGTCACCGGTAAATAAAAACAGTCGGATCAATGCAATATTTTTGCTGATCATGATTCTGGTTTATTATCTGTCGATCACTGCGTACTGCACACCTTACAATGCCCTGATTCCGGAACTTGGACATACACAGCAGGAACGGTTAAATATTTCCACAGTTATTTCTTTTACGTTTATTGCAGGAACAGCGGTAGCTTATCTGGCACCAACGATTTGGGGAATGTTTATTCCGGCGCTTGGCAGAATCGGTGCGATCCGCGTGACGTTCACAATTATGGCTGCGGTGGCATTTATCTGCATGTTGATTCCGGTATTTTGTATTAAAGAAAAAGATTATGTCAATACGGTTCCGGCGAAAGAATCCGCATTTAAGTCTCTGGTGGAAACATTCAAAAACGGAGAATTTCGGAAATTTGTCGGATCTGATATTTTTTACTGGATCGCATTGACGATGTTTCAGACGGGGCTGCCGTTTTTTGTAACCAGTTTACTGAAGCTCCCGGAGACAATGACGACGTTATATTTTGTTGGAATGACGGCATTGTCACTGGTATTTTATATTCCGGTAAATAAGCTGACACCAAAGCTTGGAAAGAAGAAAATGATTCTGTTTGCTTTTGCAGTGTTTAGTATCTGTTATTTCTACACTGGATTTATGGGAAAAATTTCTTTTATCCCGGAGACGGTTCAGGGACTCATTCTTACCGTTGTGGCAGCGCTGCCGATGGCTATTTTCGGTATTTTACCGCAGGCGGTTGTGGCAGATATTGCACAGAGTGATGCGATGACTTCCGGAAGCAATCGTGAAGGAATGTTTTACGCGGCCAGGACATTCGCTTTTAAATTGGGACAGAGTTTGTCTATGTTGATTTTTACGGCAGTTTCTACTATCGGAGCAGGAAATGGTACAGGATATCGGATTGCGGCCTTTGGCGCGGCAGTATTTTGCTGTGTTGGAGGTATTATCCTGATGTTTTATAATGAGAAAAGGATTAATGGAATTATTACTAAAAACTAGATGCAATACGATGCTTTACATTTTATTTACTCAAAGATTAAAAGGCCTTGATAGATAGCTTGACGGGATAAAAGGATATTGTTATAGAGAGGAACGTTGTGATGGAGATAATTCGGGAAAAAGAATATGATACGGTGATGAAAGAAACGGTGGAACCGTATTTGAAGAAACATGGGAAAAGTGGATATATCAGCAGTTACGATGGCATTGGAAAAATCCATGTGATGCGTTATCTGGCAGAGAATCCTAAAGGTGTGGTCGTGATCTGTCATGGATATACGGAATCTGCACCAAAATACGATGAGATGGTTTATTATTTTCTGCAGGCTGGCTATCATGTCTATCTGCCAGAGCATTGCGGACATGGATTGAGTTATCGTCTGACAAAAGATCCTTCTCTGGTACATATTGATAACTGGAGACGGTATGTCAGAGATTTTCTGCATGTTTGCGAGTATATCAGAAAGAAACATTCGGATTTGCGGTTAAATCTGTTTGCACATTCTATGGGCGGCGCGATCGGTGGCATTGCGGCGGCCTGGAAACCGGAGTGGTTTTATCGGGTCATTTTAAATTCTCCGATGATTCGTCCGCGGACTGCAAATGTGCCGTGGGTGATTTCTGCATCGGTATCAGGATTGCAGTGTTTATTTGGAAAAAGCGAGGAGTATGTACTGGGACAGCATCCATACGATGCGAGTGAGACGTTTGAAACAAGTGCGTCCACGTCCAGACCACGTTTTAATCGCTTTAACAATCGGAGAAAAACACATAAATATATGCAGATATGTGCGGCTTCCTACGGCTGGCTTTTTGCTTCTGCTGAGATGAGCTGGTATCTGAAAGGTATAGCATGGAAAATGTATCGGGCACCGATGCTTCTAATTCAGGCAGAACAGGATGATTATGTGTGGGGAAATGAAATTTACAGATTTGCAAGACGGATTCAAAGGTATGAAGGGGCGGGTTGTGAGTTTTTGTATCTGCCGGGAACAAAGCATGAGACGTATAGCTGCGATGATAAGACAATGCAGTATTATGTGAATAAGGTGCTGACGTTTTTAACTTGAGCGTAAACGAATCACATGTTTGTATGATTGATGAGTGGCGAGTGCCAGATCAGGAACTGTTTCTGTCCCAAATATGATGTGGAATTTCAGGGAATTTAAGCAGTAATATAAAGTGAAAAGATATAGGAGATACGGCATAATATCTGCATGGATTGATATTATGCCGTATTTGCGTTATGATTTAGCAGAAATAAAGTTATAATCATATGTATAGATAAAAATTTACTACAGTTGTTTGGAGAGAGGAACTGAATAAAATGACAGCAAAACAACACATCAGAAAAAAATATAAAACTTTTCGAAATGAAATGAGTGATAATGACGTCAGGGAAAAATCAGATCAGATCTGCAAAAATATCATTTCCAGTGAACTGTTTCAAAGTGCAGAAAAAATTCTGGCGTATGCGCCACTTGGTAATGAAGTAGATATCCGACCTGTAATAGAAGAAGGATGGAAACAAAACAAACGTATTGCGTTTCCGAAGGTTTTTGGCGACACTATGAAATATTTTGAAATCAGTGATTTTTCAGAACTGGAAGAGGGAACGTTTCATGTGATGGAACCGAAGGAAGATCATCCGGTGGACTGGTCAGATGCGCTGGTGCTTGTCCCGGGGGTGGCATTTGACCGGAAGAAAAATCGTATGGGATATGGAAAAGGCTATTATGACCGATTTTTTGAAGGAAAATCAGGCTGCGTTGAGCTGGGCGTAGCATATGAACTTCAGGTGGCAGAACAGCTTCCAACGGAAGAAAATGATCTTCCAATGGCATATCTTGTGACAGAAGAAAACCTTTGGTAATGGTTAGTGTATGTACAAAAAGAGGAGCGCGGAATAAGAGTATGGATTATATAGAAGCAATGGAGTTTCTGGAAGAAACAAAAAAATACGGCAGTCAGCTTGGACTGACCAGTATTCAAAATCTGATGGCGGAGCTTGGAGATGTACAGGATGAGGTTCCTCTTGTGCATATCGGTGGAACAAATGGAAAAGGTTCTGTTGGAGCCATGTTGTCACAGGTACTGACAGAGTCTGGATACAAGGTTGGCAGATTTTGCACGCCAGATGTATTTGCCTATGAAGATGAGTTCCAGATGAATGGTGTAAATATAGAAAAAGATCGATTGGCACAGCTTTTTTCAAAAGTAAAGGAAGCGTGTGACAAGCTGACCAGTCAGGGTAAGCCGCATCCAACCCGGTTTGAGGTGGAGACCGCGGCAGCATTTTTGTGGTTTTATGAGGAAAAATGTGATATTGCCCTACTGGAAGTTGGCATGGGCGGAGAGACAGATGCTACGAATCTGATCAAACACCCACTGGTGAGTGTCTTGACGTCTATCAGCATGGATCATATTCGGTTTTTGGGAAATTCCTTAGGAGAGATTGCAACGGTAAAAAGCGGCATTATCAAGCCGCAGGTACCGATAGTTACGATGGAGCAGAAGCCGGAAGCTTTTGTGCAGATTGAGAAAAAAGCAAGAGAGATGGATGCAGAACTGATGGTTGCTCGTGCAGATCAGGCACAGCAGATCACACAGAAAAATGGAAGATATGCATTTTTATGGAACACATCTGAATTACAAATAACTCTTTCTCTCTGTGGTGTATTTCAGGTGGAAAATGCAGTTTGCGTTCTGAATGTTTTACAGATTTTGCAGAAAAAATATCCGAAGATCACAAAAGAAACCATTCAGCATGGACTGGTTCACACAACCTGGCATGGCCGCATGGAGCAGCTTGGCACAGAGCCTGATTTTTATCTGGATGGAGCGCACAATGAAGATGCGGTACGCAAACTCCGGAAAACACTGGAAGAAGGATTTCCTGACCGCAGAATCGTGTATATCATGGGTGTGCTGGCAGACAAAGATTATGAAAAAATGATACAGATGATGTTTCAGCCGGAAGATCATGTGTACACGGTTACTCCGCAAAATCCACGGGCTTTGGATGGAAAAGAGCTGGAAAAGCAGCTTTTGGAGCAAAAGATTGCAGCGCGATATTGTGAAAATGTGCAGGATGCGGTATTATATGCTTTACGGGACGCGCAAAAAGGCGATATGATACTGGCGTTTGGTTCATTATCTTATCTGCGAAATGTGCGGGAAGCGTATGAGTTGTAATGATTGCGTTGGAACAGGGAAAGAAAGCTTTATGAAATTTACGGAAAAATTACTGAAACACCCGGAATTTCTGCGTTTGCAGAAACGCGTGCAGCAGATTGAACAGGATCGGATTTATTGTCATCATGAACTGTCACACGCACTGGATGTCTGTCGTATGGCATGGATGATGTATCTGGAAGATCAGATGCAGGAAAAACTTGAATCTGAATCAGAAACCGGTTTGAAGAATAGTTGTGACCGGGAATCTGTTTTAGAAAGTGATGAGAGGATTACTGAGGAAAGAAATGCCGAGTGCACAGATAATATTTGTGGAAAAAGGTGTAGTTCAGTGAACATGCAGGAAAAAAAGGATCAGTTCTATGTGACCGGATTATTGCATGATATCGGACGGGTGGCGCAGTATGAGACCGGAGAGCATCACAGTGAAGCAGGTATGCGGATTGCAGCACAACTGTTGTCTGAAATTGGATATCCGTCAGAATGGATGGCTGAGACGCTGCAGATCGTGGGTGTACATCATGGACGTGAGGAAGAAAAAGATGAAACGGGTGCCATGGAATACTATATCCGCAGAGCGGATCATTTGTCACGAAACTGCTTTTTATGTGAGGCGGCTGATTCCTGTAAATGGAGTGACGAAGAACGCAATCAGACCATTAGGTGGTAGAAGGAGAATGAGAACATGAAAATAGGAACAAAGAATTTTGACACAGATCACGAGACATATATTATGGGCATTTTAAATGTGACACCGGACTCATTCTCTGATGGCGGTAATTTTAACTGTCTGGATGCGGCACTGCGCCACACAGAGGAAATGCTGGCAGAGGGAGCGGATATCATTGATATCGGCGGAGAATCCACCCGGCCGGGGCATGTGCAGATCACCGATCAGGAAGAAATTGACCGTGTGGCACCGATCATCGAAGCGGTAAAAGCCAGATTTGATGCACCGATTTCACTGGACACTTACAAGAGTGTTGTGGCAGAAGCCGGAATTGCAGCTGGCGCAGATCTGATCAACGATATCTGGGGACTGAAATATGATCCGAAGATAGCAGAGGTGATCGCAAAAGGCAATGTGGCATGCTGTCTGATGCACAACCGTGACAACAGTGATTACACAGATTTTCTGAAGGAATGGTACGATGAAACTGCAGAGTGTGTGACTCTGGCAAAAGCAGCCGGCATTGCAGATGATAAAATTATGCTGGATCCGGGGGTCGGTTTTGGAAAAACTTATGAGCAGAATCTGATCACCATCAAATACATGGATAAACTGAAAACACTTGGTTATCCGCTGCTTCTTGGAACATCCAGAAAATCCGTCATCGGGCTGACCTTGGATGCGCCGGTGACAGACCGTGCTCTTGGAACCGCTGTGACAACGGTGTTTGCGGTACAGCAGGGATATGCGTTTGTGCGTGTGCATGATATCAAAGCGAACAAACAGGCTATTCAGATGACAAAAGCGATTATGGAGGCGTAATATGGATCGTATAAAAATACAAAATCTGGAAGTGTTCGGACACCATGGGGTGTTTTCCGAGGAAACAAAACTGGGACAGAAATTTCTGGTAAATGCTACGCTGTACACGAGTATACGGGCAGCAGGATATTCGGATGATCTGGATAATTCTATCAATTATGGAGAAGTCTGCCATTTTATCACACGTTATATGCAGAATCATACATTTAAGCTGATCGAGGCTGTGGCTGAGCATATGGCACAGTCCCTGCTGATGGAATATCCGCTTTTGAAAAAAATAGATCTGGAAATCCAGAAACCATGGGCACCCATCGGACTGCCGTTGGAAAATGTATCGGTGGAGATAAGCCGTGGATGGCATACCGTATATCTGTCTGTTGGTTCCAACCTTGGTGAACGGCAGCAGTTTTTGCGTGCGGCAGTGGGACTTCTGCAGGAGTGCGCGGGAATCCGGAATGTAAAAATATCAAAACTGGTGGAGACAGCGCCATATGGCTACACAGATCAGCCGGCATTTTTAAATGGTGCAATCGAACTGGAAACATTATATACACCCCAGGAGCTATTGATCGGAATCCACAAAATCGAGTCAGACCTGGGACGGGAGCGCGTGATCCACTGGGGACCACGTACCATCGATCTGGATATCGTATTTTACGATGACGAGATCGTTGCAGAGTCGGATCTGATCATTCCGCATGTTGACATGCAGAACCGTTTGTTTGTGCTTGAGCCGCTTAATATGCTTTGCCCGGGAAAAGTACACCCGGTGCTGCATAAGACCGTAGCGCAACTTCGCCAGGAACTGATCAGCAAAAATGAGCACTAAAGGAGCAGTGAATGAAGAAATATAAGTTTATTTTCTGGGATATGGATGGTACGCTGGCAAATACCTACGAGGGTGTAACAAACTGTGTCAAATATGCCATGGAACCTTATGGCATCCATCTGGAAGGAGAGCAGGAACTGCGGAAGTTTATCGGACCTCCGCTTCGTTTTTCTTTTACAAAATATTGCGGACTCAGTGAAGAAGAAGCAGAAAAAGCAATCGTGCGCTATCGGGAGCGTTATATTCCGATTGGCGTATATGAATGTGAGCTGTTTGAGGGGGTGCGTGAGACCATTCAGGCCTTCAAAGAAGCCGGATACATTCAGGTCATCACATCTTCAAAACCGGAGGCACAGTGCCGTCAGGTGCTGGAAAAATTCAATCTGCTGACGGAGCTCGATGAGGTGGTCGGAGCCAGTCACGATGGCAGAATTGACACAAAAATTGAAGTATTGCAGGAAGCGTTTCGTCGTATGGAAGCGCAATATCCGGATTTTTCCAAGGAAAATACCGTGCTGATCGGAGACACACACTATGATGCGGATGGCGCAGAAGAAGGCGGTATCGACTGTGTCGGAGTAGGTTATGGGTTCGGAGGCGCGGAAGAAATGTGGAATGCCGGCGCTGTGGCCGTATATGAAGATCAGAAAGCGTTGCGGGAAGCGCTGTTATAGGGAGGATGTTATGAAGCGAAAGGAAAAATTGCGACAGATCGCAAAAGAGGCAAAATCTGTCCTTTGGGCAGTCATTGCAATTATCGTATTCTGGATAGTTGCAGGTTTTGGGGTAAGTAAGTTAGATATTACTGTTTTCCATACTCCATTATGGGCCATCACGGGATGCATCGGCACCTGGATTTTTTCCATAATTGTCGTTGTATATCTGATGAAGCGTGTATTCAAAGACTTTGATCTGGAGGAGGAAAACGAGGATGAATAAGAATATTCTGGCTTTGATGCCTGTGTTTATTTTTATGGTCATTATGCTGATCGTAAGTATTTATGTGCGCCGAGCGTCCGCAAAAAGTGCCTCTGAGGGCTTTGTGAAAGATTATTTTATCGGTTCCCGCAGTCTGGGCGGATTTGTACTGGCGATGACCACAGTGGCAACTTATAGTTCGGTAAGTTCCTTCGTCGGCGGACCGGGACAGGCCTGGAGTGTTGGATTCGGCTGGATTTACATGTCTGTGGTTCAGGTGACTGCATTGCTGCTGGTGCTTGGTATTCTTGGTAAAAAAATGGCCATGGTATCACGGAAAATAGATGCTGTGACGATCATTGATGTGATCAGACACCGTTATCAGTCCGATGTGCTGGCAAATATTTCTGCCATCATCATTGTTATTTTCTTTGCAGCAACTATGGTTGCACAGTTTGTAGGTGGTGCAAAATTATTTGAAGCCGTGACGGGATATTCTTATCTCACCGGCCTGATCGTGTTTGGTCTGGTCGTTGTTATTTATACAACCGTCGGCGGATTCCGCGGTGTAGCCATTACCGATGCGATCTGTGCCATGGTTATGCTGGCAGGCATGGTGATCCTGCTGGTTGGCATTATCCGTCAGGGCGGCGGCTATGAGAATATTATGGAGAATATCGCAGCTACAAAACCGGAGATGTTAGAGCCGTTATCCGGTGGAAATATGCCGGTAAGCCTGTATATTTCTCAGTGGATGTTGGTTGGTATCTTTACATTGGGATTACCGCAGTCAGCAGTACGCTGCTTAAGCTACAAGGATACAAAATCCCTGCATCATGCGATTATTCTTGGTACTGTCGTTGTTGGTGCTATGAATATCGGAATGAACTTTATCGGTGTGTTATCCGCAGGTGTGCTGACCGGAAATCTGGCAGATTATGGAAACAGCGTGGACAATATTATTCCGCTTGCTATTGCGGGTTCCTTAAAACCGCTGGTAGCCGGAATCTGTATCATAGGACCGATCGCAGCGTCCATTTCAACCATATCATCACTGCTGCTGAGTACCACATCTTCCATCGTAAAAGATGTGTATATGCATGAGAAAGAGAAAAAAGGACATGCGGTATCAGAGAAAATGACAACGATGCTGAGCCAGATATGTACATTAGTGATCGGACTTATCATTTTCGGAATTTCCATCAATCCGCCGAGTGTAATCTGGAAGATCAATATGTTTGCTTTCGGTGGACTGGAAAGTGCATTTTTCTGGATTTTCTTACTTGGTATGTTCTGGAAAAAAGCGAACAAAGCCGGAGCTATCAGTGCGATTATCGGTGGAACGGTGTGTTACTGCGTGACTATGTTCTTTGGATTAAAAATTGCGAATCTGCATCAGATTCTGATTGGAATCAGTGTATCACTGGTTTGTATGCTGATCGGTTCCGTAGTTGGCAAAAAAACGGACGAAAAAGTGTTGAAATTGTATTTTTAATGGATGTCCATTAGTAAAAACTGTTAAAGGAAAAATCGAAAAAATTTATCTCGCTCGCTAGACGTTCACTTCCTTCGTTTCACGGCGGTTTCATCGCGCTCGTTTCCACCTCCTATAGAAGCTGGTCGGTTCCCACTCGCGCAAAACCTTGTGAAACTCAGTCGTTCGCTCAACCGCTCGGCGAGATAAATTTTTTCGATTTTTCTATTTACATTTTGGAACTGATATTTGTTTATACAGTTGCAGTGCTGTGTTAGGCATGTGTACATTTTTATGAAAAATAGACATTACATAGCATATGTCAATTTATGATTAAGTGCTGTCATAAAGTTTAAGTAATTGATTGGTAATATTATAATTACTGAAATGGCGAAATCAGAGACTCCTTCTGCGACAAGCGATTTAGTAAGCGACTGAGTTTCGCGAGTTTTGCGCGAGTGGGAGACGACCAGCTTTTATAGGAGTTGAGAACGAGCGCGATAAAACCGAAGCGAAACGAGGGCAGCGAGCGACTAGCGGTTGCAGAAGGCGTCTCTGATTTTGCCCTTCATAATAGTAAATTTTAGCCAATATTCCCAAAATGAGTAAAATGAATGAAAAAATCAGAAAATTCACCTGTAATACATGAATCTGATGCCTGCAGGTAAAATTTTTTATAAAGAAATACAAAGTAGAATTGTGCGACACAAAACAAAATAAACAGATAATTAAAATAATTTAAAAACAATAGCGAGATATAAAATGAATTATCTGATTATCTGACGATTTAAGAAAAAAAGTGGGTTTACATTTGCCTGAAAAAGCGGTATAGTATACCCAATCGATCAGTTTGCGTTAAATACATGTAAAAAAGCGTATTTAACGGATTACAGAAAGACTAACTAAGGTATTGTAAAAAACTGAAAATTGTAGAAAGGAAGATGTTATGAAACTTCAGATGAACGAAAGCAACGCCAAGGCTGTCGGCATGTACGATCCAAGGTTCGAGCATGACAACTGCGGTATTGGTGCTGTGGTAAACATTAAAGGTGTGAAAACACATCAGACGGTAGAGAACGCATTAAAAATTGTTGAAAACTTAAAACATAGAGCTGGCAAAGACGCCGAAGGAAAAACTGGTGATGGAGTAGGTATCCTGTTACAGATATCTCACAGATTCTTCTCCAAAACCATGCAGTCCCTTGGCGTCTTTTTAGGTGAAGAAAGAGATTACGGAATCGGTATGTTTTTCTTTCCACAGGATGAATTAAAACGTAATCAGGCAAAGAAGATGTTCGAAGTCATCATTGAAAAAGAAGGACTCGAGCTGCTGGCATGGCGTGAAGTGCCGACAGATCCGACTGTCATCGGACAGAAAGCCGTGGACTGTATGCCATATATCATGCAGGCATTTATCAAACGCCCGGATGATGTGGAAAAAGGTCTGGATTTTGACCGCCGCCTGTATGTGGCACGCCGTGTTTTTGAACAGTCCAACGACAATACTTATGTGGTATCCCTGTCCAGCAGAACCATCGTATACAAAGGAATGTTCCTGGTAAACGAGCTGCGTCTGTTTTTCAAAGACCTGCAGGATCCGGATTATGAATCTGCCATCGCAATGGTTCATTCCAGATTCTCCACAAACACAAATCCGAGCTGGGAGAGAGCACATCCGAACCGTTTTATGGTACATAACGGTGAGATCAACACCATCAAAGGTAACTCCGACAAGATGCTGGCCCGCGAGGAGACCATGGAATCTGAGCATCTGAAAGGCCAGTTATCCAAGGTACTTCCGGTAGTCAATAAATCAGGTTCCGATTCCGCAATGCTGGATAACACACTGGAGTTCCTTGTAATGAGTGGTATGGAGCTTCCGCTGGCAGTTATGATTACCATTCCGGAGCCGTGGGCAAACAACCATCTGATGAGCCAGAAGAAAAAAGACTTCTATCAGTATTACGCAACTATGATGGAGCCATGGGATGGTCCTGCATCCATCGTGTTCAGTGATGGTGATATCATGGGAGCCGTTCTTGACCGCAACGGTCTGCGTCCATCCCGTTATTACATCACAGATGACGATTATCTGATCCTTGCATCTGAGGTTGGCGTGCTGGATGTAGATCCGACCAAAGTTGTGACAAAAGACCGTCTGCGCCCAGGCAAAATGCTTCTGGTTGATACGGTTAAAGGCCGTGTCATTGATGATGACGAACTGAAAGAGGCCTATGCAGGTAAACGTCCTTATGGACAGTGGCTGGATGAGTATCTGGTAGAGTTGAAAGATATGAAAATCCCGAATGTGCGCGTACCGCGTTATACCGGGGATGACCTGAACCGGATCCAGAAAGCGTTTGGTTATTCTTATGAATCCGTAAAAACAGTCATGCTTCCAATGGCAAAGAGTGGTGCCGAGTCCACCGCTGCCATGGGTATTGATACACCGCTGGCAGTATTGTCTGATGATCATCAGCCACTGTTTAACTATTTTAAACAGTTGTTTGCACAGGTTACGAATCCACCAATTGATGCCATCCGTGAGGAAATTGTTACATCCACGACGGTTTATGTCGGTGAGGATGGAAATATTCTGGAAGAAGAGCCGAAAAACTGCCAGGTATTGAAGATCAGAAATCCAATCCTGACAAATACAGATCTCTTGAAGATCAAACATATGAAAAAAGAAGGCTTTAAGGTCGGAGTAGTACCACTTACTTATTATAAGAACACAAGCCTGGAGAAAGCGATTGACCGTCTGTTTGTAGAGGCAGACCGTGCATACCGTGACGGTACAAACATTCTGATTCTGTCCGACCGTGGCGTGGATGAGAACCATGTGGCAATCCCATCTCTGCTGGCAGTTTCCGCAATGCAGCAGCATCTGATCCAGACGAAAAAGAGAACTGCAGTGGCTATGATCCTTGAGAGTGGTGAGCCGCGTGAGATCCACCATTTTGCAACACTGCTTGGTTACGGTGCCTGTGCCATCAACCCGTATCTGGCTCAGGATACCATTGAGCAGCTGGTAGACGATCATCTGCTGGACAAAGATTATTATGCAGCCATCGATGATTACAACTCTGCAGTATTACACGGAATTGTAAAAATTGCTTCCAAGATGGGTATTTCTACGATCCAGTCCTATCAGGGATCCAAGATCTTTGAGGCCATTGGAATTGACAAGAGTGTCATTGATAAATATTTCACTGATACAGTCAGCCGGATCGGTGGTATCACGCTCTCTGATATTGAAAATGATGTCAACGAGCTGCATTCCATGGCATTTGATCCGCTGGGATTACAGACAGAACTGACATTAGACAGCAAAGGACATCACAAGATGCGCAGCGGTGCACAGAAACATCTGTACAATCCGCAGACGATCCATCTGCTGCAGGAGTCCACAAAACGTGGTGATTACAATTTATTTAAAGAGTATACAAAACTGGTGAACAATGAGACCGACATTATGAATATCCGTGGAACCCTTGATTTCAAATATCCGAAATCAGGCATTCCAATCGATGAAGTTGAGAGTGTTGATTCCATCGTGACAAGATTTAAAACAGGTGCGATGTCCTACGGCTCAATTTCACAGGAAGCCCATGAGACATTGGCCATCGCCATGAACCGGTTACATGGTAAATCAAACTCCGGTGAGGGTGGTGAGAGCCTGGAGCGTCTGGATACCGAGCGGTGTTCCGCCATCAAACAGGTTGCTTCCGGACGATTCGGTGTAACCAGCCGTTACCTTGTCAGCGCACAGGAAATCCAGATTAAGATGGCACAGGGCGCAAAACCAGGTGAAGGTGGACATTTACCTGGCAAAAAAGTTTACCCGTGGATCGCAAAAACAAGACTTTCCACACCGGGTGTAAGTCTGATCTCCCCGCCGCCTCATCACGATATTTACTCCATCGAGGATCTGGAGCAGCTGATCTTTGACCTAAAAAATGCGAATACAAAAGCACGTATTTCCGTAAAACTGGTATCAGAAGCAGGTGTCGGAACGGTCGCAGCCGGTGTTGCAAAAGCAGGTGCGCAGGTTATCCTGATTTCCGGTTATGACGGAGGAACCGGTGCTGCACCGAGAAGCTCCATCCACAATGCAGGACTTCCGTGGGAACTTGGTCTGGCTGAGACACATCAGACACTGATCATGAACGGCCTGAGAAACAAAGTCCGCATCGAGACAGACGGTAAACTGATGAGTGGTCGTGACGTTGCCGTAGCAGCAATGCTTGGTGCCGAGGAGTTCGGTTTTGCAACCGCTCCGCTGGTAACCATGGGATGCGTTATGATGCGTGTATGCAACCTGGATACATGTCCGGTTGGTATTGCCACACAGAACCCGGAGCTGAGAAAACGTTTCGCAGGAAAACCGGAATACGTGATGAACTTCATGCGTTTTATCGCAGAAGAGCTGCGTGAATACATGGCAAAACTTGGTGTCCGCACAGTCGATGAACTGGTTGGACGTTCGGATCTGCTGAAAGTACGTGACAACTTAACCGGTCACGCTGCAAAACTGGATCTGAAGAATATTCTGGAGAATCCGTTTGCAAGCCCGAAGGATAAAGTTATTTTTGATCCGAAGAAAGTATACGATTTCGAACTGCAGAAAACAGCCGATGAGAAAGTGTTGATGAAACAGATGAAATCCGCACTGGAGCAGAAACAGAAACGAAGCATTGAAATCAATGTTTCCAACATCAACCGTTCCTTTGGTACGATTTTCGGTTCCGAGATCACAAGAAGATACAAAGACACTCTGGAAGATGATACTTATGTTGTAAAATGTAACGGAGCCGGTGGACAGAGCTTCGGAGCCTTTATCCCGAACGGTCTGACACTGGAGCTGGAAGGCGACAGCAACGATTACTTCGGAAAAGGACTTTCCGGTGGAAAACTGGTGGTATATCCGCCGAAGGGCATTAAATACCGTCAGGATGAAAATATTGTTATCGGTAACGTAGCACTTTACGGTGCAACCAGCGGAAAAGCATTTATCAACGGCGTGGCAGGTGAGCGTTTTGCTGTAAGAAACTCCGGTGCCATCGCAGTAGTTGAGGGTGTCGGTGATCACGGATGTGAGTACATGACCGGCGGCCGCGTGGTTGTCATCGGAAAAACAGGCAAGAACTTCGCAGCAGGTATGAGCGGCGGCGTCGCTTACGTGCTGGATGAGGACAACGATCTGTATACAAGAACCAATAAAGAAATGGTATTTACCGAGGAATTGACCAACAAATACGATGTACAGGAATTGAAAGAACTGATTCAGGAACATGTCGCTTTGACCAATTCCGTAAAAGGAAAAGAAATTCTGGATAACTTCGGAGAATATCTGCCGAAATTCAAAAAAGTAGTTCCGTATGATTATCATCATATGCTGACAACCATCGTACAGATGGAGGAAAAGGGCTACAACGTGGAGCAGGCTCAGATCGAAGCATTTTATGCAAATCTGGAGCAGCAAGCGTAATTTCGGTAAAACAGGAGGATTAAAATGGGAAAACCAACAGGATTTATGGAATATGACCGAGAGGTAAGCAAAGCGGTTGGACCGAAAGAAAGAATCAAAAATTTTGATGAATTCCACATCCACCTCTCAAAGAAAAAACAGGAGATTCAGGGATCACGCTGCATGGCATGCGGTGTTCCCTTCTGTCAGTCAGGTATGACACTCATGGGCATGACCAGCGGCTGTCCGCTGCACAATCTGGTGCCGGAGTGGAACGACCTGATCTATATGGGAACCTGGGAGCAGGCTTACGAGCGTCTGCACAAGACCAACAACTTCCCGGAATTTACATCCCGTGTCTGCCCGGCACTGTGCGAGGCTGCATGTACCTGCGGTCTGCATGATGATCCGGTCACTGTAAGGGATAACGAGTACGGAATCATTGAAAATGCATATGAAAAAGGATATGCGAAAGCAAATCCGCCGAAAGTCCGTACCGGCAAAAAAGTAGCTGTCATCGGTTCCGGCCCGGCAGGTCTGGCAGTGGCAGACCAGTTAAACCGCAGAGGTCATCTGGTAACGGTTTACGAGCGTGATGACCGCGTGGGTGGACTGCTGATGTACGGCATTCCGAATATGAAGCTGGAAAAACATATCATTGACCGGAAAATCAATGTGATGACCGAGGAAGGCGTCAACTTTGTCACCGGAGTGAATGTGGGAAAAGACGAAAAAGCAGCAAAACTCATGAAAGAGTACGATGCCGTAGTGCTTGCCTGCGGTGCCAAAAATCCGCGTGACATCAATGCACCGGGCAGAGATGCAAAAGGCATTTATTTTGCAGTGGATTTCCTGTCCCAGACCACAAAGAGTCTATTGGATTCCAACCTGAAAGATAAAAAATTTGTCTCTGCAAAGGGCAAAAAAGTCGTGATCATCGGCGGTGGTGACACCGGAAATGACTGTGTGGGAACAAGTATCCGTCATGGAGCAGTATCCGTAACACAGTTGGAGATGATGCCGAAAGCGCCGGATCAGCGTGCCGAGAACAATCCGTGGCCGGAATGGCCGAAAGTGTGCAAGACAGACTATGGTCAGGAAGAAGCCATTGCGGTATTTGGTCATGATCCGCGAATCTATCAGACAACAGTAAAAGAGTTCCTGAAAGATAAAAACGGAAATCTGAACGGTCTGATCACGGTAAAACTGGAAGCCAAAAAAAACGAGAAAACCGGTCGCATGAATATGGTTCCGGTAGAGGGCAGTGAGCAGAAACTGGAAGCAGATCTGGTACTCATCGCCGCAGGATTCCTCGGCACAGAGAAATACGTGGCAGATGCCTTTGGCGTGAGATTAAATGCCAGAACAAACGTAGAGACCGAAGAAGGATGCTACAAGACCAATGTGAAAAAAGTCTTTACCGCAGGCGATATGCACAGAGGTCAGTCGCTGGTTGTATGGGCCATCCGTGAGGGACGCGAGGCAGCCAGGGAAGTGGATGAGAGCCTGATGGGATATTCTTATCTGTCAGTGCAGTAACTTTATATGTTATATTTTAATATAACGAAGTAAAAGGGAGCAGGAAGGACTCGGCTTGTCAGCTGAGTTTCTTCTGCTCCTTTTTACAAATCTTCACTATATTTGCAATTGTATGTGAAAACCGTTATAATCAAAAAACAGGACAGATAAGGGAAACAGAAAGGAAACAAAACATATATGGCGGCAATTTTTTTTGATATTGACGGAACGTTATGGGATAGAGAAAATTTTATTCCGCAAAGTACCAAGGACGCGATCAGACAGCTTCGGGAGAATGGTCATCGGACATTTCTCAGCAGTGGACGGACCAGAGTGTTTATTAACAGCGAGGAACTGCTGGGCATGGGATTTGACGGCATTGTCAGTGGCTGTGGAACATTTATAGAATATGAGGGAAAAGATCTGTTGTACAAGGCGCTTGACAGGGATTTGTTGAAAAAAACAGTGAAGACTTTTTATGATTATGATATTGCGATGGTGATAGAAGGGCGGTATAAGCTGTATATGGATGCAGATATTATAAGTAGAGATGCGTATGGAAAATATCTGTTGGAAGTAATGAAAGACTGTATTATGCCAATCCGCGGAAATGAGGAGCATCTGGAAGCCAGCAAGTTTTCTGTGCTGATCCATGACAGGGATTATCCGGCGGTGATGGAACTGTTGAAGGACGATTATGATTTCATGGTTCACGGTGATGTGGCCATGGAAGTGGTTCCGAAAGGATACAGCAAAGCCAGTGGGATTGCCTGTGTGTGTGAGAGACTTGGCATAGATGTAAAAGATACTTATGCATTCGGTGACAGTGCCAATGATGTGGATATGCTGGATTTTGCCGGTGTGGGTATTGCCATGGGAAACGGAACTGATGTGGCGAAGGCGCATGCGGACTACGTCACAAAAGATCTGCATGAGGATGGTATTTTTCATGCGCTGAAGCACTTTGCGTTGATCTGAAAAAGGTTTTTGAACAGTGAATATCGTTTTGATAAAGAAAAAGTAGAAAAAGAGGTTCTGTTTGTGTGTATTGACCAATGGAACGTCTTTTTTTGCGCTTAATCAATACAAAATATTACAAAAAAAGTGACTACATAGTAAGTGGTTGACAAGTGTAATGTGAGGGGGTATTATTGTATATATTTATGAGTATTTATAACGTAATTAGTAGGAAAAGGAAGGAACATAACAGATGCAGGAAGTAATGATTCATGAAAAAAATACATTGACGCCTGTTATGAGAGATGTATATCGGAGAATTCGGACCAATATTGAATTCACAGGGATAGACAATAAAGTAATCTGTCTGACAAGCTGTGCGGCAAATGATGGAAAGTCCAGTGTATCGTTTCAACTGGCAAAGAGTTTTGCTGAAAATGGCAGTCGTGTACTATATATTGACACGGATATGAGAAATTCAACTTTTATCCAGAGGTTTGGCTTGCCGCGGGATTTACATGGATTGAGTCATTATCTGGCAGGGAAAAATAGTGCTTCGGAAGTAATCTATGCGACCAATATTAAAAATTTATTTTTTATTCCAACAGGACGCTTTCCGAAAAATCCAACAGAGCTGCTGAATAAAGAACAATTTTCACAGCTGATCCAGGGGATGCGTCAGACATTTGATTATGTCATTATTGACACACCGCCATTGGGAGTGGTTGTGGATGCTGCTGTTATTGCAAAATCATCAGACGCATCAGTGCTTGTGATATCCCCGGATGTAGTAAGCCGGAAATCTGCCCAGATTGTTAAAGAACAGTTAGTTAATGCGAATCCGAATCTGCTCGGAGTCATTATGAATAAGATGGATCTCAGTAGCAGAAAAAAACACTATGGCTACGGCTACGGATATGGCTATGGTTACGGAATAGAAGAGTAAGTGAAAAGCAGTAATAGACAGAGGAATGAGAAGAAAATGAATCAAAAAGTGGCAAAAGAAGAAGCTGAAATGGAAATAGATCTGCTGAGTCTGTTTTTGTTTTTATTACAGAAGTGGAAAGTATTTTTACTCGTTGCGGTGGCAGGCGGGATTCTGGCAGCAGGGATTACTTATATACAGCCTGCAAAATATGAATCAACATCAACGCTGTATGTATTGTCAAAGACGACAAGTATCACATCTGTGGCAGATCTGCAACTTGGATCGGAACTGACGTCAGATTTTACGGAGATTGCTACCAGTAAACCGGTAATTGATACTGCAATCAAGCAGCTGAAGGAAAAGGGAATCATTCTGACCCGTGAGGAGGTCAGAAATATGATGTCTGTAGCAAATAAGACAGATACCCGTATGCTTACGATTACGGTCACCAGCGAGGATGCCAGTTTATCTTATGAACTGGGAGAGGCACTGACTTCTGCGGCTGTAGATCAGATGGCAAGTATTACACAGACTGATCCTCCAACAATCGTAGAACGCCCTGAAATTGCAGATGAGCCGAATGATAATGGCATGGTAAAAAACATAGCGATTGGCATTTTGCTTGGAATTGTGCTGGTGGGAGCGTGCTATACGGTTGTATTCCTGCTGAATGACCGCATTCAGACAGAAGAAGATGTGGCAGCATATCTGGAACTCAGTGTGCTTGGCATGGTTCCGGTTGATAAGACACTGGAGCAGCACGGAAAGTCTGAGGAGAAAGATGAAAAGCGCCGGAAAAAGAAAAAACACAGAAAAATGGGATCACAGAATAACGGATCAATTTGAGGAAAAGAGGCAGTGGAATGCGCAGAAAAGTAGTATTTTGGGTTTGTTTTGTTGTTCTGCTGGCGGCAGTCGGAGTCGGAATTGGTCTTCTTGTGCGTGATCACAGACAAAATGAAAAAGATGAAGAATTGAGAAAGCAAGTAGAAGTTTCTGTAGATAATACAGAGGATGGATTATCTGCTGAGCAGGAATCTGTCGTGCAGATTCCGGTGGATTTTGATGAATTACAGAAGCAGAATGCAGATATTTATGCCTGGATCAGGATACCGGATACTCCAATCGATTATCCGATCCTGCAGAAAATAGAAGAAGATGATTACTATCTGAACCGGACTGTGGATGGAAAAACAGGTTTACCTGGTTCGATCATGACCGAATACAGCTATAATCCGACTGCTTTCAGGGATCCTGTGACAGTAGTATACGGGCATAATATGCTGAACGATTCTTTTTTCAGTCATCTGGTTGATTATCAGGATGAAGAATTCCGTGAGGCACATAAAACGATTGAGGTTTATACATCGGATCACATTTATACCTACCAGGTATTTGCAGCGGTTACCTATGACAACAGGCATATTCTGGATACCTATGACTGTGATACAAAAGAAGGATATCAGGCATTTCTGGATTCGTTGTCAGAACTTCGATATATGCCGACCTGGATAGAAGATCCTTTGCCGGTGACGACAGATGACAGGATCATAGTTTTGTCGACCTGTAATGGAAATGCAGAGCAGAGGTTTTTAGTAGGAGCAGTATTAGTGAATGAACGGTAAGAAAAAGATTGTGAGGCACAGTTCCGGAAAAAAGATAACAGGGATTCTGGTGCTTGGCTGTGCCATTGTTGTGGCGTCAGCCGTATGCGTGATCGTACTGCCGGGGAAAAGCGAAGCCAGGGGAGATGTTTCCGCGGTTTCGGAGGAACCTTCTCAGGCAGATATGAATCAGATTGAATATAAGGGAAAGAAATATGTATACAATTCGAATCTGACCAACATATTATTCATGGGAATTGATAAGGCAGAAGAAATTGATACGACTTATATGCCGGGAGAAGCCGGTCAGGCAGATTGTATCATGCTTTTGTCTCTGGATAAAGAAACTAAGGAGGCCAGAATCCTTCAGATCAGCCGGAATACTATGACACAGGTGGATATTTATGATGTTATGGGTGATGCCTACAACACGATTCAGGCGCAGCTTGCAACGCAGTATGCGTATTGTACCGGTGGAAGCAGAAGCTGCTGGGCTATGAAGAAGACTGTGGAAGAACTCCTGTATAATCTTCCGATTGATGGTTATCTTTCACTGTCAGTGAATGGAATCGGTGAAATTAATGATGCGCTTGGCGGAGTAAATGTTGTGATGACAGAGGAAGATGAAAAAATTGATTCCTCTTTTCAGACGGGAACGTCAGTACTGCTACAAGGGGATTACGCAGAAAAATATGTCCGGTTCCGTGATACCAGCGTCTTTAACAGCAATGAGGACCGTATGCGCAGACAGGTCAATTATGTGACAGCGATGATTTCAACGATGCGCAGTCATGGCGGAAGTGCCTTATATGAACTGATATCACCATTTTTTGATGAATATATAGAAACAGATCTGGATGCAGAACAGATTGATGCCCTGAGCAGTTACACATATCTGACGGATGAAGTGGAATACCTGCCCGGTGAAACGGTCATGGGAGAGGAATTTGAGGAGTTTTATCCGGGTGAGACTGCATTGCAGGAAATGATCATTAATACTTATTATACAGAAGTGCGTTAAATAGAAATTCTGAGAGGAAAACATGGTTTTTCCGGATTTATAGAAGATAACAGATTTGTCTGTAATTTCTTATTTGAGATAAGAATATTACAAATATATGAGAAAGGAGAGAGAACATGAAAAAATTTGTCGCATTATTGCTGGCAGGCGTTATGACACTTGGTCTGGCTACTACTGCATTCGCTGCAAAAAGTCCGGCTGCAACTACAGGTACTGTTTCTGCGGCTACAGATGCAAGCGGAAATAAAGTAGAGGTGACTGTATCAGAGACATTTAAAGAGGCTGATCAGGCAGCTGTAAATGAAATCAAAAAAGATGCTGCGGAAGTACTGAAAGAGGCTGTATCAAATATTGATGCATCTGATTATAAGCTTGCTACTGTAAAGGAAGTAAGCGTTCCGGAAGGAACTGTATTTCCGGTTACCATTACATTCAATGTAGATGGCGTAGCTGCAGGAAGCAAGGTCATCGTACTTCACTATGTAAATGGTGCATGGAAACAGGAGACAGCTACCGCAGGTAATGGAACAGTAGCCATTACTTTAGAGAGCCTTTCACCAATCGCAATTTACGTTGAACCTGCAGCAGCAGGAAATGGCACAAGCACAGGCATGGGCTCCGGAAATGCAGCTAATGGCAACGGAGCAAAAGTTTCTCCAAAAACAGGCAGTGCTCCGATGATGACCTATGTTGTTGTGATCGCAGCTGCAGCAGTTGCCGGTATGTGTATTACAAAAAAGAAACATGCATAACCTGAGATGTGGTTGTCATGGTTTATAAAGAAGATGGCATTCTGATTTTTTCGGGATGCCATTTTTGTGGTTCATAGGAAAATTCGTCATATGAATCACAAAATGCTCCACATGAGTGCAAGGCGTCCGTGGTTTTTGAAAAAATGAAAAAATGAGAAAAAATGAGTAAAATAGAGAATATACTAGAATGATTGAATAAATATATATATAAATGCGAATCAATTTAGTTGCGATTCAGATGCAAAATTACTATTATATGACTATCGGTTAGCACTCAAAAGAAATGAGTGCTAATAAAACAAAAGAAAGCATAATACTTATATATAGAATAAGGAGGAATTGTATCATGAAGTTAGTACCATTAGGTGACAGAGTCGTATTAAAGCAGGTAGAAGCAGAAGAAACCACAAAATCAGGTCTGATCCTTACAACAAGTGCACAGGAGAAACCCCAGGAAGCAGAAGTAATCGCTGTAGGACCTGGTGGAATGGTAGACGGTAAGGAAGTAACCATGCAGGTAAAACCGGGTGATAAAGTTATTTATTCTAAATATGCTGGTAACGAAGTAAAATTAGAGGGTGAGGAGTACATCATCGTAAGACAGAATGACATCCTTGCAATCGTTGAGTAATTATATTTCTGAAAATATCAGAACAAAACAGGATTTCACAAAGAAATCGGAAAATCAGAATAATAAAATAGAAAAGAACATATGCATAAAAACAGAATGTGCATAGGCGATAGGTTAATGAATGAAGGAGGAAATTCATCATGGCAAAAGAATTAAAATATGGATCAGAGGCAAGAAAAGCTCTGGAAGCTGGTGTAGATAAATTAGCAGATACCGTTCGTGTTACATTAGGACCGAAAGGAAGGAACGTAGTTCTGGACAAATCTTTCGGCGCTCCGCTGATCACAAACGATGGTGTTACAATCGCAAAAGACATCGAGCTTGAGGATGCATTCGAGAACATGGGTGCACAGCTTGTAAAAGAGGCAGCTACAAAGACAAACGATGTTGCCGGTGATGGTACAACAACTGCTACTGTTCTTGCTCAGGCCATGATCAAAGAGGGAATGAAAAACCTGGAAGCAGGCGCAAACCCAATCGTTATGAGAAGAGGTATGAAAAAAGCAACTGAGGCAGCTGTAAAAGCAATCGCAGCTATGAGCCAGAAAGTGGATGGAAAGAACCATATCGCTAAAGTTGCAGCAATCTCCGCTGGTGACGAGACAGTAGGAAACATGGTTGCAGACGCTATGGAAAAAGTTTCCGCAGACGGCGTTATCACAATCGAAGAGTCCAAGACAATGCAGACAGAGTTAGACTTAGTAGAAGGTATGCAGTTTGACCGTGGATATATTTCCGCATACATGGCGACTGATATGGATAAAATGGAAGCAAACCTTGATGAGCCATATATCCTGATCACAGATAAAAAGATTACAAACATTCAGGAGATCTTACCACTGTTAGAGCAGATCTTACAGACAGGTAAAAAATTACTCATCATCGCTGAGGATATCGAGGGTGATGCATTAACAAACCTGATCGTAAACAAATTACGTGGAACCATCACTGTTGTCGGCGTAAAAGCTCCGGGATATGGTGACAGAAGAAAAGCAATGCTGCAGGATATCGCAATTCTGACAGGTGGTACTGTAATTTCTTCCGAACTTGGTCTGGAATTGAAAGACGCAACACTGGCACAGCTTGGTCAGGCTAAATCCGTTAAAGTTCAGAAAGAGAACACAATTATCGTTGATGGTGAGGGTGATTCCGAGGCAATCAAAGCAAGAGTTGCTCAGATCCGTGCAGAGATCGAGACAACAACATCTGATTTCGACCGTGAGAAATTACAGGAGAGACTTGCTAAGATGGCAGGCGGCGTAGCAGTTATCCGTGTAGGTGCAGCTACAGAAGCTGAGATGAAAGAAAGCAAACTGCGTATGGAAGACGCTCTGGCAGCTACAAAAGCAGCTGTAGAGGAAGGAATCATCGCAGGTGGCGGATCCGCATACATCCATGCAACAAAAGAAGTTGCAAAACTTGCTGAGACACTGGAAGGTGATGAGAAGACAGGAGCGAAAGTAATCCTGAAAGCTCTGGAAGCTCCGTTATTCTACATTTCCGCAAATGCAGGTCTCGAAGGCGCTGTTATCATCAACAAAGTTCGTGAGAGCGAGCCGGGTATCGGATTTGATGCAGCAAAAGAAGAGTATGTAAACATGGTAGACGCAGGAATCCTTGATCCTGTAAAAGTAACAAGAAGCGCATTGCAGAACGCAACAAGCGTTGCTTCTACCTTATTAACAACAGAGTCTGTTGTAGCAGACATCAAAGAGCCAGCTCCGGCAATGCCAGCAGGCGGCGCACCGGGAATGGGAATGATGTAATTTAACCAAATTAAGGAAGTCCATTGTTTTAGTTGTATAAAGTAATATGCAGTAGCAAAGGACTTCCTTATATCAGGAGGGACTGATCCCTTCTGATAAGCAGCAGAGCAGCTATTTGGTTATGAACAAGTAGCGTGAGCGGATTGCGAATATCTCTATAACTTACTTTATTGAAGCCCGGAGAACCAGAAAAGAATGCCGCAGCCTGAAATGGCAGCCTGTATTTTTTTCTGGTTCTCCGGGTTTATCTACGTGGAGAAAAAATAGGGGAAAACAAACAGGATGAACAAATACTGAGAAATGCTGACAAACAGATAAAAGTGGCTAACAAATGATAGCTGACAAATAGATAGAAATGACTTGAATCTCATGGTGATAAGTGTTACACTTAATTCGAGGTAAATACATATTGATTTGCATGAGATTATGAGCTGAGCAAAAAAGAGACCATGAATATGGTTTATTTTTGTTCGGCTCTTTTTAATTTTCACCAGAGGTAAGAAAATTTTCAGAAAAGTGTATAAATAAGCATTTATATATGAAAAGTTGTTTGGTGAGATGGATCAGAAAGAAGCGAAACTGAGAAAAGGAGAGCGATTTTATGTATGATGTAATGATCATTGGAGCGGGTGTCACCGGAAGTGCCATTGCCCGGGAACTGATGCGAAAGAAACGAAATGTTGCGGTACTGGAACGCTGCAGTGATATCTGCGAAGGCACCAGCAAGGCAAACAGCGGTATCGTGCATGCGGGATTTGATGCGACACCGGGAACATTAAAGGCAAAGATGAATGTGCAGGGAAGCCGGATGATGGAAGCACTTTCAAAGGAACTGGATTTTTCCTATAAACGAAACGGCTCTCTGGTGCTTTGCTTTGATGAGGCGGACAGACCAAACCTGGAGGAACTTCTGGAAAAGGCAGAGAAAAATGGTGTGGATGGATGCGAAATCATTTCCGGTGACGAAGTACGCCAGATGGATCAGCAGGTGTCTGATCAGGTTGTGGCAGCATTGTATGCACCCGCAGGTGGCATTGTATGTCCTTTTGGACTGACCATTGCACTGGCAGAAAATGCATGTACCAACGGTGCAGAGTTTTTGTTAAACCAGGAAGTTCAAAAAATTGTGAAAAAGGACGGATATTTTGAGATTCATACGCAGGATCATGTGTATGAGACAAAACTGGTGGTAAATGCCGCCGGCGTGTATGCGGACGTTTTTCACAACATGGTCAGTGAACATAAAATTCAGATCATCCCACGAAAAGGCGAGTATTGTCTGCTGGATAAAAAAGTGGGGGCTTTTGTATCCCATACGATTTTCCAACTTCCGACAAAATACGGAAAAGGTGTGCTGGTAACACCGACCGTACATGGTAATCTGATGCTTGGTCCGACCGCAGTAGATGAATTGGATAAGGAAAATATTGCAACTACAGCAGAAGGTCTGGATGACTTGCAGCAGCGCGCGGCACTTAGTACACCGAATCTGCCAAAACGTCAGACCATCACATCCTTTGCCGGTCTGCGGGCGCATACAGAGAAAAATGATTTTATCATTGAGGAAGTGTCGGATGCGCCGGGCTTTATCGATGTGGCAGGGATTGAATCTCCGGGACTTTCCAGTGCACCGGCCATTGGCGTTTATGTGGCAGAACTGGTTGAAAAACTGTTTCCGGCAGAGGATAATCCGGAGTTTGTGTCCACCAGAAAAGGCGTGGTATGCATGGAAGAACTGACCGTGGAAGAACGCCATGGGATGATTCAGAAAAATCCGGCATACGCAAACGTCATCTGCCGCTGTGAGATGGTGACAGAGGGAGAGATTTTGGATGCAATCCATCGCCCGTTGGGAGCGACAACATTAGACGGCGTAAAACGCAGAACCCGCGTCGGAATGGGCAGATGTCAGGCAGGATTCTGTTCCCCGAAAACTGTGGAGATTCTTGCAAGGGAACTTGGATGTGACATCAGTGAGATTACAAAAAAAGGCAGAAATTCAGGATTCCTGACCGGATATGATAAGGAGGATCTGTAGCATGAAAACGAAAATTGCGATTATCGGCGGCGGACCCGCAGGTCTGGCAGCAGCGGTTGCGGCACGAAACGCTGGTGTGGAAGATATTTTAATACTGGAGCGTGACGAGCAGCTTGGCGGAATTTTAAACCAGTGCATTCACAATGGATTTGGACTGCATACCTTTAAGGAAGAACTGACCGGACCGGAATATGCGGTACGTTTTATTGCGGAAGTGGAAGAAATGCAGATTCCATATCTGCTGTCTACCATGGTGGTGGATATCAGTCCGGATAAAAAAATTACCTGCATGAACCGGGAGCAGGGGATGTTTGTGGTAGAAGCGGAAGCCATCGTTCTGGCGATGGGATGCAGAGAGCGTCCGCGGGGAGCCTTAAATATTCCGGGGTATCGTCCGGCGGGTATTTATTCCGCAGGAACAGCACAGCGTTACGTTAATATCGAAGGACGGATGCCGGGGAAAAAAGTGGTCATTCTCGGTTCCGGTGACATTGGTCTGATCATGGCACGACGCATGACCTTTGAAGGTGCAAAAGTGCAGGTGGTGGCAGAACTGATGCCGTACTCCGGTGGACTGAAACGAAACATTGTACAGTGTCTGGATGATTATGATATCCCGTTGAAACTGAGCCATACCGTGGTGGATATCAAAGGAAAAGACCGGGTAGAGGCAGTCACCATCGCGCAGGTGGATGAACACTTAAAACCGATTCTGGGAACAGAAGAAACCTACGAATGTGATACCTTACTGTTATCCTGTGGATTGATTCCGGAAAATGAGCTTTCCGGAAAATTGGGTGTGGAATTAAGCCCGGTGACTTCCGGACCGATTGTAAATGAGAGTCTTGAGACAAATATTCCGGGTGTATTTGCCTGTGGAAATGTCCTTCATGTGCATGATCTGGTGGATTATGTATCGGAAGAAGCCGGAGCGGCAGGAAAGTTTGCAGCAGAATATGTGACACAGCAGTTTGCGGAAGATGCGACAGAGATCAGTATTTGCCCGGAGGGCGGTGTGCGATATACGGTGCCGTCATCCATTCATCCTCATCGGATGCAGGACAAACAGATTGTCCGTTTCCGTGTCGGAAATGTATACAAAAACTGTGAGCTTTGTGTTTATTTTGATGATACCTGTATTATGCGTTTAAAAAAGAAAGTTATGGCACCGGGTGAAATGGAGCAGGTGATTTTACAGAAGAAAAAACTGCAGGAATATGAGAATCTGTCCAAAATAACAATTCGAATCGAACAGGGGGAAGCATAATGGAACGAAAAGAACTGATTTGTATCGGCTGCCCGCTGGGCTGCAATCTGACAGTGGAAATGGATGGCGCGCAGGTGGTATCCGTAAGTGGAAATACGTGCAAACGCGGGGATGACTATGCCAGAAAGGAGCTGACAGACCCAAGAAGGATCGTGACATCTACGGTTCCGGTAAAGGGCGGCAATCTGCCGGTGGTATCGGTAAAAACAGCGTCGGATATTCCGAAAGGGAAAATCCGGGAATGTCTGATGGCATTAAAAGGTGTGACACTTGTAGCACCGGTTCAGATCGGCGATGTGGTTGTGAAAAATGTGGCAGATACCGGCGTGGACGTGGTTGCAACAAAAGAGGTAAGGTGCTCCTGAAAGTATTGTTTGTGGTCTTAACAAGGGGATTTTGCGATGAGACCAGATGCCAATAATCTGGAAAAATCTGTTGTTGAAAGATAGTTACAGATACGATAAGATAAAAACATGTATACAGAAATGTTTTACACAATGATTTCCTATGGAAGAAGAACATAGGAATTGTATATATGAAAAATATGTATAAGTAAGAGAACTATGAGGAGAAAAATCATGGGGAAAAAATATATTATGTCATTGGATCAGGGAACCACAAGCTCCCGCTGTATTTTATTTGATCATGAAGGAAATATCTGTGGTATGGCGCAGAAGGAACTGACACAGATCTATCCGCAGCCGGGCTGGGTAGAGCAGAATCCACGGGAAATCTGGTCTACACAGTTATCTGTATTGGCGGAAGCAATCGCGGTTACGGGTACAACTCCGGAAGATATCGAAGGTATCGGCATCACAAATCAGCGAGAGACAACCATCATATGGAACCGCCACACCGGTGTGCCTGTATACAATGCGATTGTGTGGCAGTGCCGCAGAACTGCGGATCAGATTGAGCGTCTGAAAGAGGAAAAATTTGATGAACTGATCCGGGAAAGAACCGGACTGATCGCAGATCCTTATTTTTCTGCAAGCAAAATTGCATGGATTCTGGATAATGTAGAAGGCGCCAGAGCACAGGCAGAAGTAGGCGACCTGTTATTTGGAACTGTGGATACCTGGCTGATTTGGAATCTGACCGGAGGCGCGGTACATGTGACGGATTATTCCAATGCATCCAGAACAATGTTGTATGACATTCATAAATGCTGCTGGGACAAAGAGATTCTGGCAAAATTTAACATTCCGGAAAGTATGCTTCCGGAGGTAAAACCGTCCAGTTATATTTATGGATATACCGATCAGGCAGTGACCGGCGGAAAGATTCCGGTGTGCGGAGCAGCAGGAGACCAGCAGGCGGCACTGTTTGGACAGAGCTGTTTTGAAAAAGGCGAGGGAAAAATCACATACGGAACCGGATGTTTCCTGTTGATGAATACCGGAAAAGAGGCGATCACATCAAAAAATGGTCTGCTGACCACGTTAGCTGCCAGTGTCAGTGATGAAGTGGAATATGCGCTGGAAGGAAGCGTGTTTGTGGCAGGTGCAGCGATCCAGTGGCTGCGGGATGAGATGCGTATGATCAAAAGTGCGCGTCAGTCAGAGGAATATGCGGACGAAGTACAAGATTGCAAAGGTGTTTATGTGGTTCCTGCTTTTACCGGAATGGGTGCGCCGTACTGGGATTCTTATGCGAGAGGCACGATCGTAGGTGTGACAAGAGGGTGTAAAAAAGAGCATTTTATCCGTGCAACTCTGGAATCCATTGCTTATCAGGCCTATGATGTCATTGCGGCTATGGAGGAAGATGCCGGAGTAAAAATGACGCATCTCAAAGTGGACGGTGGAGCCAGTGCGAATAATTTGCTGATGAAATTCCAGGCAGATATTGCAGGCATCCGTGCAGAGCGTCCAAAATGTATTGAGACAACAGCACTTGGCGCGGCTTATCTGGCAGGACTGGCCGTAGGCTACTGGAGCAGTAAGGAAGAAATTCGCAAAAACTGGAATCTGGGACGGACATTTGAGCCGACCATGGAGATCGAAGAACGGGCAAAACTGCTGAAGGGCTGGCATCGTGCAGTACGTTGTGCGCTTGCATGGTCTCAGGATGAAGACTGAGAGAATTGAAAAAAATATCTTTATCTTCGAGATGTTTTCATGTATACTAGAATAGTTGAACGATAATCCAAAATACAGGAGGAACTATACATATTATGAAAAAAGTAGAAGATTACGTTAGAAGTATCCCTGATTTTCCAGAACCGGGCATTATTTTTCGCGATATAACGACAGTTCTGCAGGATCCGGACGGACTGAAACTTGCCATTGACGGATTAAAAGAGCGTCTGGATGGTGTTGATTTTGATGTGGTAGTAGGCGCAGAATCCAGAGGCTTTATTTTTGGGGCACCGTTGGCTTATGAACTTGGCAAGGGATTTATACTGGTTCGTAAAAAAGGAAAACTGCCGTGTGAGACTGTTTCTGCAAAATATGACCTTGAGTATGGTTCAGCAGAGATTGAGATGCACAAAGATTCTATCAAACCGGGTCAGAAGGTTGTCTTGGTAGATGACCTGATCGCAACAGGCGGAACTATTGAGGCTGCGATCAAACTGATTGAGAGTCTTGGCGGAGAAGTTGTCAAGGTATTATTCCTGATGGAGCTGGCTGGCTTAAACGGTCGTGAAAAACTGAAAGGTTATGACGTAGAGTCCGTAATTACTTATCCGGGTAACTAAGGACAGTAGAGTTTTTTGACAAAAGTTTTCACAGTAAAAGTGAAATAGGAAAAACGAATAGTTAAGAAAAAAGCTTTCTATATAGAAGTGTCATTTAGAAATGATAGTTTCTATACAGAAAGCTTTTTTATATTACATCTACATATTTTTACTAATCTATAGTCAAGCAGACATATGGGATTAAAGCAGAGACTTTTCCAGGCTTTGTAATATCACGCATCATAATATTTTTTCACAAAAGTAATAAAATTTTGCATCTGCGTCGTCAGATAGCGTCCTTTTTTCCATACAATACCAATATCTGTTTTCATAGGCGGATCCATTGGGATTGCCCTGTATTTCGGCAGCCCTGCGGTAATGCAGCTATAGAGAAAACTCCCCACAGTCCCGGAACGGATAAAATTGATCATCGTGTAGAGCTGATTCCCATGCATGACAATATTTGGATGAATATTTCCCGAGTCAAAGCGGGTGCGTAAAATGGCATTCTGCACGGAATCTTTATTAAACAAAATGACATCCTGATGATCCAGATCAGCAGCTGTGATAGAGGTATGATCTGCCAGCGGGTGTTCCGGTGAAACGCAAAATACGAGTTGGTCGTGGATGAGCACATAACTGTCGAGCTGGTCAATATTGTACATTTCCATATTGACGAGAGCCAGATCCAGTTTATCCTCCTGAACCAGATCACAGGCACGCACAGAACCGTACTCCTCCAGTGAGACAAGGGCATCCGGGTATTTGGAACGATAGGCATCAATGAGTCCCGGAAAGAAAAAACTGCTGAGGACTGGTGGAATGCCGACATGGATTGGATTTTGCTGAATCCGGCTGCCGTTCAATTCAAACTGCATATCTTTGCAGTACTGCAGGATGTAGTCTGCTTTCTTATAAAATAGTGCGCCGTCTTCTGTCAGAGTGAGCCGGTTGTTAAATCTAGTAAACAGCGTGATGCCAAATTCGGCTTCCAGTTCCCGGATTGCCAGGGAAATGGCCGGCTGCGTCACAAAAAGCTGATTTGCGGCAGCGGTGATACTGTGGCAGCGGCATGTCTCACAAAAATACTTTAACTGATTTAATGTCATAAATTTTCGCCCGCCTTTCATAAAAATTATTTTTCGTCACAAATTGAAAATCACCAAAAATGTTTCTTTTTCTATGAATGTGATTTCTTAGAGGCTTTTAATTACAGTATACTATAAAATTTACTTATGGCAAGTTAAAATTCATTAAATAGACAAATGAATATGTTTGCTTTAAAATACAGTTATCAAATAAAGAGAACGGCCGATTCACAAATCTTTTCATACAGGGAGGGTGAGATATGTCAGCATCGACAATAACAATTTTGTTTCTGATATTTGCGATTGTCAGCTTTATATTAGAAAAAATTCCACTGGGGCTTACCGCTACCATCGTAGCGATCGGATTAAATGTGACTGGGGTTTTGGATACTTCACAGACATTCAGCGGATATGTAAACAGCAACGTTATTTTATGCGTTGGAATGTTTGTCGTAGGTCAGGCACTTTTTGAAACCGGCATGGCAAACAAGATCGGTGGAGTGGTTACCAGATTTGCAAAAAACGAAAAAATCCTGATGGTTGCCATTATGGTGATCGTAGGTGTGATGTCAGGATTCCTGTCCAATACAGGAACCGCAGCAGTACTGATCCCGGTTGTCTGTGGAATCGCAGATGAATCCGGATATGCGAGAAGCCGCCTGCTTATGCCGCTGGTATTTGCGGCAGCACTTGGTGGAAATATCTCCATCATCGGAGCGCCGGGAAATCTGATGGGTGTGGATGCCTTACAGAATCTTGGCGAAGAAACCGGATTTTTCATGTATGCACCGATTGGAATCCCAATGCTTGTGGCAGGTATCATTTATTTTGTATTGATCGGATACCGCCTGCTTCCGAAAACATCCGCAAAAAATGTGACAGAAGTAGCGGAGACAAAACAGGATTTCAGTCATGTGCCAAAGTGGAAACAGATCACATCATTAGTGGTGCTGATCGCGGTTATTTTAGCAATGATTTTTGAAAAACAGATTGGTATTCCAATTCAGGTATCTGCCTGTATCGGGGCCTGTGTGGTTGTACTGACAGGTGTTATTTCAGGAAAAGCAGCATTGAAATCCATAGATTTAAAAGTTGTCCTCCTCTTCGGTGGTTCCCTGGCGCTTGCCAATGCACTGGATAGCTCAGGCGCCGGAACCATGATCGCGGACACGATCGTAGGATTTCTTGGAAAAAATCCAAGCCCGATGATGTTACTGTTTGTTATTTTTGTAGTGTCCTGTGTCCTGACAAACTTTATGTCAAACACAGCAACCACAGCGCTGATGGTTCCAATCGCGGTATCTATGTCAGATATCCTTGGGGCAGATCCAAGGGCAGTGGTCATCGCAACGGTAATTGCAGCATCCTGTGCTTATGCAACACCGATCGGAATGCCTGCAAATACAATGGTAGTCGGACTTGGCGGTTATACTTTTAAAGATTACGTGAAATCAGGACTGCCGCTGATCCTTGTATCCTTTGCGTTATGTATGATTTTGTTACCAATTTTATTCCCATTTTATCATTAAAATGCTGCTACATAAGCGGCGAAGCTAGAATTAAAATTTAGAGTAAAAATTGCTGGAGGTGCGATTCAATGAAAGAAAAAGAAATCAAGAGATTAACAGACATGGTGGCTGATTTTGTCGGACATATCGGAAAAAAACTGCCGGATGATGTTGTGGCAAAATTAGAGGAGCTCGGCTCCAAAGAAGATGCGGCATTGCCGAAAGTATTATATGAAACCATGACAAAAAATCAGGGGCTTGCGGTGGAACTTGACCGTCCGAGCTGTCAGGATACTGGTGTTCTTCAGTTCTGGCTCAAATGTGGAACGAATTTCCCATACATCAATGAGCTGGAAAGTTTGTTGACAGATGCGGTTGTGCAGGCAACTTTCGCCACACCACTTCGCCACAATTCCGTACAGACGTTTGACGAGTACAACACCAAGAAAAACGTCGGAAAAGGAACACCAACGGTATGGTGGGATATCGTTCCAAATAGTGATCAGTGTGAGATTTATGCTTACATGGCAGGCGGCGGATGTACCCTTCCGGGTAAAGCAATGGTACTGATGCCGGGCGCTGGTTACGAAGGAATCACCGATTTTGTACTGGATCAGATGACTACTTACGGATTAAATGCCTGCCCGCCACTTCTGGTTGGTGTAGGTGTCGGAACTTCTGTAGAGACCGCCGCATTGAACTCTAAAAAGGCATTGATGAGACCAATCGGCTCCCATAATGATAATGCAAATGCAGCAAAAATGGAGCAGCTTTTAGAGGACGGAATCAATGCTATCGGCCTTGGACCGCAGGGCATGGGCGGAAAATATTCTGTCATGGGTGTAAATATTGAAAATACGGCGCGTCATCCGTCTACCATTGGTGTTGCCGTAAACGTAGGATGCTGGTCACACCGTCGTGGTCACATTGTGATTGACAAAGATCTGAACGTAGTCTGTGATACACATTCTACCTGGAAATTTGAGTAAAAAATAAGGAGGATAAAAAGATGATTGAAATCAGAGGCGATAAAAAAGTATTGGTTACTCCTGTAAGCAAGGAGGACCTGGCAGATATTAAAATCGGTGACATTGTATGGCTGGACGGAGATCTGATGACCTGTCGTGACGTGGCACACCGCAGACTGGTAGAATATGGCAGAGAGCTTCCATATGATATCAGAAACAAAGCAATTTTCCATGCAGGACCGATCGTGCGTAAGATCGAAGGCACCGAGGATGATTATGAGATGGTATCCGTAGGACCGACCACTTCCATGCGTATGGAAAAATTCGAGTATGAATTTACCGAGCAGACCGGTGTCCGCGTGATTGTCGGCAAAGGCGGTATGGGCCCAAACACGGAGCGCGCATGTAAGGACTTTGGCGCTATTCACTGTGTATTCCCGGCAGGTTGTGCCGTTGTGGCAGCTACAGAAGTGCAGTACATTGCGGAGCATCACTGGGATGAGCTTGGAATGCCGGAAACACTCTGGTGCTGTAAGGTCAAAGAATTTGGTCCGCTCATCGTATCCATTGATGCAAACGGACGCAATTTGTTCGAGGAACAGAAAGTAATTTATAATGAAAGAAAAGAAGCTGCAAAGCAGAAAATTTATCCGGAAGTAAAATTCATCAAATAAAAATTTATGCATATAGAAGATCATTTGTGCTGAGCAGATCCATTCGGTTGCAAAACTGAGTACTCCATAGAATTACAGGATGCGCACCATGTATAGCAGGCATGGTGCGTATTTCCGTGTTTGATTCAGAAAAGGAATAGTATTATAACAAGAATGATTTTTACAAAGTAATGCAACTGGTGTTTTAATATTTATAAAAGATGAGGCAAAATTAATAAAAAAATTATATTTTTCACAGTCAAAAAGGATGCTGATTAGTATTTTGTATACTTTGCATAGAATACAAGTGAATATGCCAAGGAAAGGCACAAAAATGAATAGACAAACAGGAACATTTTCCTTGAATTTTTGTTCAAAATGAAGTAAAATGATTCTGGTATGTTAATAAAATAACAATCTCAAGGAGGTATGAGGCAATATGGCAGAATGTTTAGCGTTAGAGCGAATCAACCGTCTGTTAGATGAAGGTAGTTTCGTAGAGGTTGGCGCATTAGTTTCCGCCCGCATGACAGATTTTACTGTAAACGACCAGTCCGCACCATCCGATGGTGTCATCACAGGTTACGGACAGATCGAGGGCAATCCGGTGTATGTATACAGTCAGAACCGTGATGTGCTGAACGGTACCATGGGCGAGATGCACGCAAAGAAGATCGCAAAATTATATGATATGGCTGACAAGGCAGCAGCTCCGGTGATCGGACTGTTAGACTGCGGCGGTTTCCGTCTGCAGGAGTCTGTAGATGCACTGGACAGCTTTGGAACCGTGCTTGCAAAACAGGCTGAGTATGCGGACAGTGTACTTCAGATCAGCGCAGTAATGGGTAACTGTGCAGGTGGTATGACACTGATCCCGGCCATGAGTGATTTTGCATTTATGACAAAAGAAGCACAGATGTATGTGAATGCACCGCATACAATTCAGGATAATAAGAAACTTTCCCGTGAGTTCAATTCCGCAGACTATCAGGCAGCAGTTTCCGGACAGGCAGAAGTGCTTGAGAGCGAGGGCGCTGTTCTGACAAAAATCCGTGAGCTGGTAGTAATGCTCATCGATGAGGAATACGGACGCTGCGGTGAGGATGATCTGAACCGTTACATCTCTGAAAAAACATGTGCCATGAAAGACGCCCGCGCATTGTTAGGTGAGTGTGCAGACGATAAATTCCTGGAGATCCGCCCGGATTACGCACCGGAGATGGTGACAGGATTCCTTACTTTAAATGGAATTTTAGTTGGTGCAGTGGCAAATGCCGATGCACTTTATGATGAAAAAGGTGAGAAGACAGCTGATCTGGCTGACGGACTTACCGTAGATGGATGTGAGAAAGCAGCAACTTTCGTTGCATTCTGTAACGACTGTGAGATTCCGCTTCTGACCGTAACTGCAGCAGATGGATTTGCAGCAGTGGAGCAGACAGAAAAAGGTCTTCCACAGGCCATCGCAAAACTGGTAAAAGCTTACCACGACGGCGGTTTCAACAGCAAAGTAAACCTGATCATGGGAGATACTTACGGCAGTGCTTATGTGGCTATGGGTGCAAGAACTGTCAGCGATGCCGATATGGTATTTGCATGGGATGATGCAAAAGTCGGCATGATGGAAGCTGAGAAAGCAGCCAATATCCTGTTTGCAGCAGAGGGTGAGAAAGCTGACGCAAAACAGGCAGCCGCTTATGAAGAAAAACAAAATGCCGTAACTTTTGCAGCAGCAAGAGGAAGTGTGGATGCAGTCATTGCTCCGGCACAGACAAGAAAACATCTGATCATGGCATTTTCCATGCTGTAAAAGAAAGGAAGATAGTGAAGATGAGAAAGAATATCAAAGGGATTGCGGCAGGCGGTCTCGGACTTTTGGCTTTACAGCTTCCGGGGATGACCGTATTTGCACAGGCGGCAGATATGAAATCCAGACTGGAAAATGCGCTGATGAATACCGTGCTTGGCATGGGTACTGTATTTGCAATGCTGATTGCTATCGCGTTGATCATTTATTGCTTCAAGATCATTCCGGTGATCCAGAAGAAATTCGCGAAAAAAGAAGAGCCGGTGGCTGAGGCACCAAAGGCAGCACCAGTCCAGGCAGCTCCGGTACAGGAGACCGATGATCTGGAACTGGTAGCCGTTATCGCAGCAGCAATCGCAGCAAGTGAGAATGTTCCGGTAGACAGCTTCCGTGTCCGTACCATCAAGAGACGCTAGCGTATCTGGCAAGTGTCAGAATATAAAATGGTATTGATACAGGAAACATGAGATTTTCGTTTTTAGATGCGAAACATGAATGTGAAGGAGAATATGAAAAATGAAAAGTTATACAATTACCGTAAACGGAAACGTATATGATGTAACCGTAGAAGAAAATACAAATGGCGCTCCGGCAGCAGCACCAGCTCCGAGAGCAGCAGCACCTGCACCGGCTCCGACAGCAAAACCGGCAGCTACAGGCGCAGCAGGAAGCATTTCCATCACAGCAGGCGCAGCTGGCAAAGTTGTTGACGTTGTAGCAGCACCGGGCGCAGCTGTAAAGAAAGGTGATCCGGTCGTTGTACTTGAGATCATGAAAATGGAGACACCGGTTGTTGCACCGCAGGACGGCACTGTGGCCAGCGTGGATGTAACAAAAGGTGAGACAGTAGAATCAGGAGCAGTACTTGCTACCATGAACGCATAAGACAGGAGGTAGACATGTCAGGTAATATAGCAGAGACATTAGGCAATCTCGTGCATCAGACCGCGTTCTTCAATCTGACCTGGGGAAACTATCTGATGATCGCCGTTGCCTGTGTGTTCTTATATTTAGCAATTAAAAAGGGATATGAACCGTTACTGCTGGTACCGATCGCGTTTGGTATGCTTCTGGTAAATATTTATCCGGATATCATGATTTCTCCGGAAGATGCAAGTAACGGTGTCGGAGGTCTGTTGCACTACTTCTTCAAACTGGATGAGTGGTCTATCCTTCCGTCCCTGATTTTCCTTGGTGTCGGCGCATTGACGGATTTCCGTCCGCTGATCGCAAACCCGATCAGTTTCCTTTTAGGAGCAGCCGCACAGTTCGGTATTTTCAGTGCATATCTGCTGGCTATTGTATTCGGATTTTCCGATGCAGCCGCAGCCGCAGTATCCATCATCGGTGGAGCAGATGGACCGACTTCCATCTTCCTGGCCGGAAAACTACATCAAAATGACTTGATGGGTCCGATCGCCGTCGCGGCGTACTCTTATATGTCATTGGTTCCGATCATCCAGCCGCCGATCATGAAACTTTTAACAACTAAAAAAGAGCGTTCCATCCGTATGGGACAGCTCCGTGAAGTTTCCAAACTGGAAGCAATCCTTTTCCCGATCGTTGTTACCATCGTTGTGTGCCTGGTACTTCCGACCACAGCACCATTGGTAGGTATGCTGATGCTTGGTAACCTGTTCCGCGAGTGCGGCGTAGTAAAACAGCTGTCCGAGACAGCATCCAACGCCCTGATGTACATCGTAGTTATCCTGCTTGGTACATCCGTTGGTGCATCTACAAGTGCAGAAGCATTCCTGAAAGTAACAACACTTCAGATCGTAGTACTTGGTCTGGTTGCATTTGCATTCGGTACCGCAGCCGGAGTTATCTTTGGTAAGATCCTGTGCGTTGTAACAAAAGGCAAGATCAACCCGCTGATCGGTTCCGCCGGTGTATCTGCCGTTCCGATGGCAGCCCGTGTATCCCAGAAAGTCGGCGCAGAAGAAGATCCGACGAACTTCCTGCTCATGCATGCTATGGGACCAAACGTTGCCGGAGTTATCGGAACTGCTATCGCAGCCGGTGTATTTATGGCGATATTCGGAGTGTAACTTTGTTTACAGTGTCGAAATCCTGAAAGCATGTCATGCTTGCATGTAAATGCTTTGCTGGATTAGCGGAGCAATCCGTAAACAAAGGTAATGATTATAAAAAGGAGAAAAATTATCATGGAGAAAAAACCATTGAAAATAACAGAAACTGTCCTGCGTGATGCGCATCAGTCTCTAATGGCCACCAGACTGACCACAGAACAGATGCTTCCGATCATCGACAAGATGGATAAAGTCGGCTATCACGCAGTAGAATGCTGGGGCGGTGCAACTTTCGATGCATCCCTTCGTTTCCTGAAAGAAGATCCATGGGAGCGCCTCAGAAAATTCCGTGACGGTTTTAAAAATACAAAACTGCAGATGTTATTCCGTGGACAGAATATCCTGGGATATCGTCATTATGCAGACGATGTAGTAGAATATTTTGTACAGAAATCCATCGCAAACGGAATTGATATCATCCGTATTTTTGACTGCTTAAATGATCTTAGAAACTTAAAAACAGCCGTAGATGCCTGCAAAAAGGAAAAAGGTCATTCACAGATCGCACTTTCCTATACCTTAGGTGAGGCCTATACACTGGATTACTGGGTAGACACCGCAAAACGTATCGAGGATATGGGTGCAGATTCCATCTGCATCAAAGATATGGCAGGTCTGCTGGTTCCGTATGAAGCAGAGCGTCTGGTAAAAGCATTGAAAGAAAATGTAAGCCTTCCGATCGAGCTTCATACACACTACACAAGTGGTGTGGCTTCCATGAGCTGTCTGAAAGCCGTAGAAGCCGGATGCGATATCATTGATACCGCAATCTCTCCACTGGCTCTGGGAACATCCCAGCCGGCTACAGAGGTTATGGTAGAGACTTTCAAAGGCACACCGTATGATACCGGTCTGAATCAGGATATTCTGGCAGAGATCAACGAGTACTTTGCGAAGATCCGTGAGGAAGCAATGGCAAGCGGTCTGTTAAATCCGAAGGTACTTGGTGTAAATATCAATACTTTACGTTACCAGGTTCCGGGCGGAATGCTTTCCAACATGATCTCTCAGTTGAAAGAGCAGAACGCAGAAGATAAATACGAGGAAGTATTAAAAGAGATTCCGCGTGTAAGAAAAGACCTTGGTGAGCCGCCTCTGGTAACACCATCCAGCCAGATTGTAGGTACACAGGCTGTATTAAACGTTCTGATGGGAGAGCGTTACAAAGTTGCTACCAAAGAGACCAAGAGCATTTTACTTGGTGAATATGGTCAGACGGTAAAACCGTTCAATCCGGAAGTGGTAGAAAAGGTACTTGGCCCGGATAAGGATAAAGCTATCACATGCCGTCCGGCAGATCTCATCGAGCCGGAGCTTGATAAAATCGAGAAAGAAATGTCTCGTTGGAAACAGCAGGATGAGGATGTATTGTCCTATGCCCTGTTCCCACAGCAGGCACTGGATTTCTTCAAATATCGTGAGGCACAGCAGACAAAGGTAGATCCGGAAGCTGCTGATCATGAAAATGGGGCTTATCCGGTTTAAAAATTGATTTCTTTGATGATTTTAAAATTTAATATTTGATACGAAAAAGCAGAATCCTGTCATGACAGCTAGACGTTCACTACCCTCATTTCACTTCGGTTTCATCGCGCTCACTCCCACCTCCTATAAAAGCTGGTCGGTTCCCGTTCGCGCAAAACCTTGTGAAAATCGGTCGTTCGCTTAATCGCTTGTCCTGACAGGATTCTGCGTTTCCTCTATATAAGTAATGTAATATATTTTTGTAAATACTGTAGCAAAATATTAAGCTTTTTGAATTCACAACATAAATATTTTGCCAACATAAATACTTCTCTGAAATCTTGAAATGACGGGAATGCAATGATATAATGATGGATGCGTCGATTGAAGACAGACGTATTTGTAGAAAATAATTGTAGAAAGAGGATTCAGTATGGAGCATAACAAAAAGGAGCGCAGTAGTTTTTCTGGTGGAATCGGTTTTGTGCTTGCTGCAGCCGGAAGCGCGGTTGGTCTGGGAAATCTGTGGCGTTTTCCTTATCTTGCCGCACAGTACGGCGGAGGTATTTTTATTCTGGTATATATCATTCTGGCACTGACCTTCGGATTTACATTGATGTCCACGGAGATTGCCATCGGACGAAAGACAAAGCATAGTCCGAGAACCGCATATAAAGCGATTCATCCGAAATTTGGTTTTTTAAGTTTGCTGGCATCGGTCATACCGGCGATTATTTTACCGTATTATTGTGTAATCGGCGGATGGGTTGTCAAATACATGGTAACTTTTGTAACAGGTCATGGTTTAGATGCCGCAGCGGATAATTTCTTTAGCGGTTTTGTTGGTGATTCCGTATCACCAATGATTTATTTTGCCATTTATCTGGCACTGACCGCAGCGGTTATTTTGCTTGGCGTCAACAAAGGAATTGAAAAAATCAGCAAATTCCTGATGCCATTGCTGTTGATTATCTCTGTCGTGATTTCCATTTATATTTTTACACTGCCGGGAGCAAGCGCAGGTATCAAATATTATCTGTTACCGGATTTTTCCAAGTTTTCGCTGAAAACAGTATGTGCCGCCATGGGACAGATGTTTTATTCCATGAGTCTGGCCATGGGAATTATGGTAACGTATGGTTCTTACACGAAAAATGAGATAAGTTTGACAAAATCTGTAAACCAGATTGAGATTTTTGATACCATCGTGGCGCTGCTTGCGGGATTTATGGTGGTTCCGGCGGTTTATGTATTCAGCGGTGAAGCAGGAACAAAATCCAGCGGAGCAGGTCTGATGTTTGTGACATTGCCGAAAATATTTGAGCAGATGAAAGGTGGTTCTGTCATTGGTATCCTGTTCTTTATCCTTGTTTTTTTTGCGGCACTGACCAGTTCTATTTCCATCATGGAAGCCATCGTATCTTCCTTTATGGATCGGTTTGGAATCAGCCGCAAAAAAAGCGTTGTGATCTGTATTATCATCAGTATTGTAATGGGAATTCCGTCCTCTCTGGGAAATGGTGTGTGGTCACATATCAAGATCCTTGGGATGGATTTCCTGACGTTTTTTGATTATATCAGCAACAGCGTATTGATGCCGATCGTGGCACTGTGTACCTGTATTCTGATTGGATGGGGAGTAGGCCCGCGCTGGGTTACCGATGAGATCAAGCGAAACGGCGAGAAGATGAATCGTGAAAAACTGTACAATGTCATGGTTAAATATATTGCGCCGGTGCTTCTGGTCGTGATCCTGATCACATATTCACTGGCACAGTTCGGTCTCTTTACTATGTAACGGGATAGATGAAGAATTTATGAATTTTAAAAGGGAATGTTGTGAAAACGACATTCCTTTTGTTATAATTCATAAGGAAAGTATCAGATTCAGAGTAGAGAAAAAGAGCAGTTCTGAA
>CAVKTR010000008.1:0-57886 GCA_963659325.1 Dysosmobacter segnis
TTGACCAGTTAATAAGAATGAACATAGAAAATGCCACCCTAACTCGCCAAAGTTATAGAGGGTGGTTTTTCTATGCTAGAAAAACATTATCTGATAAACGTAAAAACGAATGTCAGCAATGCGAAAATGAACATGCCAAATGCCATAAGGTCTTTGAAATCAAAATGATTATTGTTCATTAGCACCACCCCCATTCTATGTAAAATAAAACAGAGGTCAGCCACCCGGTAACACGATTGTTCCTGTACAGGATTCTAACAGATTTAATACAATATATCAAATTATTTTTCTCATATCATAATGCAGTATCAAAAGTGACGATGCGTGATATAGTATCAAAAGATGTTGACAACAACAATAATAACAGGTAGAATATAAGTATCAAAATTAACGAACGTTACAATAAATACTAATAAGAAGGGAAAAGTGATATGAGCATATATGGATATTGTAGAATAAGCACAAAGAAACAAAACATTGAAAGACAGGTTAGAAATATTTTAGCAGTACATCCAGATGCTATTATTGTGCGTGAGGTTTATACAGGCACAAAATTTCAAGGAAGAAAAGAACTTGATAAAATATTAAAGATTGCTAAACCAACAGATACGATTGTTTTTGATTCTGTATCAAGAATGAGCCGTAGTGCAGAAGAGGGCTATATAGAGTATGAAAAACTTTTCAGTCGAAACATAACACTTGAGTTTTTAAAAGAGCCGCATATAAATACAGAGGTGTATAAAAAGGCTTTGTCTGGTACTGTTGCAATGACAGGAACGAATGCTGATTATATATTAGAGGGTGTGAATAAATACTTTATGGCATTAGCAAAAGAACAGATCAGACTTGCTTTTGAACAGTCAGAGAAAGAAGTGCAGGATTTACATCAACGAACCAAAGAGGGAATAGAAACAGCAAGATTAAATGGAAAACAGATCGGACAGAAGTCGGGAACAAAGCTAGTCACAAAGAAATCTATAGAAGCAAAGAAGAAGATACAGCAATATAGCCAAGATTTTGGCGGTACATTATCGGATGTTGATTGTATGAAATTAATCGGACTTGCAAGAAATACATATTATAAATACAAGAGAGAGTTGAAAGAAGAAATGCAGGGGTAAATACCTCTGTATTTTTTTGCCAGAGGGGGAGGGGGTTAAATAAAAAAAACGATATATCCCCCTACTAAGTTATCCGGGTAACTGCCAAAAATAAAAAAGGGGTGTTCTTGCTGCCTGTTTTGAAAATATTTTAAAATATATAAAAAGGCTATTTTATGGTAAAATAAAAGAGAAGTCATGTATTTGGCGGTCTGACTTCTCTTTAATGTATTGTATCTATCTCAATTATAGTATAAAGGTAGGTGCAGGACAATGACAAATGAACAGATTATTGAGCAAATTAAAAGCGGTTATTCTGTAACGGATAATATGCAAATGTTGTATGAAAAAAATCTTCCGTTAATAAAAAAGATCATAAAACCTTATTCTGTATATGATGATAGGGAAGATTTGTTACAGGAATCATATTTCGGATTAGTAGAAGCTGTAAAGCATTACGAAACATCTCGCAACGTGCTTTTTACAACGTATTTGTGTTTTTGGATACGTCAGAGTGTAAGCCGCTATTTAGAGCAAAACGGTTCAGTAATAAGGATACCGAACTATATAAAACAGAAAATTAGTCGTTATAGAAAATGTGTTGCAGATCTGACACAGGAATTAGAGAGAGAACCGACAGATGAAGAAATCGCAAAGAGATTAGATGTTACAGTAACTGTAGTGCAGGAAACAAAGTGTTATATGCAAAGTGTAATAAGTCTTGATGCACCGCTGACCGCAAATGATGATTTTACGTTACAAGACAACATACCGGCTAATATTGACATTGAAGCGGATGCTGTAGAAAAGATATACAAGCAATATGCCAAAAGTAAATTATGGGACATTGTAGAGCAGTACACAAATGATAGGGAAAATGATGTTATAAAAGACATCTTTATAGATGAGAAATCATTGGTAGCAGTTGCGAAAAAACAGGGACTTTCAACAAACCGTATCCGGCAGATAAGGGAAAGCGGATTGAAAAAGTTGCGCATGGGTAAGGCTAGACGCATGTTACTAGAAAACTTTGAAATTGTAGAAGCAAAAGCGTATAGGAATAGTGTGGGACAGTTTAAACAACATGGTTGTTCATCTGTAGAGTATATAGCAATCCGCAAAGCAGAGATAGAAGCAGAATATGAAAAACGGATAAGACAAATAAAAGCTATGGCGGTATCGTAGTGTGCGTGTTACGAAGTGGTTTATAGTAGGTGTAGAATGTTTTTTAGTAACACACTGGTAGCACACAAAAAGGCGTGAAAGCCTTTATTTAAAGGGTTTGGAGTTCTCCAAGAGATAATTCAAACAGAATATCGAAAGAACACAAAACCCTTGGAAATCCAGTATTTTCAAGGGTTTTCTTATGTTTTGGATTCATAAAGAATTGGTATGAAAAAGGGTCAATTTGTATGCGTAGGACACAAGTATGACACACATAGGACACACGAAAAATAGTATCTTGTGCAAGATTTTTGATGTCTTGTGCAAGACACTATTTTTGTATGAAAAAAAGATAATAAAATAAATGCCATACGAATTGCGAGTGGAGCAAATTCCAAATAATCTATCGAATCTAACTTTGTATCGTTTTTTACAATACAAATTCATTTTGAGTGATTATGATAAGTGCAAATAAAAAAAGCAAACAAAATATAGAAAATGAAACCAGTCAAAGATGTCTGCAGCCGCAGGCATCTTTTTTGTTTAGCAGAACATAAAAAAGAGTGCATTTTCTTATTTTTAAGATCATTCAGAAAGAGGGTAAAAGAGCATGGGAACTCGAATCACAGAGCATCCGATTTTAGGTGTACCGGAAAAAGGAAAACTTGTCAGCTTTACATATGACGGACAGAAGCTTCAGGGATATGAAGGCGAGCCGATCGCGGCAGCACTGAAAGCAGCAGGTATCATAATCCACAGATATACCAAGAAAGAGCATAAGCCGCGCGGTATCTTTTGTGCGATCGGAAGATGTACCGACTGTGTCATGGTGGTAGATGGCGTTCCAAACGTCAGAACCTGTGTGACACCTTTGCAGGAGGGCATGAAAGTGCAGACGCAATACGGTGTATCAGCCGAGCCTTTTCAAGAGTAAAACGGATAAGGAGAAATGTAAAAATGAAAAGATATGATTTGATTGTTGTCGGCGCTGGTCCATCCGGTTTGTCCGCAGCTATAGAAGCAGCAAAAAAGGGAATGAAGGTTATTGTATTTGATGAAAACGACAGACCTGGTGGTCAGTTATTCAAGCAGATCCATAAATTCTTTGGTTCTAAGGAACATAAAGCAAAAGTAAGAGGTTTTAAGATCGGAGAAGAACTTTTAGAAGAGGCAGCAAAAGCCGGTGTGGAAGTTTCCTTAAATTCTACGGTTGTTGGAATGTATCAGGACAAAGAAATTACCGTTCGGCAGGGAGATGAAATTTTCCACTACAAAGGAGATGCAATTATCATTGCAACGGGCGCAGCGGAAAACATGGTTACCTTTGAAGGCTGGACGCTTCCGGGAGTTATCGGAGCAGGTGCAGCACAGACTATGATGAACCTGCATGGTGTCAAACCGGGAAATAAGATTCTGATGCTTGGAAGTGGAAATGTTGGTCTGGTTGTAAGTTTTCAGTTAGCACAGTGTGGATGTGAAGTAGTAGCTCTGGTAGATGCAGCACCTCGAATCGGCGGTTATGGTGTCCATGCGGCAAAGGTTGCAAGAACGGGAGTTCCGTTTTATCTGTCACATACCATCGTGAAAGCGGAAGGCAAAGATCATGTGACCGGCGTTACCATCGCAGAGGTGGACAGCCATTTCCAGTTTATCCCTGGAACAGAAAAACATTTCGATGTAGATACGATCTGTCTGGCGGTTGGTTTATCTCCGATGTCACAGTTACTGAAAATGGCAGGCTGTGATATGGTAGATGATCCGAAGCGTGGTGGACAGGTTCCGGTGGTGGATGAATATGGTGAAACATCTATCAAAGGTATTTTCGTAGCGGGTGACGTGTCCGGTATCGAGGAAGCAAGTTCCGCTATGATCGAGGGAAGAATCGCAGGAATCACAGCAGCAAAGTACCTTGGATATATGGAAGAAGCAGAAATGAAGGAAGGCGTTGCATCCAATGAAAAAGCACTGGATGGACTTCGTCAGGGTATGTTTGCACCGAAGAATCGAGGCAAACTGATCGAGAAAACAGAGGAAGGCATCGATATTTCCATGAATCTGCTGAAAAAAGGATTTGTCGCAGATGATGAGATTGAACGTTTTCCGGGTGTGACACATCAGGTTGGCATTCATCCGGTGATGGAGTGTACACAGAACATTCCGTGTAACCCATGTCAGGATGCATGTCCGAAACATTGTATCCGGATCGGTGATCACATCACAGCACTTCCGGCAGTGGATGAATCCGCAAAATGTATCGGCTGCGGTATGTGCGTGGCCTCCTGTTCCGGTCAGGCAATTTTCCTGGTAGATGAAACCTACGAACCGGAATTTGCGACGGTAACGATTCCGTATGAATTTCTTCCGCTTCCGGAAAAAGGAGACAGAGGATATGGACTTGGTCGTGACGGCAGTAAAGTTTGTGAGGCAGAGGTTGTGGAGGTCAGAACAGCGAAAGCCTTTGACCATACAAATCTGCTGACCATAAAAGTTCCGGCGGATATGGCAATGAAAGCAAGATTTTTCCGCGCCTGAGTATGAAAAAGCAGCACGGAAAATCTGATGGAAAAAGAGAGGACATAACGATGGAAAATATATATGACAGAATCGATGCGCTGGGAGAATTTACTCCGCAGCCAGATGACGACAGAATCATCTGCAGATGTGAAGAAGTGACAAAAGGTGAGATAAGAAAAGCAGTACACGAAGGAATGTATACCATCACCGAGATTCGAAGATATTTACGATGCGGCATGGGACTTTGTCAGGGACAGACCTGTGCGAAACTGGTAAAAGGCATTGTGGCCAGAGAGCTTGGCGTATCACCGGCAGTATTGGAGCCGGCCACATCCAGAGCACCTATGCGACCTCTGGAGATGAAGATTTTTGCAAAGGAAGGTGAGCAGGATGCGTAAGACAGCAGATGTGATCATTATCGGAAGCGGTGTCATCGGATGTGCCACAGCCTATGAGCTGGCAAAAAAAGGAACTTCCGTTATTGTACTGGATAAAGACGAGAGTATCGGAAATGGCGGATCCAGCAGAAACGGCGGCGGTGTCCGTCAGTCCGGACGTGATCCGAGAGAACTTCCTCTTGCAATGTATGCAGTTGAGCATTTATGGCCGCATCTTTCCGAAGAGCTTGGTATCGATGTGGAATATCACAAAGAAGGAAACCTCCGACTTGGAAAAACAGCACATCATATGGAAATCCTGCAGGGACTGACAGACCGGGCAGTGGCCTGTGGCCTGGACGTACATATGATCGATGGAAAAGAAGTGCGTGAGATTAACCCGTACCTCAGCGATGAAGTCATCGGCGCAAGCTGGTGTCCGACCGACGGACATGCAAATCCACTGGTGACAACACTTGGATATTACCGGGAAGCCAGAAAACGCGGCGTACAGTTTTACACCGGTGAAGAAGTGGTGGAACTGCAGATGGTCAGAGGCAAAGCCCGCAGAGTTGTGACAAAAAAGAATGTGTTTGAAGGAGACAAGATCATTGTGGCAGCAGGTTACGCCAGCAGAGGCATTCTTGGAACCGTCGGAATTGACATTCCGATGTCAAATGACCTGATCGAAGCGCTAGTAACAGAGGCAGAACCGCAGATGTTCCCACAGATGCTTGGTACCGCAGATGCTGATTTTTACGGTCACCAGACGGATCATGGTTCTTTTGTATTCGGCGGCGCTTCCGGATATGAAACTGTCAATAAGGACAACGGTCACAACATGACTTCCAGCATCACAGCTCCATGTATCTGCCGCGGTATTATGAAATATATTCCGAAGCTGGCAGATGCCAAGATTGTCCGTACCTGGGCAGGATACGAAGATGTGTGTATCGATGGTGTGCCGGTGCTTGGTGCAATCGATGAAGTTCCGGGATTGATCACCGCATGTGCCTTTACCGGACATGGATTTGGTATTTCACCGATCGTTGGAAAACTGTTGTCTGAAGTGGCAAGAGAAGAACCGACAACCTTGGATGTTTCAGCATTCCGTTATGACAGATTTCATGCAGTGATTTAGGATTATAGTTTATACATCATAGAAATGTATATTTGCGAATGATGTATGTGGAATGCAACAGTTTGTGAAGTGTATTTAAACTTATAACAACAGATAGAAAAAATATGGTATACTCATCCGTAACAAGGACAGCTGATGCGTTGTTCCCGGATGTGTATATCTGTAAATAAAAAAGTGTTCTGAACAAGAATCAAACAAAATTTACTTACCAAAAGCAGAAGTTATGCAGAAGGGAGAAAATCAGATGGACTCAAAAATTGATTTTTTATATTTAAGTGAACCTGATATGATCAAAGCAGGCGTAAAAGACATGAAACAGTGTGTGGATGTGATGGAAGATATGCTGATCACTCTTTACAAAGGTGATTATGTGATGGGCGGACAAAACCACAACTCCCACGGATGTATGATCACATTCCCGGATCACCCGGAATTTCCGGGCATGCCGCAGAACGCGGATGACAGACGTTTTATGGCAATGCCGGCGTATCTGGGTGGAAATTATCAGATGGCAGGTATGAAATGGTATGGTTCCAATGTGGAAAACAAGAAAAAAGGGCTTCCGCGTTCCATCCTTATGATGATGCTGAATGACAAAGATACCGGCGCACCGCTGGCTCTGATGTCAGCAAATCTGGTAAGTGCCTACCGTACCGGCGGAATCCCTGGAGTTGGTGCAAAATATTTAGCCAGAAAAGATGCGAAAGTTGCTTCTGTCATCGGACCGGGTGTTATGGGAAAAACATCACTGGCAGCATTCGCCAGTGTGTGTCCGCAGCTTGATACCGTAAAGATCAAAGGCCGTGGACCAAAATCACTGGATTCCTTTGTTTCCTTTATCAAAGAGGAACTGCCGCAGATCAAAGATATTCAGATCTGTGAGACGGTGGAAGAAGCCGTGCGGGACAGCGATATCATCAGTTTTACAACAACGGTGCGTGATGATGTATCTTCCTTCCCGTATATCAATGGGGACTGGATCAAAAAAGGTGCATTGATCAGCATGCCGTCAGCAGCCAGATTTGACGATGATTTTCTGGTAAATCACTGCAAGCTGGTGGTAGATAACTCAAAACTGTACGAGGCCTGGGAGGAAGAATATCCGTATCCGACTTACCCGCAGATGCAGATTATCGGTACAAAATTTACAGACTTAAGACATGAAGGAAAAATCAAACCTGAGGACATCATTGACCTTACCGATATTATAGAGGGAAGACATCCGGGACGGGAAAGCGACGATGACATTATCGTATATTCCGTCGGTGGTATGCCGGTAGAGGATATCGCATGGGGCGGCATGGTTTACCGCAACGCAGTCAAGCTTGGAATTGGAATAAAACTGCCACTCTGGGACAAACCGGAAATGGCATAAACTAAAAAATGTACGCTCGGAGTCTTTCTAAACGAGTCATTCTGGCTATATTTCTGATATAATGAGCGCAAGTAAGCCAACATGCTTGCATGATTGGCGCACGGCAAATTGGATCATGTGCCGAATTTGCACATGATATACTGCTTCCATTTTCTCGTCGTACACACCGTGTACGCACTGCGAAAATGTCATTGTAGATCAAAAATCTATCTCAGAATTCTTCATTTAAAAGACTCCGAGAGTACATAAGAAAATTCAGGAGCTGATACGATGAACGAGAAAGAAATACTGGTACCCGTACAACCATATTTGTCACTGGATGCAGAGGATTACAAAGAGATTATTCCGCACAGAATGGGAATTTCCAATTTTTATGAATTTCATGTGCAGGAAGGAGCGCCGGCAAATTTCAAGGCGGTGCCGGATGACAGTACGGATCTTGTTTTTGGTATTGGTGAGCATGACGTAAAGGTACTGCTTGGTGGAACGGTTCTGAAGGCAAAGGACTGGGAATTTGAGGATGGCAGATATTATTTCGGAGCCAGATTTTTCCCGGGAAAATACATTCTTCCTTCAGGACTTACGATTCAGGAAGTCGTTAATCAGGATCTTGAGATAGATAGAAATGAGTATGGAGCCGGGCTGGCGGATGCCCTGGCAGAAGCTGGAAATGTAAAAAAGAGAGCAGAGATCTTACTCAGATATTTGTCGGAAAACCAAAAGGATCAGGCAAAAGATTCCGCGCATGTACTGGAAGAATATTTGCGAAAACGGATATATGCCACCAATGGAAATATTTCCATACAGATGCTGAGCAGGGAAACGGGCTATTCGGAAAGTTATATCCGCAGGATTTTCAAACAGATTCACGGAATTTCACCGAAAGAATTTGAACGTTTCATCCGGTTTCAGACATTTTTAAATGCGATCCACGGAGCGGCAGGTCAGGTAGACAGCGAAGAACTGGCACTGAATTGCGGATATTATGATCAGTCACATATGTTAAAAGATTTCCGGGCATTTGCAGGAACGACACCGGAAAAATACAAGAAACTTCTGAAAGAGAAAACAACGGAAAATGAAAAAATGATCCGTGAAGATAAATAGGAAGTTGTAAGAAAACAAAAAATAACGAAAAACGAACTGCAGAAAGGATAACGATCATGGACTTAGCAAGAATTGAAATTATCACAGGAATGTCAAAATTTAACGGATTGAAAGCAACACTGAGCAAAGCCGGTGTAAGAGGCATGACCGTAACACAGGTACTTGGTTGTGGAATTGAAAAAGGTACCAAAGAATATGAAGTAGATGAAAATTACGAGATGGAGCTTTTGCCAAAACAGCAGATCGCCCTGGTGGTAGAAAAATCAAAAGTAGATGAGATTGTGGAACTCATCAAACAGGAACTGTATACCGGACATATCGGTGATGGAAAGATTTTTGTATATGATATTACGAATGTCATTCGTGTCCGTACCGGTGATGAAGGTGTGGATGCACTGTAAATATTAAATGAAAGATAACCATCATTTTAATGACTGTCGAGAAAAAATCTGGCGGTGATGTCTGAAAAGTGTACGCAAGAAATATAAAATCCGGTTCTGTCTTCTGCCTGCGGATACAAAAAAGCAGACAGAAGGGCAGAATCAGAGAGAGAAAAGAGTTGAGAGTAAGATGAGTGATAATGAAAAGAAACTGGGATTACACAGCGTGGTATCCATTTCAGTAGGGCTGGTTATTGCAACAAGCTGTCTGGTTTCTCTGGGACAGGGAGCCGGAAGTGTCGGTGTTATTTTTATTGTGGCAATGATCGTGGCCTGTCTGCTGAATATGACAACCATTGCATCCCTTTCTGAATTAAATGCGTTGATGCCAAATACCACCGGCGGTCTGGCGCAGTATACACTGGCGTGTATGGGACCGTTTCCGACACTGATTTCTATGGTAGGAGGATATCTGATCTGTAATATCATGTCTTCCGGTGTGGAGGCTTCTATTTTTTCCTATGCAATGGCAACGACAATTCCATTGCCGATTCCGAGTATCGTATGGACATTGATTATGACAGTTGTCGTGATGATCGCAAATCTGTATGGCGTGGACATGTTTGCCAAACTGCAGGATGTAGTGGCATTTTTGCTAGTAGGGTCCATGGTGGTACTTGGACTGATCGGAATGTTTAAATTGGGAACCGGGCAGGTGATTTCACAGCCTTATAATATGACAACAAAATTCAGCAATGTCATTCCAACGGTTGCCATTGCATTCTGGTTGTTTATCGGGGCGGAATACGTTATTCCGGTTTCGAAAGATGTAAAAAATGCAAAAAGAAATGTGCCGCTTGGCATGATCATCGGACTGGCATTGATCTGTGTGGTTCAGTCTATCATGGTACTTGGATTTCATAATTATACATCCTGGGATGATCTGGTAAATTCTGCAGCACCGCATTTGTTATATGGAGAAAGTCTGCTCGGAAAGGCCGGCAGGGTATGGATGACCATTGTATCAGCACTGGCTGTTGTCAGTACACAGAATTCAACAGTAAAAGGACTGAGTGAGATCTGCCAGGGAATGGCAAAGATGAATATGATGCCACGGATATTTGCAAAAACAAATAAGAAAAAAGTGCCATGGTTTGGTGTTATTTTCGTCAGTGTGTTTATTTTTGTATTTGCAAAACTCAGCGATGGATCTTCCGATGCGATTTCCTTCCTGATTCTGGTTGGTTCTGTTTTCTGGATGATTTCCTACGTGCTGGCGCATATGGACGTTCTGATCCTGCGCCGCAGACTGCCGAAGGCGCCGCGTTCTTTCAAAGTGCCTTTCGGACCGTTACTTCCGATTATCGGAATTGCAGGAATTATATATATGATTCTGAATATTTCCACAGATCCGGTGGAGCGTAATATGATCTGGCTGGTAACGGGAATTACCTTTGCAATATTGGCTGTTTACTCCTTTTTCTGGATCAAGGTCAAGATGAAGATGCCGGTGTTCAAGAGCGTTCCGGTGGAAAAAGTTATGGCGATGGAAAATAGCATGTATTATACGATCCGAAAACGGCGGGGAATCTGGCGCTAAAGATAGAAATATAAGTGCAAATGGTTTTCGGAGCATACATCAGATAAGAGATAACTCCCACCTCTATAGGTGGTGAGCAACAAAATTATATCAGTGGTGGGATTCAATCTCCCATCTGATATAGTGCGATTTTGAAAACAGGTAAAGTACTTTTGTGAGGTGCTTTGCCTGTTTTTTTACTTTTCCTTTTGAAAAGATTCTGGTATGATAGCATGGTGTAAAATTTTTAACGATCAGAAAAACTTGAGTGAATCATAAAAACAAAGGAGAACACGTAGATAAATGAGTATTTTAAATGTAGAACACCTGACGCATGGTTTTGGTGACCGTGCGATTTTTGAAGATGTATCTTTTCGCTTACTGAAAGGCGAGCATATCGGTCTGATCGGTGCAAACGGTGAGAGAAAATCCACATTTATGAGTATTGTAACCGGACGCCTGATGCCGGATGAAGGAAAAGTAGAATGGGCGAAAAATGTCCGTGCGGGATATCTGGATCAGCATGCAGTGCTGGAAGAGGGAATGACCATCGGCGATGTGTTGCGTTCCGCATTTTCCTGGCTGTTTGATATGGAAACAGAGATGAACCAGATGTTTGAGCAGATGGCGGAGGCCACACCGGAGGAGATGGAGCGTCTGCTGGAAGAAACCGGCACTTATCAGGAACTGCTGGAACAGCATGATTTTTATATGATCGATGCAAAAGTGGATGAGGTTGCCCGTGCATTAGGTCTGCTGGATCTGGGGCTGGACCGCGATGTCACAGACCTGAGTGGTGGACAGAGAACGAAGGTTTTACTGGCAAAATTATTGCTTGAAAAACCGGATATTTTATTGTTGGACGAGCCGACAAACTATCTGGATGAGGAGCATATCGCATGGCTGAAACGCTATCTGCTGGATTACGAAAATGCATTTATTCTGATCTCTCATGATATTCCGTTCCTGAATGAAGTGGTAAATATTATTTATCATATGGAAAATCAGGAGCTGAACCGATATGTGGGAGACTACGAGCATTTCCAGGAAGTGTATGCCATGAAAAAAGCGCAGCTTGAGGCGGCGTACCGCAGACAGCAACAGGAAATCAGTGAATTAAAAGACTTTGTGGCAAGAAATAAAGCCAGAGTTTCCACCAGAAACATGGCAATGTCCCGTCAGAAAAAACTGGATAAAATGGATGTTATCGAACTGGCGGCAGAGCGTCCGAAGCCGGAATTCCATTTTCAGTATGGACAGACCCCGGGAAAAATGCTGTTTGAGACACATGATCTGGTGATCGGCTATGATGAACCGTTGTCCAAACCACTGAATTTCTCTATGGAGCGTGGTCAGAAAATCGCGCTGGTTGGTACAAACGGAATCGGAAAAACAACGCTGTTGAAGAGTATTCTTGGATTGATTCCATCCATTTCCGGTGAATGTGAACTGGGCGAAAAACTGCAGCTTGGCTATTTTGAACAGGAAGTGAGCCCAGATAACCGAAACAGCTGTATCGAAGAAATCTGGGAGGAGTTTCCGTCATTTTCCCAGTATGAAGTGCGTTCCGCGCTGGCAAAATGCGGACTGACGACAAAGCATATTGAAAGTCAGGTGCGTGTATTAAGTGGTGGTGAGCAGGCAAAAGTACGTCTGTGCAAGCTGCTGAACCGTGACACAAATTTCCTGCTTCTGGACGAACCGACCAACCATCTGGATGTAGATGCGAAAGATACGTTAAAGACTGCATTGCAGGAGTATCGCGGAAGTATTCTGCTGATCTGTCATGAGCCGGAGTTTTATCAGGATGTGGTAGATGAGATCTGGAATATGAGCCAGTGGACGACAAAATTATAGAAAATCTATCGTGCATTGCATATACATGAAAGAAGATATAGGCTGTTACGAAATGACTACAGAATATATTGAGAAAAATACATCAATAATATAGTAGCATATACTAACTGAAATGATTGACAGAGTACCCCATAGGGGTATACAATAATGCTGATTTCAGAATATATTCTTATGATCTCAGAGAAGAAAATATTAGTTGATACGGCATGGAATTATGTAGTTGGATTCAACTGTATTCGTCTTGAACTATCATAAGGAATCTGAAAAGTAAATGAAAAAATGATCATTTGAGAAAGAAGGAATCAGTATGGTAAAGACTGTATTAAAAATTGATGGTATGTCATGCAGCATGTGTGAAGCTCATATGAATGAAGTCATCCGCAACAATTTTAAAGTAAATAAAGTGACCTCTTCTGCAAGTGCCGGAGAGACCGTCATCATCAGTGATGCGGAACTTGATATTCCATGGGTAAAAAAACAGGTAAAGGATATCGGATATAAAGTATTATCTTATGAATCTGAACCGTATGAGAAAAAAGAAAAGAAAGGTTTCTTCCATTTTGGAAAGAAATAATGTGCAGTAAAAAAGCCGACAACTATTACAGAGGAAACCCTGTAGTGGTTGTCGGTTTTTCTTATATTACATTTTGAGTGCAAGAAAAAATTTGACTTGCATTATCAGAAAAAGCTTATTTGCAGATTTTCTTTATAGTTTTGAAAACTATAAAATGGTATGTATATGTGCAAGTTCATGAGCATTTAATCTAAAGCATTTATTCATTCAGAGACTGTAATCCCTGTAAAATTACATCATCTGCGTAAGTGGCCAGTTCCTCCGGTGTTTCCCGCAGCCCGTTTCTCAACCAATTCTCAATCATTCCAATGCATCCGTAAATAACATAAGAGGAATAAAGTTCCGATTTCTGCTCCGAATAATTGGAAAACAGATAATGCCAGTCAGTGAGACAGCGCTGTTTTAAAATGTTTTTGATCTTATCTACAAAATTCTGATCCTGGTTATCAATGATCAGGATCCTGGTAAACTCTGCATTTTCTTTCAGAAAACAGAACAGATCATAGAGCAGAGGGTAAGGGTGTCCATTCATTTCCAAAACTTTATGTGTCTGATTGATTGTCTCAAAATCCTGCAGCAGTGCATTTTCAATCTGATCCATCAGATCGAAGATATCCTTATAATGAAGATAAAATGTTCCGCGGTTCAGGTTTACATAATCGGTCAGTTCTTTGACGGTAATTTTTTGCAGAGGTTTCTTTTTCATCAGGTCCGTCAGACCATTTTTTAACAGGTTTTGCGTCCGAAGTACACTTCGGCTTTCTTTTCTGTTTGCTTTTGTATCCATAAAAAATCTCCTTTTTTGCTAAAAAATAGACAAATAATAAACAAGTGTTCAAAAATAAACGCAAGATGAAAAATTGATTATTGAATGTTTTTACATCTCTTCATATACTATAACACGAGTTCAGAAATAAACAAGTGTTCATTTTAAAACATGCGTAAATATTTTGCAAAACAAGTCAGCTTATGGAGGAATCAGAATGAACAGGTACACAAATTTTATTTTGAAGCACAGAAAACTGATCATTATCGTATTTTTAGCCTTGACGGTGATCTGTGCAGGATTATCACAGTTTGTCGGTGTCAATTATAATTTTGCGGATTACCTGCCGGATGATGCGGCATCGACGAAAGCATTAGAAGTAATGGAAGAGGAATATGACCAGCCGATTCCGAATATGAGGGTGCTGGTACATGATGTGTCGATTCCGGAAGCCATGCAGATCAAAGAACAGATTGAGCAGGTGGAAGGCGTGAAAGAAGTGTCATGGCTGGACGATGCCATCGATATTTATTCTCCAATTGAGGAGGCAGATCCGGATACGGTGGATGCCTGGTATAAAGATTCGGATGCGTTGTATTCCGTCACCACCAGCGATGATGAGACAGAAAAAGCGGCAGCAGTCAACGGAATCCGTGAGATCATCGGAGATGACAATGCCATGTCGGGAAGTGCGGTGACAGATGTGTTATCACCGAAACATACGACGCAGGAAATTCAGAAGATTGTTGTCATTGCATTGCCGATCATATTTGTAATCTTACTGCTGACAACGAATTCCTGGTTTGAGCCGGTACTGTTCATGCTGACCATTGGCATCGCAGTTATGTTAAACCGTGGAACGAACCTGATGTTTGGTGAGATTTCCTTTGTAACCAACGCGGCGGGCAGTGTGTTACAGCTTGCGGTTTCCATGGACTATTCCATTTTCCTGTTACACCGGTTTGCAGAAAACCGACAGGAAGGAAAGGATGTACAGGATGCCATGGTGGAAGCGGTGAAACAGTCGATGAGATCTGTTCTTTCCAGTGGCCTGACGACAGTAACCGGTTTTGTGGCACTGGTTTTGATGCGGTTCAAGATTGGTCCGGACATGGGATGGGTTATGGCAAAAGCAATTGCACTCAGCTTGATCTGTGTACTTTGTCTGTTACCGGCCCTGGCTCTTTCAACCTATAAATTAATTGATAAGACACAGCACAGAAAGCTGTATCCTGATTTTGAAAAATTCTCCAGAGGTGTGATGAAGGTTCGAATCCCGATTCTGACCATTGCAGCGATTCTGGCAATCCCGTGCTTTTTAGCACAGGGTAAAAACAGTTTCCTGTATGGTTCCAGTCAGGTGTATTCTTCCGAGCAGACCCAGATGGGACGTGATCTGATCACAATCGACGAGGAATACGGCGTATCCAATCCGCTGGTTGTCATGATGCCAAAGGGCGATATGGAAAAAGAGATCGCACTGAATCAGGCATTGAAGGATGACCCGGATATCAGTTCCGTTATTTCTTATGTAAATACGGTGGGATCTTCCATTCCGCAGGAATTTGTTCCATCCGAATCCGTCAGCCAATTATATTCCGAGCATTACAGCCGGTTTGTAATTACGCTGGATACAGAGGAATCCGAAGATAACTGGACAGAAAAAGTCGATCAGGTACATAAGATCTGTGAAAAATATTATGGTGATGAGGCACTGATGGCAGGAGATCTGGCAAGTACCGAGGATCTGAAAACAACGATCACAGCGGATAATACAAGAGTAAACTTCCTGGCAATTGCATTTGTATTCCTGATTCTGGTAATCAACTTTAAATCAATTTCCATCCCGGTTATTTTGACGGTGGTTATTGAGTTATCCATCTGGATCAATGTGGCGATCCCGTATTTTTCATCCACGACGCTGCATTATATCGGATATCTGATCATCAGTTCCGTACAGTTGGGAGCAACCATTGATTATGCAATTTTGCTGACCAGCCGATATATGGAGGAACGAAAGTCACTGCCGAAAAAAGAAGCTGCCCGCAGCGCAATCAAGTTAAGCGTACTTTCCTTATTTACATCCGCGATCATCCTGGCGATTGCAGGTACAGTACTTGGAAAAGTTTCCACGAACCTTGTATTGAGTCAGCTTGGTACGCTGGTAGGACGAGGCGCAGTAATCTCATTCCTGCTGGTACTGGTGGTACTTCCTGCGTTGTTGATCCTCTTTGATCCGATCATTAAAAAAACAACTGCGAAAACTAATTTTTATCATCCGGAAAGGAGTATAGAATCATGAAAAAACAGAACATTCAGAAGAAACGTATTTTAATGTCAGCAACTGCAGTTGGAATGTGCTCTGCCATGGTGGCAGGCAGCATCATTCCGGCAAGTGCCGCACAGACGACAGACCGTCTGAAAGATGAAAACGTCTATGCGACACTGGCAGAAGACGGAACTGTAACCGGCGTTTATGTAGTTAATGAATATACATCAAAAACAGAAGGAAAAATCACAGATTACGGTGATTACAGCAGTGTGAAAAACCTGACAACCAATGAAACCATCGAACAGAATGGAGATCAGATTTCTGTGAATGTTCCAAAAGGAAAATTCTATTATCAGGGAAATTAAAAAACAACGGACATTCCATGGAACATCAGTATTTCCTATACTTTAGATGGAAAAAAGATTTCTGCCGAAGATCTGGCAGGAAAAAGTGGTAAGTTAAAAATCAACATCAGTGTAAAAGAAAATAAAAACTGCGACAGCAATTTCTTTGAAAATTATCTGTTGCAGGCAACCGTTGTACTGGATAGTGAAAAATGCACCAATATCGTAGCAACTGGGGCAACAGCAGGAAATGTCGGCGAGGACAGACAGCTTCTGTACAATATCATGGCAGGGCAGGAGAAGGACATTGAAATTTCTGCAGACGTGGAAGAGTTCGAGATGGATGGTATTACATTCAAAGGCGTGCCGATGGGATTTGATATTGACACGGATTCGATTGATACTTCAGAACTGACAGACAAGACGGATGAGATTAAAGATGCCGTATCTGAATTGGACGATGGCGCAGGTCAGATCAAAGATGCAACAGAAACCGCAGAAAAAAGCAGCAAAGAATTAAATGATGGCGCGTTGCAGCTTGCAGATGGTATCCGTACCTTCCGTTTATCCGGTATGGATAAATTGAGCAGCGGCGCATCTGAGCTTGGAAGCGGTTCTAAAGAGCTCAGCCAGGGAATTACAACCTATACAGCAGGTGTTGGAGATTTGACAGATGGTATCCGTACTTACATTGCAGGTGTGGGAACTTTAGGTCAGGGCGTAAATGCATTACAGGGACTGTCCGGACTTGGAGCAGTCAGTGATGGAATCTCTCAGATGGCAGCACAGGTAAATGGAGGCGGTTCCCAGACTCTGGCAGGTGGTTCTGTACAGCTGACCGCAGGATTAAAAGAACTGAAAAATCAGGTAGATGCGCTGGCAGCTTCTGGTCAGGTAGAAAAAGTGGAAGCGTTGCTTGCACAGAGCAGCACATTACAGGAAAGCCTGGCTGCATTAGCTGCACAGTCTGACAATCTCAGCCAGCTGCTTGGGGCAGATGCACAGATGGCGCAGGCCATCGTGGCAGAGCATCAGAGTGTAATGACAAATCTGAACAGTCAGGTGGCACAGGCAAATCAGGAGATTCAGGATCTGCAGGATCAGGCATCAGCAGGAAATACAAAAGCAGATCAGGCGATAGAAAAAGTGGCAGAATTGGAGACAGAGGGTGTTTTGACTTCTGATGAGGCTTCCACTTTGAAAAATGCAATTGCAGATACAAAGGTAGATGCTGCGGCAGCAAATCAGGACATTTCTATCACAATGCCACAGGAAGATGCGGCAATCCAGCAGCAGGCCGCACAGCTTGCGGCATCTGCAGAGACACTGCAGACCGCATCCGCAGGATTTTCACAGGCAGCAGCCCAGATGAAACAGGTGGCAGACGCGTGTGTAGAAATGCAGAATATGGATCTTGGCGGAACCGTAAGCCAGCTTCAGGCAGCGATAACCGCAGCTTACAAAGGTTCCCAGAGTCTGCAGCAGGGTATCGGACAGCTTGGCGTTGGTCTGACAACTTTACAGGAAAATACAAGCACATTCCCGCAGGCCGCACAGGGGATCGTGGCATTAAATCAGGGATTCGCGCAGTTGCAGAGCAATGATCAGACATTATTAAATGGTTCCGCAGCATTGAAAAATTCCGGAAGCACATTAAACAGTGGCGCAGCCAGCCTGCAGCAGGGAATCAACAGCTTACAGACAGGTATCAGCAGTGCAGCAGCCGGTGTGGATGCGCTGCAGCAGGGTGCAAATACCCTTCAGTCCGGAACCAGTGAGTTCAGCGGTGGCATGAAAGAACTGAACGATGGCGCAACTGAATTAAAAGATGGTACACAGGAGTTCAAAGATGAGACATCTGACATCGACACACAGATTGATGATGCTATTGACGAAATGATAGAAAAACTTTCCGGCAGTGATTATGAACCGGTGTCTTTCACCTCTGATGAAAATACAGACATTGGTCTGGTACAGTTCGCAATCCGTACCGATGACATCAAAGTAAAAGAAGCAGAGGAAGCTCCGGCGGTTGAACAGAAGCAGACAATTCTTGATAAAATTAAAGGTCTGTTCCAGTAAAAAATATTGATAATAATGAAATGCACAGCGTAAGACTACAGTTGGAAAAAAGAACCAAAGTGTGGCTTCGTTGTGCATTTTGTATATGAATAAAGCCGAGATTCTATAAAAAATTTCATGGCAGGATTTGTCGAACCATTGTATAATAAATTTATATGTAAAAAATAGGAGAGACGAAGGATGAACTGGAATAATGTACAGATCGTTCCAACATTTGTAGATCAGGGGGTATCCTGCTATCAACTGGAGGGCGGAGATTTTAAAAATGAATATTATATTGTATCGGAAGCGGAGACACGGAAATTATTAAATAATCCGGAGATCGTCGGATATGAGACATATTATTGTCTGATTCCGTCCACTTCCCAGATGCTGTATTATTTTAAAGAGCAGAAAAAAGTGACAACGGCCAACATTCTGTCTATTTTACGTGGGGCATTGAATTATCCGTTGGAGGAGAGCTGTTATCGTGAGCATATCCGAGTACATGACATCAGTTTTCTGTCCAGTGAGCGTGTCTTCCATGAGGATGAGATCGCAGGTCTGGAGATCAAATACAGCAAGCTGACCATGGTTCCGGGAAGCACCTTGCTGATCGGTGATATCATTGCTACCGGTGAGACACTGATCCACTGCTTACGCTATGTAACTGATTTTTATCGTGTGCATGGTGCAAAACTCCGCAATATTATCGTGTTTACCATCGGTGGTACAAAAGGTATTGAAATCTTAGAACGCCTGACGGAAGAAATCCGTGAGTACTGGCCGGAGTTTGAAGGCTTTATCACAGTATTTTATGAAGGTATTTTTGCAACTTATCAGGATAAAGGTGTATCCGGTATCAACCTTCCGGACGTAGACTTCTACTGGAAAGGCGGTATCATTGCACCGGAATTCAGACGCCAGACGTTGTCTATGTGCAATCCGTTATTTGAGAAATGTATCATCTACGATGGTGGTGCACGTCGTTACGAGATCCATGAGCACGTAGAAGAAGTGCTGGAATTCTGGAATGGCATGCTGGAGCGTGCAGATCAGATCGACCTGAAAGAACTGCTGGATGAGAAACTTGGTTATCCGGCTCCTTTGTCATACGATGACTGGGTAGAGGCCAACCATTACCAGAAGTTAAATGATGCACAGAAAAACTGGCTGTATCGCCAGGAACTTGGTTATATCGAGAGTTTAAAAGGAATGACTGTGCGCGAGATCGCAGAGCAGAGAATCGAAGAAATTACAACAGCATTAAAAAAATACATGCTGTAAAAAGAATGGGGATAGCTGTATAGTTCGCCTGGCTTCAGGAGAATTATGCAGCTATTTGACGGATAAAACAAATGAGCATGTCGAAAAACTGGATTGCGCATTATGGATTCGGAAGTTTGAAGAATAAAGAACTATGAAAATGAAAATATGCAAAAAAGATTGCGAGGAAAATTATGACGAAAAAGCAAAGGGCGCTTGAAATCATAGACCGTTTGAAAAAAGAATATCCGGATGCAGATTGTACTCTGGATTACGATCAGGCATGGAAGCTTCTGGTGAGTGTCCGTCTGGCAGCGCAATGCACCGATGCCAGAGTGAATCAGATCGTTCCGAAGCTGTTTGAAAAATATCCAAGCGTGGAAGCACTGGCAGAGGCCGATGTGGCAGACATTGAGGAGATTGTTCGTCCCTGTGGACTTGGAAAAAGTAAGGCGAGAGACATCAGTGCCTGTATGAAAATGCTTCGGGATGACTTCGGTGGAAAAGTGCCAAAGGATTTTAATGCACTGCTGAAACTTCCGGGTGTCGGCAGAAAAAGTGCAAATCTGATCATGGGTGATGTGTTTGGTGAACCGGCCATTGTGACAGATACGCACTGCATCCGTCTGGTAAACCGCATGGGACTGGTGGACGGTATCAAAGAGCCAAAAAAAGTAGAAATGGAACTGTGTAAGATCATTCCACCGGAGGAAGGCAGCGATTTCTGCCATCGTCTGGTATGGCATGGCAGAGAAGTCTGTACTGCACGGACACAACCATATTGTGACAAGTGTTGTTTGAATGATATTTGTAAAAAACGCATCTGATGCTAATGATATTGTTAAGATGCGATAAGAATAAAAATGTCCCTTTGAAAAAGCGAAAATCATATTTGCATTAAATAAGGGATGAAAAGCTTTGTATGAGAGAAAACTTTGAAATCATTGTAAAAGAAGGAGAACATGAATGCTGGAAATCAAAGAGTATGTGAAGGCAGAAAGTCTGGAGCAGGCATTTGAATTAAATCAGAAGCGAACCAATCAGATCATTGGTGGAATGCTCTGGATGAAAATGGGAGATCACAGGATACAGACCGCCATCGATCTGTCTGGTCTTGGCCTTGATACCATTGAGGAAGATGAGACGCAGTTTTCCATCGGATGTATGACATCCCTGCGTCAGTTGGAGTTACACGAAGGACTAAACCAGTGGAGCAACGGCGCAGTCCGTGAGAGTGTCCGTCATATTGTAGGGGTGCAGTTTCGAAATCTTGCGACTGTAGGTGGAAGTCTGTTTGGACGGTTTGGCTTTTCCGATGTGTTGACCTGCTTTTTAGCGATGGACGCTTATGTAGAGTTATATCACAACGGAATTCTGTCCCTGGCAGATTTTGTAAATCTTCCCCGTGATAACGATGTGCTGATCCGTCTCATCGTAAAAAAGACACCTGGAAAATGCGTTTATCTGTCTCAGAGAAATACGAAAACAGATTTCCCGGTATTGACATGTGCCGTCTGTCTGGACAAAAAAGGAACCAGAGTGACCGTTGGTGCGAGACCGCAGAAAGCCATGCTTCTGAATGTCTCTGAGGCGCAGACAGAAGAAATTAGAAAAAACGGTGCGGATGCAGCGGCAAAGATTGCAGAAGAACTTGCGGCTCAGATTCCAACGCAGGATAATATGCGCGCCAGTGCTGCATATCGGACCCATCTTGCAAAGGTGCTGATCCGTCGTGCACTGCTGACCGTGACAGAGGAGGTGCAGTAACATGGTTGTGACAATTACATTAAATGGAAAAAAAGTGGAAGCACTTGTAAAACCGGATACGTTACTCATCGACTTTGTGCGTGATCACGGCTGCTACAGCGTAAAACGTGGCTGTGAGACTTCCAACTGTGGACTCTGTACTGTATTTGTGAACGAAAAGCCAGTGCTTTCCTGCTCCATGCTGGTGGCACGGGTAAATGGATGCAAAGTAGATACGTTAGAGGGACTTCAGAAAGAAGCGGAAGAATTTGGTGCATTTATCGCAGATCAGGGTGCCGAACAGTGTGGTTTCTGCAATCCGGGCATGATCATGAATGCCATTGCCTTATTCCGGGAAAATCCGGATCCTTCTGATGAAGAAATCAAAGAATATTTAGCAGGAAACCTTTGCAGATGTTCCGGATATGAGGGACAGATGCGTGGAATCAAAGCGTTTCTGGAATACAAAAAGAATGGAGGCAGCAGATGAAAGCAGTAAATCAGCCAATTCGAAAAAAAGATGCCATGGCGCTGGTGACGGGAAAACCGGTTTTTATGGACGATCTGGTTCCGAAGGACTGTCTGATCGTCAAATTACTGCGCAGCCCCCATGCAAATGCAATTGTAAAAGAGATCAATATAGCGGCGGCGAAGAAAGTACCGGGAATAGAAGCAATTTTTACCTGGGAAGATGTACCGCAGCAACGTTTTACCACGGCAGGACAGACCTATCCGGAGGCAACTCCTTACGACCGCCTGATCCTGGATCAGCATGTGCGTTTTGTGGGTGACCCGGTGGCCATCATTGCCGGAGAAGATGAAGCCTGCGTGGAAAAAGCCATGCGCCTGATCAAAGTGAAATATGAAGTGCTTCCGGCTATTCTGGATTTCCATGTGGCAAAAGACAATGAGATCCTGATCCATCCGGAAGATAACTGGAGATCTCTCTGTCCGGTCGGTGCGAACAATAAGCGAAATCTTTGCGCTACAGCGAGATCCGAAGAAGGCGATGTGGACGGTGTGATGGCGGAATGTGATACCATCGTGGAGCACACCTATCACACGGTTGCGGATCAGCAGGCGATGATGGAGACTTTTCGTACGTATTGTTCCATTGATGCCTACGGCAGATTGAATATTTTCAGTTCCACACAGATCGTATTCCATGTACGAAGAATCGTGTCCAATGCCCTTGGCATTCCGAAATCACAGATCCGTGTGTCAAAACCGCGTATCGGAGGTGGGTTCGGTGCGAAGCAGACTTCCGTTTCTGAGATTTATCCGGCATTTGTAACCTGGATGACAAAGAAACCGTCCAAAATTATTTTTACCAGAATGGAATCCCAGATTGCCTCCTCACCGCGTCATGAGATGGAAGTGCGCGTAAAAGTTGGTGCCATGAAGGACGGAACCATCCGTGCCATTGATATGTATACACTGTCAAATACCGGTGCTTACGGAGAACATGGACCGACAACCGTAGGATTAAGCGGACATAAATCCATTCCGCTTTATGCAAAAGCAGAGGCATTCCGTTTTGACTACGATGTCGTGTATACAAACGTGATGTCTGCTGGAGCATACCGAGGCTATGGTGCGACCCAGGGACAGTTTGCACTGGAATCAGCAGTGAATGAACTGGCGCAGAAACTGCACATGGATCCGGTGAAACTGCGTGAGCTGAATATGGTGCGGGAAGGCGATATCATGCCGGCGTATTACGGTGAGCGGAATAACAGCTGTGCATTGGACCGCTGTCTGAAACGTGCAGCAGAGATGATCGGCTGGAAAGAAAAATTCCCTTGCCGTGACATGGGTAACGGAAAAGTGCGAAGCGTCGGTATGGCGATGTCCATGCAGGGATCCGGTATTTCCAATGTGGATGTGGGATCTGCCACCATTAAGCTGAATGAAGACGGAACGTATCTGCTTTCCATCGGTGCCGCTGATATGGGAACCGGTTGCGATACGACACTGGCGCAGGTGGCAGCAGAATGTCTGGAATGCGATACGGACAAAATTGCAGTATCCGGTGCGGATACAGATACATCTCCTTACGATTCCGGATCTTATGCGTCCAGTACCGCCTACATCACCGGTAAAGCAGTGGAAAAAACTGCCCGCCATCTGATTGAAGAAATCAGAGCGACCGCAGCGCAGATGCTGGAGTGCCAGGTAGAAGACACCCGGTTTGATGGAGACCATGTAAGCTGCGTTTCCACAGGGAAATCTGTGACAACGGCAGAGATTGGTGTACATTCCATGTGTGCCAATAATCATGCACTTCAGGTAACAGAAAGCCATTATTCTCCGACTTCTCCGCCACCTTATATGGTTGGCATGGCAGAAGTGGAAATTGATAAAGAAACCGGTGAACTGGAATTGATCGATTACGTGGCTGTGGTTGACTGTGGAACACCGTTGAACCCGAACCTTGCAAGAGTTCAGGTAGAAGGTGGACTTGGACAGGGCATCGGCATGGCGTTGTACGAGAATGTACAGTATACACCGAAGGGCCGCATGATGAATAACTCCCTGATGCAGTATAAGATTCCTGCCAGGGTGGATTTATGTAAACTTCGTGTAGAGTTCGAGAGCAGTTATGAGCAGTCCGGTCCGTTTGGTGCGAAATCCATCGGAGAGATTGTTATCAACACACCATCTCCGGCCCTTGCACATGCAGTCGCAAATGCAACGGGTGTCTGGGTGCGTGAGCTTCCGATCACACCGGAGAAAATTGCGATGGGAGTACCGGAGCAGTAAATGAAAATAAGTAAAAATGTGTGTGTTTCCTTATAAAAAAGGAAAAGAATATGAAAAAGACCGGTAAAAGTTAATTTCAACACTACCAAAATGCCTTGAAACTTGGTATACTAAGTTTTAAGGCATTTGTTAATTCCGATAGAAACATTATGTGGAAAATGTATTATGTATAGATGATACTGAGCGCAGGAGAGAAGGAATGTAAGGGAATAAATGCATTTTGAATGAAAAAATCAGAAAGGCAGGTGTGGCACATATGATGACCGTGTACAAGACGGACAACCGTGTCCTTCATGAAGTAGAAGAGATGGATTCGGGAGTCTGGATCATGATGACAAACCCAACAATGGAGGAGAGTCAGGAAGTCGCGGAACAATATGATATCGATATGGCAGACGTCCGTGCCGCACTGGATGAGGAAGAGAGTTCCCGTATTGAGCTGGAGGATGGATATACCCTGATCCTGGTGGATATTCCGGCGACAGAGATCCGTCATGAATCCAAAAACTATACAACTATCCCGCTTGGTATCCTTCTGACACAGGAATGCATCATTACCGTATGTACCGAGGAGACACCGATTCTGCAGCATTTTATTGAGCGCAGAGTTCGTGAATTTTCCACAAAGAAGAAAATGCGTTTTGTTTATCAGATCCTGTTCCGTACAGCAGCGATGTATCAGAGTACACTGCGTATCATTGATAAAAAGAGAACCGACATCGAGGAAAACATCGGCGGCAACACCGAAGATGAAGACCTTGTAAACTTACATGAACTGGAATCCACGCTGGTATACTTTGCTACATCCTTAAGGGCAAACGGTGTTGTGCTGGAGCGTCTGTCCAGATACAAACGACTGGAGCAGTATCCGGAAGATACCGAGCTGCTGGATGATGTCATCATCGAGAACAAGCAGGCGATCGAGATGACAATGATTTACCGAGATATCATTAATGGTACCCGTGAGCTGGTATCCTCAGTCATTAACAACCGACTGAACAATGTTATGAAGTATCTGACATCAATCACACTGGTCATGGCGATCCCAACGATTATTTCTGGATTATATGGAATGAACGTCAGTGGAAAATGGATGCCGCTGTCCAATACACCTTACGGATTTGGAATCATCTGTCTGGGTACATTGGGAATCTGTATTTTGATCCTGCTGATCTTAAGAAAGAAAAATATGTTGTAGAAAGCACTTGCATATAAAGTCACGTTTCGCTGTGAAAGCGGAATCGTGGCTTTATTTTTAAATTAGATTTAAGTAAAAGTACACATAAAGGGTAAGTGTGTGTATTTTTACTAAACAAAAAATGTTTTATCATATTTTGTTTAGCACATAAAACTTTATAAATTTATATAATATGTGATATGTGGTTGTATTTTTTACGACTTTAATTTATCATAAAAATGTGATTAATATACACATAAATATTTATAATAATGTGATTATAGACGCTAAAATGATGATAATATAGTGAAGGAGAGATACTATGGAACGATTCATTTTAAAAAAATTATTGGATTGGAAAAATTCTTCTTATCGTAAACCTTTGATTTTAAAAGGTGTACGTCAGGTAGGAAAGACTTGGATTTTAAAAGAATTTGGCAGGCGTTATTACGACAATACAGCTTATTTTAATTTTGATGAGAATGAAGAGTATAAACAGTTTTTTGAGACAACGAAAGATGTTGAACGTATTTTGCAAAATTTGATGTTAGCTAGCGGTCAAAAAATACAGCCAGAGAAGACGCTTATTATTTTTGATGAAGTACAGGACTGTCCGAAAGTTATTAATTCTATGAAATATTTTTGCGAGAATGCTCCACAGTACCATATCGCCTGTGCCGGTTCTTTGTTGGGGATTGCTTTGGCAAAGCCGTCTTCTTTCCCAGTCGGAAAGGTTAATTTTATGCAGATTGATCCTATGACTTTTTCGGAATTTTTGCTTGCCAATGGAGATGAAAATCTTGCAACATATTTGGAAACAGTAGATACCATTGAACCAATACCAGATGCATTTTTCAATCCTTTGTATGAAAAATTGAAAATGTATTATGTGACTGGTGGAATGCCTGAGTCTGTTCTTATGTGGACAGAAGCCAGGGATGTTTCTGCTATGCAGGAAGCGTTGTCGGGAATTATTAGTGCGTATGAACGTGATTTCGCAAAGCATCCTAATGTTAATGAATTTCCGAAGATTTCTATGATTTGGAAATCTATACCATCTCAACTGGCAAGAGAAAATAAAAAGTTTATTTACAAAGTTGTAAAAGAGGGAGCAAGAGCCCGCGAGTATGAAGATGCACTGCAGTGGTTGGTAGATGCTCGGCTAGTGCATAAAGTTTATCGCAGTTCTGCTCCTGGACTTCCGATAGCTGCTTATGATGATCTGTCAGCTTTTAAAATCTATTTGGTTGACGTTGGATTACTTCGACGGCTGGCGCAGCTGGCACCGACCGCTTTTGGAGAAGGAAATCGTTTGTTTACTGAGTTTAAGGGGGCGTTAACGGAGAATTTTGTGCTGCAAACTTTGATTACACAATTTGAAGTAGCTCCACGTTATTGGACACAGACAAATCCCCCATATGAAGTAGATTTCCTGATTCAACGGGAAAATGATATTTTCCCAGTTGAAGTTAAATCTGAGGCAAACACATCAAGCAAGAGTCTCAAGAAGTTTAAAGAGTTGTTTCCTGATAAAGTGAAACTTCGTATACGGTTTTCTTTGGAAAATCTGAAATTAGATAATGATGTACTTAATATTCCATTATTTATGGCTGATCAGGCAGATAGATTGATAGGTTTGGCATTAGAGAAACAAAAAAATAAAATGCTATAAGGTTTTCTTAGCACCCTACGAAGCGTAGGTTGACGAAATCTTCATAAAACATGTACACTGAGAGCAGCAAACGAGAGAAGGTGACATGCAGTATGGACGTAAAGAAAACAGGGGAATTGATACAAAGCCGTAGAAAGCAACTGGAACTGTCGCAAAAGCAACTGACAGAAATGTTGGATATATCACCAAAGACTGTTTCAAAATGGGAAACAGGGCGTGGGCTTCTGGACACTGGAATTTTGTTACCGCTATCAGAATGTCTTGGATGTAGTGTGGAAAACTTACTGAAAGGTGAGCCAGATGCTGAGAAAACAGAACAGAATAATCAACAGCATGATGTGGCACTGAATCGTTGGAAGAAATATGCAAAAAGAAAAAAATACAATCAAGCCATCATGGGACTTGTATTGAGTATCCTGTTTCTCGGAAGTCTGGCTGGTGGAATTATCAGTGCATTTGAAAACAGGCCGGCATTATGCGTACTGTGTGTATGCATTTGCATCGGAAGCGGTATTATCATTAGTATACAACTGATGAGCTTACGAGTCCGGGATTGGAGAAAACAGACACCTGTTGTGACTGAAGGTATGATTCTGGAAAAGGAAATCCGTGTTTCCGGTGGAGGAAGTGCAAATGGCTATCCATGTATAGTAGTAAGACTATATGGTGATGAGAAGAAAACGTTGGATATCAAAGACTGGTCGATTTATGACAGGATTTTTCCAGGTGATTTGATTGCTCTTACATATCAGGGATTTGTTTTGACAGAATGTGATGTATTAAAGCCGGGACCGATCACACAGGAAGCAGCAGTTTCACATGTGGCCAAGGCGCAGTTTTTGAAAAAATATGTCAAAACAATTGCACGCTGGCATCATTATCTAGTGGCAGATTTTAGATTAGAAAATAATAAGAAAATAACATTGCGTGTAAATGAAGAATGGGATTCACCGACAACAGGAACTTCAGGTGAATTACACTGGCATGGAGAATTTATGGACAGCTGGAATGATATAACTGCATAGAGCTAACCGCAGAACATCTATTTTCCCTATCATTAAACTGGAAATTAACATCACAAAAAACGTCCGTTTTTTCACAGAAAACGACATTGAGATAAGTCGTTGCTTATGGAATAATTATCGCATAGAGATAATAAACTTCATAGGCAGCGGCTTTTTTTATGCAGGAAAAAAGTTTTCGGCATAAAAGTAACCCGCACACAAAACAGGAGGGGAATTTATATGAAAACTATCTATGCAGAGGCTCAGCCGGGTAAAGTAGTCTTAAAGGAGAAAGAGATTCCGGCACCAGGTAAAGGAGAAGTATTACTGAAAGCAAAATACAGTGCAATGAGCCCGGGAACAGAGAACGGACTTCTCGGCGAGCACATCGTACCGCTTCCAACAAGCATTGGATATGCAATGGCAGCAGAAGTTATCGAAGTTGGCGAAGGCGTTGAGGACTTAAAAGTAGGCGATCACGTAGTAGCAACTGTAGAGCATGCACAGTATGTTGTAACATCTGAATTAAACTGTACACTTTGTCCGGAAGGCGTTGACTTAAAACAGGCAGCATTCTGGAACCTTGGACACACAGGAATGTACGCACTCCGTCGTTCTAACTTACAGATGGGCGAGCCGTGTGCAGTTCTTGGACAGGGATTTGTAGGAGCTATCACAGCACAGTGCGCAAGAATCGCAGGAGCACTTCCGGTTATCGTAACTGATCTGGATGACAACCGTCTGGAAGCAGCAAAGAAAATGGGCGCTGATGTCGTTATCAACTCAAAGACAGATCCGGAAGGATTAGAGCGTGAAGTAGCAAAATTAAACCGTGGCGGACTTCCGGTTATCTTCGAGGCAACCGGCGCAAGAGGACCGTTAATGCAGGCAGCAGAACTCGTTTCCGAGCGTGGCCGTGTCGTAATGATCTCTCAGGTACACGGAGAGGCTATGCCGCCAATCGATGATCCAATCATGCAGAAAGGTGCAAGCCTGATCGGTACATACGTAAACTCTAAACCATATAAATTAAGAAGAGCAGATTTGTTGATCGAGGGCGCTTGGCCGCCAGTAATGGGCAAAAAACTGAACCGTTATGTAAACTCTGACTGTTGGACCAGTGATGAGGATATTCAGGTATTCTTAAACCTGATCAAATACGGCAAACTGGATATCACACCGTTGATCAGCCATGAGTTCTCATACAAACAGATTCCGGAAGCATATGCTGATTATGTATTTCCACATGTAAATCCGGATATGACAGGCGGACTGATCTGCTGGGAAGAATAAAAAAAGTATAAACTTTATAAACAAAATCTAAAAAAACAGCACTTTTTTCACAAAAAGTTGCCTTTAAGATAGGTCAGAGATGTGGCACAATACAAACATCAAGAATGGCTCAGGCAAATGGGGCATACAGTGATTAAAGGAGGAGAATTGAAAAATGGCTAAAAACAAAAAATTCATGGGCTATACGGTTCTGTTATGTATCCTCGGAATCGTATTCATGTTCCTGTATTCAGGACTTCAGAATGATCAGATCAATATCATTCAGACATTCATTACAGAGGATGGCGGCGGATGGTTAGCATCTTCCACACAGCTTCCAATGACAGTTGGTAACTTTGTATGTATCGCATTAACATTTGTATATGGTACATTGTTCATCAAATTTGGTGTAAAAAAACCGTTAATCGTTGTTATGCTGATTACAGCAGTTGCAACACTTGGTATCGCAGCTGCAAACGGTCTTGACTGCAACGGTGGTGCAGCATCCGGTAACTATGTATTATTCTTTATCTCATTATTCATCGTAAGATGTGGATGTATGATTCTTCAGATGGCAGGCTTCATGCTCGTAGCTAACTGGTTCATCAAATTCCGTGGACAGATCATGGGTATTGTAACAATGGGATCCCCGATCTTCTCCGTAGTTGGTACTGGTGTTATGACAAACCTGATCAAAAACAACTTCGGTGGTGACTACAGACCGTTCTACATCGGAATCGCTGTTCTGATCGTTATCATCTGCTTAGTAGTTGCATTTGGTATCAAAGATACACCGGAGGAAGCTGGTCTTTACCCGGATGGTGCAGATCATGCTCCGAAATCTGAGGCAAATGATGAAGTTAACCTTACTGTTGGTCAGGTTCTGAAACAGAAAAAAGCTTGGTTACTGATCGTATCCTTTGGTGCATTCCAGTTCATCATCAACGCTTGCATGGGCTCCATGGCAATCCGTTACATCACACTTGGTGGTCCGGAACTGTGGGTTGGCCAGGCTGTAAAATGGCTTGGTGTTGGTGCTATCCTTGGTATTCCGATGTCTTATGTATTCGGTTTCCTTGATGACAAATTTGGCTCAGTTAAAGCTTCTATTATCTTGGGACTTTGCGAGTTTATCCCGGTAATCTGCCTGATGCTTCAGGATGGCACATCTACTGGTCTTATGATCGGCTGGGGATTCGGAGTTGCCTGCATGACAGGTGGCGTTCCGACAATGCATCCTTGTATCACATCTTACGTATATGGACGTAAAGAGTATCAGTCAGCAAACCGTATTATCATGGCTATCCAGTTAGTACCATCAGCTGTAGCAGCTATGATGATGACAGTATTAATCCAGTCTGGTAAAGGTACATTAGCTTATGGTATCCTGATCGCAATCATCATCGTTGGTCTTATCGCTATGATCCCGATGTTAAAGATGAAAGATGCCAACGCAGCAGACCGTATGTACGCTGACTAATTTAAAAAGATTTATAATCATACATATTAGACATACCGAACATAATATATATGATTACCTATATTGCCTAAACCTATGAACCTATGGAAAAATGACTTCTGCATGTATTTGCGGGGGTCATTTTTCAAAATCAGGAAAAACCTAGTAAGGTACTGGGGATGTACGTGAATCAGGGCAAAATATAGAAAAAACAGGAAATAATCTGATCTTCAGAGCAGAGAAATATACAATTTTATATCCACTCAGGTGGAAGAAAAGGAGAAATGGTATGGATCTTGTAAAAATCAAAGGTGTGCAGAAAAACAAACCTGCACGGGAAGAAAGCAAAAACATGCTGACAATGGCAGACATTATCGAAGGCGTAAATGCCGTATTAAATCCGGGAAAACCGAAGATCAACTGGTTTGCACCGGCGGATGACGCAGTAGCAGCCGTACATATCAAAGATGGAAAATATGATGAAGCTACTTCCAATCCATCTGTTTTATATGGCGGAAAAGTATCTGATGATAAGGTGGAAAACCTGAAAGTCGTAGCATACGAAGGAACTGAAGGTGCCATCTACGCAGAGGGCGCAGGTACAGATGTAACTGTTGATACCGCATACATCAGCCTTGCCGGAGACGGACAGGGAATCGGCGGACCGGCCAGCGGTGCAGCAGCAAAATACAATGCAAAACTTACGATTAAAAACGCAGTGATTGATACAAACGGAAGAACCCGTTATGCAACAGCTGCAGAGGAAGGCTCTGTATTAAAAGTATATGATTCCGTCATCTGTGCACACGGTATTCCATATGGTGATGATATCGAGAGACCGGACGCATTAATGTCCACTCCTCCACCAGCACTGGAGATGGATGGAAACACACGTACACATTGCACGATGTCCAATTCCTCCAGCTACTTCTACAATTCAAAGATCATCTGTGACGGATGGGCAGCTCTTTCCACAGAGTCCTCCGAAGGATATGTATACCTTGAGGCAAATGACTGTGATATCGTTTGTACCAAGAGCGGTTACGGCGCATACTCCGATCCGGGATGTCATGACTACTTTAACGACTGTAACTTTGATATGTCCTGTATGGCAGCAATCCTGGCAGGAAATTCAGATATGACCTTCAATGACTGTACTGCAGACTGCGGTTCCTACTTCGCATTAAGCCACTGTGTAAACGGCTGGCAGGAAGAAGTTGCAGAAGTAACAGTAACCGGTGGTGATATCCATACAAAGAAAGAGTGCGTACTGGTCAAAAGCCATAACATTGTTGTAGATCTGTGTGATGTAAACATTTCTTCCGATAAAGGTGTTCTGGTTCACTCCATCGTAAACGATGATCCGTGTGCAACGAAAGTTACCAAAGATGTTTACGGTGTAAATGTAATTCTGACAGACATGGATGTAAAAGGTGATCTGATCCATGAGGACACAACCAGAGAGATGTGGGTAATGCTCAACAGCACACAGCTGACAGGTGCAATTCAGCACGCAAACGTTGCATTTGACAAAGGAAGCAAATGGACAGCAACCGCTGATTCCGATGTCGTATTTGTAACAGATGTAGAACCTGCACAGATCGATGCACCGGCAGGTGTAACCATCACAGCAAAAGGTGCTGAGGCCGGCGAATTCGCACTGGCAAGCGGCGGAAAATTAGTCGTTACAGCATAAGAAAATATCGAATTTCTACTGGTCAAACCAGTAGAAATATAGTATACTAAAACAATAGGAAATACAACTATTCAGAGCCAGGCAGGTTTGCAGAAAACGCGGCTTATGTTTGCGTGAATGGGCTCTGAATAGTTAATAAAAAATGTATGAGGTGGATGAAATGACAACAAATGTAAAAAAAGTATTGCATGCAGGAATCAGTGTTTACAACATGGAAGAGTCTCTTGAGTGGTACAAAAAGAATCTTGGTTTTGAGGTAGTGAAAGAAGACGGATATGTACCACCACTGAAGGCAAAGATCGTATTCATTGAGAAAGATGGATTCCAGATCGAGTTATTCGAGTATGACGAGCCAAAGAAAATTCCGGAAGATCGTCTGACTCCAAACACAGATCTTCAGACTGTCGGAACAAAACATATCGCATTTGCAACAGATGATATGGATGCATTAAAAGCAGGTTTTGTAGAAAATGGTGTTGATATCGCCCATGAAGTCCGTATGGATGGTGAAGCAGTTATGTTTGTCCGTGACTGCAACGGCGTTCTGCTTGAGTTTATTCAGGTTAAATAATGAAAATTTGTTTTGTTGAAAGTTGTGAGAAATTAAGCGGTGCCCCATTTTGGGGAACCGCTTTTAGTCGTATCTGTCTGTGATGCGAGGGGATTTTGGAAGTACTGTGCAGGTAGATACAATGTTTTTGTATGATATGAGGGAAAGTGTTGGAGATTGAGAAAAATGAACGAAGGACATAAGCGAAGACTGATCGTCATTGCTATCATTATCATGGTATCAATACTGACAGTTCTGTGTGGCACATTATTTTATGATAGTATGCGAAATAAAAAAACAGGACAGGCATCCAATGATGATCAGATTGAACTAGAACTGGTATATGCATATCAGAATCCACAGTGGAATTCTGCGATTGAGGCTACAGTTCGCAATTTTGAAGAAAAGTATCCAAATATCAAAGTGAATTATGAAGTGAATTATGAAGACAGTGTATATGAGGATATTTTGATAAAAAAAATTGCCAGGGATGAACTTGGAGATATTGTACAGATGAAAACACCGGGGATGTATGTAAACAGTGATATGTTGGGAGAAATTTCCGATGACGTGTCGGATCTGGTAAAATATACATACGATATAGACGGAAAAATATATGGAGTCGGTGCGGTAGAATCCACATCCGGGATTATATACAATAAAGAAATATTTGAGAAATGTCACCTGCAGGTGCCACAGACCTATGCAGAATTTTTGGCTGTCTGTGATGTCCTAAAAAGACGGGGGATTACTCCGATTGGTGTCGGAGGAAACGATCTGTGGCATATGGAATACTGGGTGAACCATTTCTTCCGGACGGATGTATTGTCAAAAAATGAAAACTGGCTCAGTGAATGTTCGGCTGGAAGTACAGCCTGGACAGATGCGGATCCGATTAAAATGCTGACAGATTTGAAAGGGCTGTTTGAAGCAGGATATGTCAACGAAGACTGGCAGACAACCAGAGACGGAAATCTGGCATATATGATGGCAGAGGGGGAAATTGCAATGATGTATACAGGACCCTGGACATCATTTGCGATACACAAGTTGAACGAAGATACGGAGCTTGGATGGTTTTATGTGCCGGATGAAAATGGCGTTACTTATGCAGGAGACAATCTGGATACTTTCTGGTCTGTAACAAAACAGTGTGAAGAAAATTCGGAACGGTATGAGGCAGCTATGACTTTCCTAAAATATTTTTATTCTGAAACAAATTATACACAGGTATGTGAGGCAATCTGCGGATTGCCGCTGACGAGAGAATGGATAGCGACAGCAGGTGTCCAGTTTCAGGATGAAACAGAAAAGGCATTTCGAAGTACGAATAAACAGATTGCGACATATATCGGAGATGAAGATACTCCGGTGGAATTCGAAAAAGGAATGCTGCTTCTTCTGCGTGGAGAACTGAGCGGAGAACTTTCAGTGGAGGAGACTGCCATCCGCCTGCAGCAACTATGGGAAACCAGTGAGACAACGCAGGAGGAAAATCAATGAGAAAGAAATTATTTGATACGACCTTCGGGAAACTGACGGTGGCCTATGTGTTTTTCGGCATGATTCCCCTGTTGCTGCTGAGTATTCTGTTTTTCTCCAGATTTACGGACAGTATCAGGGAAACGATGGTTCGTAACTATGCGCAGATCAACGGATATTTTGCGAGAAATGTCGGAGATATCATAGGATCTGCGGATGATGCCATGGCACAGCTGTATAACTATGAGACGGATCAGGGAGAAAGTCTTTCGGTTGTATTGAAAGACGACAGTATAAGCGATGGTGACCGGGCACTTGAAGTGGTGAATGCGTTGAACAGCGTCATGGAACAGAGCAAGTATATTGCTTCTACCCGTTTTGTGGATTATAAAGACGATATTTACAGTGTATATTACAATCAGGAAAAAACGCTGCGCAACGATGCGGAGTATTATACACAGATGTCAATTATTCCGCAGGACCGGCTGCGGGCTCTGCGCGTGTTGGGGACCACGGAGGAGAGCAATATCTGCATCAATTCCGATGATTTTGTTTTTGTTCTGGTGCGCAATTATATGGATACCACATCCATGAACCGTGCATACAATACGGCACTTGGTACCTTGTTTTCGGATATCAATGTGGATGTACTGGATGATCTGGCGGACAAGGTCGGACTGGAGAAAGGAAAACTTTATGTCTGCAATCCGCAGGAAAAACAGTATGTTTACAGCCAGGACAAAAAAGATTATCTGGATGGCAGAAATCCGCTGGGAGAAACGGTCATGTCTCATTTGACCGATAACGAAGGATTTGAAAAAATAGACGATAACTGGGTATTTTATGCAAAGATAACAGGGACGGATGAATATGCAGTACTGACTGTCAGCGATGCGGAAGCCATGGGTTACTATTTCAGCAATCGCACAATGATGGTTGTCATTTTGCTGTTTTCCTGTATTTTCCTGGTACTTTTGTATGTGATATTTTCTACGAAAATGAGTGCGCCGATTCGAAAAGTGCAGGATGCAATGAAACAGGTAGAGGGTGGCCAGATGGATGTGCGCCTGGAGATCAATTCTCATGACGAGATGGAAATCATTGCAGATGGATTTAATAAGATGGTGGAACGCCTGAATGATTATATCAATCAGGTGTACGTAGCCAGAATCTGTCAGAAGGATGCAGAACTGAATGCTTTGAAAATGCAGATCCAGCCGCATTATCTGTATAATACGCTGGATGTGATCCGGATGACGGCACTGGAAGAAAATGACGAAAAAACAGCGGAACTGCTGGAATGCCTGGCACATCAGCTTCGTTATGTCATGGGAGAGCATACAGACTGTATTGTGCTGCGGGATGAATTGCAGGCACTGCGGGAGTATTTTTTCATTATGAAAGTGCGGTATGAGGGAAGAATTGGACTTGGCATTCAGGTGTCAGATGAGGATGCAGAGCTTTATATTCCAAAACTTTTACTTCAGCCAGTGGTGGAAAATGCAATCCGCCATGGACTGAGAGAAAAGGACGGAGAAGGAATGGTGGCAATCCATGTGGAACGTAAAGAGGATTATCTGGAAATTGTTGTGATGGATGACGGAGTCGGCATGGATGAGGAACAGGTACGAATCATGCAGGAAACACTGGAACATCCGGAAATCGGAAAAGCAGATGCAAATGGACGTCTGAGTGTGGGAATGAAAAATGTTTACGACAGAATAAAACTTAATTGCGGCAAGGAGTATGGGTTCCGAATAGAGAGTTTCCTTGGAGTGGGAACCATCGTAACCTATCGCCTGCCGATCTGGGAGGAGCCTAAAGATGTGGAAAGTAGTAATCGCAGATGACGAGGGAGTTATTTTACGCGGGTTAAAGAAACTGATTGACTGGGAGAGTGTGGAGGTAGAACTTGCAGGAGAAGCACGGGACGGACAGCAGTTGAAAGAAGTGATCGAACAGACAGATCCTGATATTGTGATCGCGGATATCATGATGCCGCATATGACAGGGCTGGAGGTGATCCGCTGGTATAATGAGGCACATTCTCATGCAAAATTTATTTTTGTCAGTGGTTATCAGGAATTTACTTATGCAAAGGAAGCACTGAAAAGCGGTGCCGTAGATTATCTGTTGAAACCGGTGGGACGAAAAGATCTGGAAGATGCGGTTCGCAAGGCCATTCAGAAGCTGGAAGAACAGAACACCATCGAGATTTTCAAAGAAGAAGACGATGAGATGCAGAAACTGTTTCGGGAGATCAATGACGGACAGGGGTTTGAGAATGACGAATTGTACAAGTTGTTTGAAACGGAAAATATTGATTTCGAAGGTCATTTTTTCGTTGGAATCTGTGTCGGTATCCGACCGGATGTGGCAGCTGATATGGTACAGGATTCTTTTGAACGGTTTAATCTGCTCCGATTTTCAATTTACAGTCAGATCAGCCAGAAACTGCGTGGAAAGGCATTTGTGCTGCGCAAGGATGACTGTGCGCTTCATTTGATGGGGGTATTCCCCTGTGGGGAGGAAGATATCTTTGTGGAGAAATATGTCATGCCTGTGGTGCAACAGGTGTCGGAGCAGGTGCATACGGAACTGTCGGTTGGCATCGGTATGTACTCTACCGATGCAAAACAGCTGAAAAATGCTTATAAAACAGCAAAATTTGCATTTGAACTGTATTATTTTGAAGAGAAGCCGCTGATTGATTTCAGAAATATACATAAAGATTATACGGTTTCCTTTGAGGATTATGCAAAAAGTGTGGATGAAGCTTACCATGCAATCATTGCGCATGACGATTCCTATCTGGAAAAGATTGACAAGATCATGGATAACGTAGAGGCTATTCATTATGGAAATAAAAATGCAGCACTCTCCAGAGTCATGTATTTTGCAGCTGAAATTGGTACGAAATTATTCCAGTATCAGCTCGTTGGCGGGGATTATAATGAGATGCAGGAGAAACTGCAGAAAGATACAGAACAGCGGAAAACGTTCCATGCGCTACGAAAATGCATCCGGGACTATTATCAGAATCTCTGGGTTTTACTGGATAAGAATGGAAAGTCCAAGGATAAAGTGATGATCGAGCAGGTCAAAGACTACATCAAGGCGCACTATGCCGAAGATATGTCCATTAAGGAGCTGGCGGACGTGGCCTGTGTCAGCCAGAATTACTTCAGTGCACTGTTTAAAAAAGAAACCGGTCAGAATTATAAGGCTTATCTGACATCTATCCGAATGGAAGAAGCCATTAAGCTGCTTCGGACGACGGATCTGAAAACATATGAGATCGGAGAAAAAGTCGGATACAATAATGTGCGCCGGTTTGTAGATGCTTTCAAGCAGATTTATAATGCGAGCCCGATGGAATATAAGAAATCTATACGGGAAGATTAAAAAACGGCCTAACGACCGCAAAATTTAGTAAAAAAAGAAAAAACGATATCACAGACACGGACAATTTTCTATCTTCGCTGCGCCGCTGATATTCGCCTCCTTCCGTGAACTCGCACGCAAAATCAGCGTGCTCAGACACACTCACGGAGGCGAAGCTATGCTCGCTTCGATGACGAAAATTGTCCTACCGTCTTGTGATATCGTTTTTCTTTTCTCTTTTACTTACATTTTGCTACACAATAGTATAACTCCATTAAATCCGTGTACGGGAAATGTGTTATTTGGTGGATTCCCAACGGCCGGAGGCTCCACATGGAAGTACAAGTCCGTTGGAAGATACCGGAAGTCCGATTTCATCGGCTGTCACGATGCCATTGTATTTTTTCATGACGGTTCCAAGCATGTAGGCAAGTACAGCTGGCTGAAGCCCTGTTGTATAAGAGTTGATCAGGAAGAACAGCGGATCATCGGAGAGAATCTGTGTACATAGTTTTACCAGCGGGTAAACAGATTCTTCGATTTTCCAGATTTCACCTTTCGGTCCTCTGCCGTAAGATGGCGGATCCATAATGATGGCATCATAGTGATTGCCACGGCGGATCTCACGCTCTACAAATTTTACGCAGTCGTCTACCAACCAGCGGATCGGTCTGTCACTGAGACCGGAAGAAGCAGCATTTTCTTTGGCCCATTGAACCATTCCTTTGGAAGCGTCCACATGTGTGACCTGCGCACCGGCAGCGGCAGCAGCGAGTGTGGCTCCACCGGTATAAGCGAACAGGTTTAAAACCTTGACCGGTCTGCCTGCTTTCCGGATTTTGTCACCGAACCAGTCCCAGTTTGCAGCCTGTTCAGGAAACAATCCGGTATGTTTAAAACTGAATGGCTTTAAGTTAAAGGTCAGATTGCTATAATGAATGGTCCATTGTTCCGGCAGATCGAAAAACTCCCATTCACCGCCGCCTTTTTTGCTTCTGTGATAATGCGCATTATGTTTGTGCCATCCTTTTTCTGTTTTCGGTGTATCCCAGATAACCTGCGGGTCCGGACGAACCAGGAGATATTTTCCCCATCGCTCCAGTTTCTCACCCTGAGAACAATCAATAACCTGATAATCTTTCCAGTTTTTTGCTATCCACATCGTTTATTTTCCTCTACTTTCACATAATATGAATCCGGTTTCTTCTTATTATAATGCTATACATGTCTTGTATAACTGCATGTCTCTATGATTATAGATGCTTCAGGGCCTTTCGTCAAGAAACTATAAATGAGAATAGCATCTAATACATTTAGCAATCATTTATTTGAAATCTAGTTGCAGAAGTTGATGAGTATTGATCATGTAGGGGGAGAAAAAGTGGTATAGCGGTTTGGGAGAGAAACATGCGACTAAGGCGGTAGGGGAATTTTCGTCGTTGAAGCGAGCATAGCCCGCCTCTGGGAGTGTGTTTGAGACGGCAGCTGGTTTTGCTGGCGGTGAGTTCGCGGGAGGAGGCGGAGATAAGCGGCGCAGCGGAAACAGAAAATTATCCGTGCCTTGACGCATGTTTCTCTCTCAAATCGCTCTTAACTTAGCCTTCCACAGCCAATTTTTGAATGTATTTATAAAAATACAAGAAAAACCCAAACATTTTGAAAAAAAATGAAAAAACTACTTGCAATTCCGAAAGAAATCTCTTATACTAGCTATTGCTGTGACATGATAGCAATGAAGCGCGAGGTTGCTGCCCAAGTGGCAGGTTTTCCGTGGAGCGAATGTCAAGTTAGGAAACTGACGACAAGTCACTGTACTGAAACTGAAGACCATGAAATGGTTGAAAACAACGTGTGTGTAAATGAATGATACACACGGGAGAGTGTACAGTCACCGCTTGTCGTACTAATCAAAAGTGCGAAAAGGAGGCGACTTTTTTTATGGCAAGTCAAGTAATGAGAATTATTCTCAAGGCTTATGACCACGAGATGGTGGATGCATCAGCAAAGAAAATTATCGAAACTGTAAAGAAAAACGGATCACAGGTGAGCGGACCGGTACCACTTCCTACTAAGAAAGAGGTTGTAACAATCTTAAGAGCGGTTCACAAATACAAAGATTCCAGAGAACAGTTCGAGCAGAGAACACACAAGAGACTGATCGACATCGTAGCACCAACACAGAAAACTGTTGATGCGCTGTCAAGATTAGAAATGCCGGCTGGTGTCAGCATCGACATCAAGATGAAAAACAAATAATTCATCCGGTGAAAAGTCTTCCTTATATAATAGGAAGCAACATGATTAAGGTAAAATCCTGAAGGGTTATATATAGAAGCAGCATTCTTCGAATCCGTTTTAACCCACGTTGCAAAACACAATGGATTCACATGTTCCACTTATATATCACTGTTCTAGGATGAGCGCATAAGCGCTCCGCTGTAGAGTAAACAGGAGGTAAATGAGATGAAGAAAGCTATCTTAGCTACAAAAGTCGGAATGACTCAAATCTTCAACGCAGACGGAGTTTTAGTTCCGGTTACTGTATTACAGGCTGGTCCGTGCTACGTTACACAGATCAAAACTGTTGATAACGATGGATACAGCGCTGTACAGGTTGGTTTCGTTGACAAAAAAGAGAAAGTTGTCAGCAAAGATGCCAACGGTAAAAAAGAAATCAGAAACAGACATGGTGTAAACAAAGCAGAGAAAGGTCACTTCGACAAAGCAGGCGTATCTGGTAAGAGATTCGTTCGTGAGTTCAAATTTGACAATGCTGAGGAATACAACCTTGCAGATGTAATCAAAGCTGATATCTTCGCAGAAGGCGACAAGATCGATGCAACAGCAATTTCCAAAGGTAAAGGTTTCCAGGGCGCAATTAAGAGATTTGGCCAGCACAGAGGACCTATGGCTCATGGTTCTAAATTCCATCGTCATCAGGGTTCCAACGGCGCTTGTTCTTCTCCGAGTAAAGTATTCAAAGGAAAAGGCATGCCAGGACACATGGGTAGCGTAAAGGTTACAGTTCAGAACCTTGAGGTTGTTCGTGTGGATGCTGAGAACAATTTACTTTTAGTTAAAGGTTCCGTACCAGGACCGAAGAAATCTTTAGTAACAATCAAGGAAACAGTAAAAGCTTAAGTTTTACTTGATTAGGAAAGGAGGACACACAGATGGCTAACGTATCTGTTTATAATATGGAAGGCAACGAAGTGGGCTCCATGGAACTGAATGACGCAGTTTTCGGTGTAGAAGTTAACGAGCATTTAGTACACATGGCAGTTGTACAGCAGCTTGCAAATAATCGTCAGGGAACTCAGAAAGCAAAAACACGTTCTGAAGTTAGCGGCGGTGGAAGAAAACCTTGGAGACAGAAAGGAACCGGTCATGCAAGACAGGGTTCAACAAGAGCTCCGCAGTGGACAGGTGGTGGAGTAGTATTCGCTCCGGTACCAAGAGATTACTCTTTCAAGATCAACAAAAAAGAGAAAAGAGCAGCTTTAAAATCCGCTCTGACATCCAGAGTAGAGGCTCAGAAATTTGTTGTTTTAGATGAGTTAAAATTAGACGCAATCAAAACAAAAGATTTTGTTAAAGTATTAAATAACTTAAACGTTTCCAAAGCACTTGTTGTTATGGGAGACAAAGACGTAGTTGTTGAGAAATCCGCAGCAAACGTTCCGGATGTTAAAACAACACAGGCTACACTGTTAAACGTATACGATATTCTGAAATATGATACCGTAATCACAACAAAAGCAGCTGTAGAGAAAATCGAGGAGGTATACGCATAATGGCAAACGTTCAGTACTACGATGTAATCCTCAAACCGGTTATTACAGAGAAAAGCATGAATATCATGGCTGACAAAAAATATACTTTCCTGGTTCATCCGGAAGCTAACAAAGCTATGATCAAAGAAGCTGTTGAGAAAATGTTCGACGGCGTAAAAGTTGCTAAAGTCAACACAATGAATTGCGAAGGCAAAACAAAAAGACGTGGAATGACTTTTGGTAAAACTGCTAAAACAAAAAAAGCTATCGTTCAGTTAACAGAGGATAGCAAAGATATCGAGATCTTCGCAGGTCTGTAGACCGAAAGCAACTTAGTGAGATTGAACGTAAGTGAAGATCGAACTTAGTGCGAGGTCGTTCTTTGAGATTAGCGATTCCGGGTGCTGGCACGAAGGAAGAGGTTAGCGAAAAGAACATCCTTATGAAGATAGGCTAGGCACAGTAAAGTGCGATAATAAAACACAGTATTGAAAGGAGATTCATTATGGGAATCAAAACATATAACCCATATACACCTTCCAGAAGAAACATGACTGGTTCTGACTTCTCTGAGATCACAAAGAGCACTCCTGAGAAATCCTTACTGGTTTCCTTAAGCAAAAATTCTGGACGTAATAATCAGGGTAAAATCACTGTTAGACACCGCGGAGGCGGAGCTAAGAAAAAATACAGAATCATCGATTTCAAGAGAAATAAAGATGGTATTCCGGCAACTGTTATCGGTATCGAGTACGATCCGAACAGAACAGCTAATATCGCTCTGATCAGCTATGCTGATGGTCAGAAAGCATATATCCTTGCACCGGCAGGACTTACAGATGGTATGAAAGTTATGAACGGACCGGAAGCAGAGGTTCGCGTAGGTAACTGCTTACCGCTGGCAAACATCCCAGTTGGTACACAGGTTCACAATATTGAGTTACATCCGGGTAAAGGCGGACAGCTGGTTCGTTCCGCAGGAATGAGCGCACAGCTTATGGCTAAAGAGGGCAAATACGCTACTTTAAGACTTCCGTCCGGAGAGATGAGAATGGTTCCTATTAATTGCCGTGCAACAGTAGGTGTTATCGGAAACGGTGACCACAGCCTGATCAACATCGGTAAAGCAGGACGTAAACGTCACATGGGTATTCGCCCAACAGTACGTGGTTCTGTTATGAACCCGAATGACCATCCACACGGTGGTGGTGAAGGCAAGACAAGTATCGGTCGTCCAGGTCCATGCACACCTTGGGGCAAACCTGCTCTTGGCTTAAAGACAAGAAAGAAAAACAAACAGTCTAACAAACTTATCGTAAGAAGAAGAGACGGTAAAGCAATCAAATAGGAGGTTTAATATGGCTCGTTCATTAAAAAAAGGACCATTTGCTGATGAAAGCTTACTGAAAAAGATTGATGCTATGAACGCTGCAGGAGACAAACAGGTAATCAAAACCTGGTCCCGCCGTTCCACAATCTTCCCGCAGATGGTTGGACATACAATCGCAGTTCATGATGGAAGAAAACATGTGCCTGTATATGTTACAGAAGATATGGTTGGACACAAACTCGGTGAGTTCGTAGCAACCAGAACATACAGAGGACATGGAAAAGACGAAAAGAAATCTAAAGTAAGATAATTTTGGAAGGAGGTTATATCCATGGCAAAAGGACATAGATCCCAAATTAAAAGAGAGAGAAATGCACAGAAAGATACCAGACCTTCAGCAAAATTATCATATGCTAGAATGTCTGTACAGAAAGCTTGCTTCGTACTGGATGCAATCCGTGGCAAAGATGTAAAAACAGCTTTAGCTATCGTAATGTACAATCCAAGATACGCATCAAGCGTTATTGAAAAATTATTAAAATCAGCAATTGCTAATGCTGAGAACAACAACGGAATGAAAGTTGATGACCTTTATGTAGAAGAGTGCTACGCAAATAAAGGACCTACAATGAAGAGAATTCATCCGAGAGCACAGGGTAGAGCTTACAGAATCGAGAAGAGAATGAGCCACATCACAATCGTGCTTAATGAAAGATAGGAGGTAAAACATGGGACAGAAAGTTAATCCTCATGGCTTGAGAGTCGGTGTTATCAAAGACTGGAGTTCTAAATGGTATGCAGAAGGCAATTTTGCAGATCTCTTAGTTGAAGATTACAATATCAGAAAATTTTTAAAGAAAAAATTATACAGCGCAGGAATCGCTAAAATCGAGATCGAGAGAGCTTCTGACCGCGTTAAAGTTATCGTTTACACAGCTAAACCGGGTGTTGTAATCGGTAAAGGCGGAGCTGAGATCGAGAAAGTGAAAAAAGAGCTTCAGAAATATACAGATAAAAAATTAATCGTTGATATCAAAGAAGTTAAGAGACCGGACAAAGACGCTCAGCTCGTTGCAGAGAACATCGCTGCACAGCTTGAGAACCGTGTATCTTTCCGTCGTGCTATGAAATCCTGCATGAGCAGAAGTATGAAAGTTGGCGTTAAAGGTATCAAAACATCCGTTTCCGGACGTCTTGGTGGAGCAGATATGGCTCGTACAGAGTTCTACAGCGAAGGTACTATTCCGCTTCAGACACTGAGAGCTGATATCGACTACGGTTTCGCAGAAGCAGATACAACCTACGGTAAAGTAGGCGTTAAAGTATGGATCTACAAAGGTGAAGTACTTCCGAAAAAGGCAGTGGAAGGGAGCGATAAATAATGTTAATGCCAAAAAGAGTTAAAAGACGTAAACAGTTCCGTGGCACAATGGCTGGTAAAGCGTTAAGAGGCAATAAGATTACAAACGGTGAATTCGGTATCGTTGCTCTCGAGCCATGCTGGATCAAATCTAACCAGATTGAGGCAGCCCGTGTTGCCATGACACGTTACATCAAACGTGGTGGTAAAGTTTGGATCAAAATTTTCCCGGACAAACCAGTTACAGCTAAACCGGCTGAGACACGTATGGGTTCCGGAAAAGGTGCTTTGGAATATTGGGTAGCTGTAGTTAAACCGGGTCGCGTATTATTCGAGATCTCCGGTGTGTCTGAAGAAATTGCTCGTGAAGCATTAAGACTTGCAACTCACAAATTACCATGCAAGTGCAAAATCGTTTCCCGTGCAGACTTAGAAGGCGGTGAATAAGAATGAAATCTAGTGAATATTTAAAAGAGTTAAGAACACAGAGCGCTGCTCAGTTACAGGAACAGTTAGTAGCTGCAAAAAAAGAACTTTTCAATCTTAGATTCCAGAACGCAACAAATCAGTTGGACAATACTGGAAGAATTAAAGAAGTTAGAAAAAATATTGCCAGAATTCAGACCGTTATCACTGAGAAAGCGGAGTAATTCCCCTGGCGAGTAACCCATGAAAGGAGAACGCATCGTGGAAGAAAGAAATCTTAGAAAAACACGTGTTGGTAAAGTTGTAAGCGACAAGATGGACAAAACAATCGTTGTAGCTATCCAGGATAATGTAAGACATCCTCTTTACAACAAAATCGTGAAAAAAACTTATAAATTAAAAGCTCATGACGAGAACAATGAATGTGGTATCGGTGATACAGTCAGAGTTATGGAAACAAGACCTTTATCTAAAGATAAAAGATGGAGACTTGTAGAGATTATGGAGAAAGCAAAATAAGAAGGAGGCTGCCAGCATGATTCAACAGGAAAGCAGACTTAGAGTAGCTGATAATACAGGAGCAAAAGAATTACTTTGCATCCGTGTTATGGGCGGTTCTACAAGAAGATATGCTAACATTGGTGACGTTATTGTAGCTACAGTTAAAGATGCAACACCAGGCGGAGTTGTTAAAAAAGGCGACGTTGTTAAAGCTGTAGTTGTTCGTACTAAAAGAGGCGCACGTCGTAAAGACGGTTCCTACATCAAATTTGATGAGAACGCTGCTGTTATCATCAAAGATGACAAAACTCCAAGAGGAACTCGTATTTTTGGACCGGTTGCAAGAGAACTTCGTGAGAAACAGTTCATGAAGATTGTTTCCCTCGCTCCGGAAGTATTATAGGAGGTACCGATTAATGCTGAAAATTAAAAAAGGTGATACAGTTAAAGTAATCGCTGGAAAAGATAAAGACAAAGAAGGCAAAGTAATCGCTGTTAACGCTAAGAGAAACACAGTTACTGTTGAAGGTATCAACATGGTTACAAAACATACAAAACCAAGTATGGCTAACCAGGCAGGTGGTATCGTTCAGCAGGAAGGACCGATCGATATTTCTAACGTTATGTATGTTCATAAAGGAGCAGCTACCCGTGTAGGCTTCAAGATGGACGGCGACAAAAAAGTTCGTTTCGCTAAATCTACTGGCGAAGTGATTGATTAATCAAAGAGAGGAGGTCCATCAAGTTGAGTAGACTGAAAGACACATATCAGAATGAGATCGTAGACGCTATGATCAAAAAATTTGGATATAAAAATATCATGGAAGTGCCGAAACTTGACAAAATTGTTATCAACATGGGTGTTGGTGAGGCAAAAGAGAATGCAAAGATTCTTGAATCCGCTATGAAAGATCTTGAGATCATTGCAGGACAGAAACCAATTACAACAAAAGCTAAGAATTCCATCGCTAACTTCAAAATCAGAGAAGGTATGCCGATCGGATGCAAAGTTACTTTAAGAGGCGAGAAAATGTATGAGTTCCTTGATCGTCTTGTAAACCTTGCATTACCGCGTGTACGTGACTTCCGTGGCGTAAACCCGAATGCATTTGATGGCAGAGGTAACTATGCACTTGGTATCAAAGAGCAGTTAATCTTCCCTGAAATTGAGTATGATAAAGTTGACAAAGTAAGAGGTATGGACATCATCTTCGTTACAACAGCTAACACAGATGAAGAAGCACGTGAATTACTGACAATGTTCAACATGCCATTCGCTAAATAACAGGAGGGGACTTTAATGGCTAAGAAATCAATGAAAATCAAACAGCAGCGTACACCGAAATTCTCTACCAGAGCATATACACGCTGCAATATCTGTGGACGTCCGCATTCTGTATTAAAGAAATATGGTATCTGCAGAGTATGTTTCCGTGAATTAGCTTACAAAGGTGAGATTCCGGGCGTTAAGAAAGCAAGCTGGTAGACCGAAAGCAACTTAGTGAAATCGAGCCGTAAGGCGAAGATTGAACTTAGTGCAAGGTCGTTCTGCGAGATTAGCGAAAACGAGCCAACGGCGAAGTTTGAGCTTAGCGAACAGAACTTCTGCATGATAAAAAATGATATGTAGAATCTGACACCCGTGGAAAATTCCATGCTAGTTAAATGAAAATATTACAGGAGGAAACACAACATGACAATGAGTGATCCAATCGCAGATATGCTTACAAGAATCCGTAATGCAAATACTGCTAAACATGATACAGTAGATATTCCTTCATCCAAAATGAAAAATGCAATCGCAGAGATCTTATTCAACGAAGGATATATTGCAAAATACGAGATCATTGAAGATGGTAATTTCAAAACAATCCGTGTTACACTGAAATACGGTGCTGATAAAAATGAAAAAATCATCACAGGTATCAAGAGAATCTCCAAACCGGGTCTGCGTGTATATGCAAGCAAAAACGAGATCCCGAAAGTTCTGGGTGGTTTAGGAACAGCAATCCTTTCTACAAACCAGGGCGTTATCACTGACAAAGAAGCTAGAAAACTTCAGGTTGGCGGAGAAGTATTAGCATTTGTATGGTAGGTATTGAGTGCTTAGTGAGTGCGAGTCGTAAGACGAAGCACGAAGTTAGCAATCAAGCCCTTCTGGGAGATTAGCAAAAGCAAGCCAAAGGCGAAGCTTGAGCTTAGCGAGCAGAAGATTTCCGTGGAAATGTTCAGGAGCCAGAATATGGCTTCTGACAAACATCCTTAATTTCTCGGTGAGAGAGTTAAGAGACCGCTTTACAGACAATGCTGTAAGGTGGTACAGATATAAAGACGATCCAAAAGTATAATTCCATCATTAAGGTGGAACATACTGTGTAACAATGCATGTCGGCAGAAGTCGACCAATACAGAATATAGGAGGTACGGGCATGTCACGTATAGGAAGAATGCCAATCGCGATTCCGGACGGAGTAACCGTAACAATCGCAGAAAATAATCAGGTGACTGTAAAAGGTCCTAAAGGAACACTTGAGAGAGTGTTACCTGCAGAGATGGATATCAAACAGGAAGGTTCTGAGATCATTGTAACCAGACCAAATGATTTAAAGAAAATGAAATCTTTACATGGTTTAACAAGAACTCTGATCCACAACATGGTAATCGGTGTAACAGCTGGTTACGAGAAAACACTGGAAGTTAACGGTGTTGGTTACAGAGCATCCAAATCTGGAAACAAACTGACATTAAACCTTGGATATTCTCATCCGGTAGAGATGACTGATCCAGAAGGCTTAGAGGCAGTTGTTGATGGAAACAAAATCATTGTAAAAGGTATCGATAAAGAAAAAGTTGGCCAGTACGCAGCAGAAATCAGAGATAAGAGAAGACCTGAGCCTTACAAAGGAAAAGGTATCAAATATGCTGATGAAGTTATCAGACGTAAAGTTGGTAAGACTGGTAAGAAATAATTGGAGGTGTGACAGGTAATGGTTAGTAAGAAATCAAGAACAGAAGTTCGCGTTAAAAAGCACAGAAGAGTGCGTAATCATTTAGCAGGTACTGCTGAAAGACCACGTTTAGCTGTTTTTAGAAGCAATAATCATATGTACGCCCAGATTATTGATGATACAGTTGGAAATACACTTTGTGCAGCTTCTACAATGGACAAAGATGTAAAAGCAGCTTGTGAGAAAACAAATAACGTAGATGCAGCAGCTCAGGTTGGTACAGCAATCGCTAAGAAGGCACTTGAGAAAGGCATCACAACTGTTGTATTTGACAGAGGTGGTTTCATTTATCAGGGAAAAATTCAGGCATTAGCAGACGCAGCACGTGAAGCTGGATTAAACTTTTAACAAGGAGGAAACAATACATGAAACGTACAATCATTGATCCCAGCCAGTTGGAATTAAATGAAAAAGTGGTATCAATTAAACGTGTAACCAAAGTTGTTAAAGGTGGACGTAACATGCGTTTTACAGCTTTAGTCGTAGTCGGCGATGGCAACGGTCATGTTGGTGCAGGTTTAGGAAAAGCAGCTGAGATTCCGGAAGCAATCCGCAAAGGAAAAGAAGATGCAATGAAGAAACTCATCGAGGTTAAATTAGACGAGAACAACAGTATTACACATGATACAACTGGTAAACATACAGGTGCATCTGTATTATTAAAAAGATCTCCGGAAGGTACTGGAGTTATCGCTGGTGGCCCGGCACGTAACGTGTGCGAGCTCGCTGGTATCAAAAACATCCGTACAAAATCTCTGGGATCCAATAACAAGCAGAACGTTGTACTTGCTACAATCAATGCGCTCAGCCAGTTAAAATCCCCGGAAGAAGTAGCTAGACTTCGCGGTAAATCCGTAGAAGAGATCCTGGGTTAAGGAGGGATATAAGATGGCAGATAAATTAAAAATCACACTTGTGAAATCTACAATCGGTGCAGTTCCGAAACATGTTAAAACAGTTGAAGCTTTAGGTTTAAGAAAAGTAAACAAAACTGTAGAAATGCCGGATAACGCAGCAGTTCGTGGTATGATTCAGCAGGTTAGACATTTAGTAAAAGTAGAAGAAATCTAATAGTAAGGAGGTGCCACGATGGATTTATCAAACTTAAGACCGGCAGAAGGTTCAAAACACAGCGATAACTTCAGAAGAGGCCGTGGACACGGTTCAGGAAATGGTAAGACAGCAGGTAAAGGCCATAAAGGACAGAAAGCTCGTTCCGGAGCTCCAAGACCAGGCTTTGAAGGTGGTCAGATGCCATTATACAGAAGAATCCCGAAACGAGGATTCACTTGCAGAAACTCCAAAGAGATTGTTTCTGTAAATGTATCTGCTCTTGAGAGATTTGAGAACGATACAGTTGTAACTGTAGAGACTCTGATCGAGACAGGACTTGTTAAAAACCCGAGAGATGGTGTTAAAATCCTTGGAAACGGTGAACTGACAAAGAAACTTACAGTTCAGGCAAACGCTTTCAGTGCATCAGCTAAAGAAAAAATTGAGGCACTTGGCGGAAATGCAGAGGTGATCTAATGCTTGAAACAGTCCGTAACGCATTTAAACTCAAGGAAATCAGAAGCCGTATCATTTATACCCTGCTCATGTTAGTAGTGGTACGAATCGGTACGCAGCTTCCGATTCCGGGAGTAAATGGAAGCTATTTCTCAGAATGGTTTTCAGGCAATTCAGGCAGCGCTTTCGGATTTTTTGATGCAATTACCGGCGGTTCTTTCGAGAAGATGTCGGTATTTGCATTAAATATTACTCCATACATTACGTCTTCTATTATTATCCAGCTTTTAACAATCGCGATTCCGAAACTGGAAGAGCTGCAGAAAGACGGAGAAGAAGGCCGTAAGAAGATGACTGCGATCACGCGTTATCTTACAGTTGCACTTGCATTAATGGAATCCTTAGCTATGGCAATTGGATTCGGTAAAAGTGGTCTGCTTCTGGAGTATAATGCATTAAATATCATTACAGCTGTTGTAACATTAACAGCTGGATCCACAGTTATCATGTGGATCGGTGAGAGAATTACGGAGAATGGTGTCGGAAATGGTATTTCCATAGTATTGACAATCAATATTATCTCCAGAATTCCGCAGGATCTTACATTATTATTTGAACAGTTTGTAAAAGGAAAAGAAATTGCATTCCAGGTACTGAACCTTGCAATCATCATTGCAATTATCATTGCGGTAACTGTACTGACTGTAACTTTACAGGGCGCTGAGCGGAGAATTCCGGTACAGTATTCCAGAAAAGTTCAGGGAAGAAAGCAGATTGGCGGACAGTCCTCCTATATTCCGTTAAAAGTGAATACAGCCGGAGTTATTCCGATCATCTTTGCTCAGTCCCTGTTCATGTTCCCACTGATCATCATGCAGCTGCTTGGTAAATCAGGTGGAAACGGAATTGGCGGTACAATTCTTAAAATGTTAAATCAGTCCAACTGGTGCGATTTCAATGAACCGATTTACTCTATTGGATTAATTGTATATATTGTATTAGTTATTGCATTTGCATATTTCTATACATCTATTACATTCAATCCGCTGGAAATTGCAGACAATATGAAAAAACAGGGAGGATTTATCCCGGGCATCCGTCCAGGTAAACCGACCAGTGACTATCTGACAAAAATCTTAAACTACATCATCTTTATCGGTGCCGTAGGCCTGGTAATTGTTGCAGTTATTCCAATCTTCTTTGAGGGAGCATTCAATGCATCTATCTCATTTGGTGGAACATCTCTGATCATTATCGTTGGTGTTATCATCGAGACCTTAAAGCAGATAGAATCCCGGATGTTAGTTCGGAATTATAAAGGATTTTTAAACGATTAATGTACAGTTGGAGATACTTGAACTACAGGTATCTCCAATTGTGTTTTACAGTAATTTTATAAAAACATATATTTTCAAAAAGCAATCTATCCTGTAAAATGTAGAGAGAGCGATAAGGGACAGCTCAGAAATCGGAGGAGGAAAAAGATGAAAATAATTATGCTAGGGGCACCAGGTGCCGGAAAAGGAACACAGGCAAAGAAAATTTCAGACAAATTTGATATTCCGCATATTTCCACAGGAGATATCTTCCGGGCAAATATCAAAAATGGTACAGAGCTTGGTAAGAAAGCCAAAACATACATGGATGAGGGACTTCTGGTTCCGGATGAACTGACATGTGATCTGGTTGTTGACCGTATTTCCGAGGATGACTGCAAAAACGGATTCATCCTGGATGGTTTTCCAAGAACAATTCCGCAGGCAGAGTGTCTGACAGAAGCATTGAACGAGCGCAATGAGAAAATGGATTACGCCATCAATGTAGATGTTCCGGATGAGAATATCGTAACCAGAATGTCTGGAAGAAGAGCATGCTTAAACTGTGGTGCAACATACCATATCGTAAATATTCCGACAAAGAAACCGGGTATCTGTGACCGCTGCGGAGAGCCGGTTGTCCTTCGTGATGATGACAAACCGGAGACCGTAAAAAAACGTCTGGATGTATATCATGCACAGACAAAACCGCTGATCGACTATTATGGTGATCAGGGTATCTTAAAAACAGTAGACGGCACTCAGCCGATGGAAACTGTTTTTGAGGAAATCGTGAAAATGTTAGAAGCTTAAGGCTCCAGAATGGAGGATGAGATGTCAGTAACTATTAAATCTGAACGTGAAATTGAGTTGATCCGCAAGTCTTGCCATATCATTGCCAAGATTCATCAGGATCTTGGAAAAGAGCTGAAAGCAGGAATGTCCACCCTGGAAGTAGACAGCATTGCAGAAGATATGATCCGAAGCTATGGATGTGTACCGAATTTCAAAAATTACGGCGGCTTTCCGGGTTCCGTGTGTGTTTCCATCAATAATGAGGTTGTACACGGTATTCCATCAGCAAAGAGAATCATCAAAGACGGTGATATCGTAAGTCTTGATATGGGATGCATCTATAAAGGATATCATTCCGATGCTGCAAGAACTCATGCAATCGGTGAAGTTTCAGAAGAAGCCAGGTTATTGATTGAACGTACCAGACAGAGCTTTTTTGAGGGGATCAAATATGCAAAGGCTGGTCATCACTTACATGAGATCTCCAATGCCATCGGTGCATATTGTGAAAAATTCGGATACGGTGTGGTCAGAGATCTGGTAGGACACGGTGTAGGCTGTGAATTACACGAAGATCCGCAGATTCCGAACTTTGTTCAGAAAAGCAGAGGCATCCGTCTGCGTCCGGGTATGACACTGGCCATTGAGCCAATGGTAAATGCCGGACGTTATGATGTAGAATGGACGGATGATGACTGGACTGTTATCACAGAGGATGGTTCTCTGTCTGCTCATTATGAGAATACAATTCTGATCACAGATGGTGAGCCGGAAATTCTGACTCTGACAGAGGATGAGCGCATTCTGATGCAGAACGGAGGACTGGGATGCGAGTAGAACTGGCACTGTCACTGGCGGGACATGATAAGGGACATTATTATGTCATCACCGGGGAAGAGGGCGACTTTGTCTATGTGGCGGATGGTACGCTGAAGCTGTGTGCACAGCCGAAGAAGAAGAACCGCAGACATATCCAGCTGATTCGCAGACTGCCGGCTGAAGTAGAAGAAGTATTCCAGGAGGAAGCGGGCGTAAAGGACCTGACCGTTAAGCGGGCACTCAAACTGTATAAACAGCACATAAATAAGGCAGAATTAAGTTAAATCGAACGAATGTGAGGCTTAGTGTGTGATTCTGGGCAGCGTAAGCTGACATATTCCTCTCAGAATCACTGCACATCTAATCAGAGCCGAGTAGATTTACAGCAGAATAATAACAGGAGGCAAATCAATGTCAAAAGCAGATGTAATTGAAATGACTGGAACCGTTGTAGAGAAACTTCCAAATGCGATGTTTCAGGTAGAACTGGAAAACGGTCATCAGGTACTTGCTCACATCAGTGGTAAACTGCGTACAAACTTTATCCGTATTTTACCGGGTGATCAGGTGAAAGTAGCACTTTCACCGTATGATCTGACAAAGGGCAGAATTACCTGGAGAGATAAATAAGACAGACCTTTGGATAGTACTTGTTTTCGTACAAAAAGTCTGTAAAAAACTTGAAAAAGTATCTTGCAATCATGAATACTCCATGCTATAATGCTTAATGACGCTTTTGGAGAACCAAGGGAATATTATGTATATTTCCTGGCTTCTATTCACAAAACGAAAAAGCTTTATAGTATGGAGTTTTTTTGTTTAAGGAAAGGAGGATTTGCTGTGAAGGTAAGATCATCAGTTAAACCTATTTGCGAAAAATGCAAAGTAATTAAAAGAAAAGGAAGCATCAGAATTATCTGTGAAAATCCGAAGCACAAACAGAGACAGGGTTAATCATTCTTTAAATAGATGATGAGAGCAGGTTGGAGACAACGCGAAACTGCTAATCCGTTCCTCCGTGGATCACTCTGCCACAGAGTACCAATTTGGAACAGGATCTGTTTGAATCAGAAGGGATTACAGCGTCTCCTGAAATTTTTCGGATGTGCGGCTGCAGCAAGATTCCCTCTGAATTTTGCTGTTCATGGCGGAAGATAAAACGACACTGTAATGTTTCTATTATAATATATAGAAGCATGAATGAACAGCTGATACAGGTTGTGCACACATTTCAGGCCGGGTAACCCGGAGCTGCATAAAATGTATCGGAATGTAACTAAGAAAACGAAATCATTATGGAGGTGTAAACACACATGGCTCGTATCGCAGGTGTAGATTTACCAAGAGAAAAACGTGTAGAGATTGGCTTGACTTATATTTATGGTATTGGCGTTGCAAGTTCCAATCGTATTCTTGCAGAAGCAAAAGTTGATCCTAATATCCGCTGCAAAGACTTAACAGATGATGATGTTAAGAGAATCAGTGCAGTAATCGATGAGTCTCAGACAGTAGAAGGTGACTTAAGAAGAGAAGTTGCTATGAACATCAAGAGACTTCAGGAGATTGGATGCTATCGTGGTATCCGTCACAGAAAAGGACTTCCGGTTCGTGGTCAGAAAACAAAGACCAACGCTAGAACAAGAAAAGGTCCGAAGAGAACAGTAGCAAACAAGAAAAAATAATGCATTGAGATAGAGAGGTCGTCCTGCGGACAGACCGCAATGCATTTTGACAAAAATCTGTAGAAAGTAGGTTAGTTTAATTATGGCTAAGAAAGTTACAAAGAAAGTGACTAAAAAGCGTGTAAAGAAAAACGTTGAACGTGGACAGGCACATATTCAGTCTTCTTTCAATAATACAATCGTTACATTGACAGACGCTGAAGGCAATGCTTTATCATGGGCAAGTGCCGGTGGTCTTGGATTTAGAGGTTCAAGAAAATCTACTCCTTATGCTGCACAGATGGCAGCAGAGACTGCTACAAAAGCAGCGCTCATTCATGGTCTTAAAACAGTAGACGTATTCGTAAAAGGACCGGGTTCAGGAAGAGAAGCAGCTATCCGTGCTCTTTCCGCAAGCGGCCTTGAAGTAACAAGTATCACAGACGTTACTCCGGTACCTCACAACGGTTGTCGTCCGCCAAAACGTAGAAGAGTCTAATTAGGAGGTGTAGTCTGAGATGGCAGTAAATAGAGTACCTGTTCTTAAAAGATGCAGATCCCTTGGTATGGATCCGATTTATTTAGGAATTGATAAAAAATCAAATAGACAGTCAAAAAGAGCAAACAAGAAGATCTCTGAGTATGGTCTTCAGTTAAGAGAAAAACAGAAAGCAAAATTCATCTACGGAGTTCTGGAGAAACCTTTCCACAACTACTATGAGAAAGCTGATAGAATGAAAGGCATGACTGGTGCAAACCTCATGACAATTCTTGAGAGCAGACTTGACAACGTAGTATTCCGTCTTGGATTAGCTAGAACAAGAAAAGAAGCTAGACAGATCGTTGATCACAAGCATGTATTAGTAAACGGCAAATGCGTAAACATTCCGTCTTACTTAGTAAAAGCTGGTGACACAATCGAAATCAAAGAGAACGCTAAAAGCTCTCAGAGATATAAAGATATCCTTGAGGTAACAGCAGGTCGTCTCGTTCCGGAATGGCTTGATGTTGATCAGGAGAACCTGAAAGGCGAAGTAAAAGAGTTACCGACACGCGAGATGATCGATGTACCGGTAGACGAGATGCTTATCGTCGAGTTATATTCTAAATAATCATGTAGGCAACGAGCAGTGCCGAATTTGCACAAAAATCAGACGCTTCATGGCATCATGCAGGCGGATGATTTTTGTGTCTTAAAATAAAAGCACTGATTAGTATAAAATTTAAGGAGGGACGTACAGTGTTCGATTTCGAAAAACCAAAAATTGAGATTGCTGAAATTTCAGAAGACAAAAAGTATGGCAAATTTGTCGTAGAGCCGCTCGAAAGAGGTTACGGCATTACTCTTGGTAATTCCCTGAGAAGAATCATGCTTTCTTCATTGCCGGGAGCAGCAGTTAGTCAGGTAAAGATTGATGGTGTTTTACATGAGTTCAGCTCAATCCCAGGTGTTAAAGAGGATGTTACTGAGATCATCATGAACATCAAAAATTTGGCTTTAAAGAATACCAGTCCAACAAATGAATCTAAAGTTGCTTACATTGAATTTGAAGGTGAAGGCGTTGTTACTGCAGCTGATATCCAGGCTGATCCGGATATCCAGATCATGAACCCGGATCTTGTAATTGCTCACTTAAACGGTGGTGTAGATTCCAAGTTATACATGGAACTGACAATTACAAAAGGCCGTGGATATGTAAGCTCAGATAAAAACAAAGGCGAAGATGTACCGATCGGCGTTATCGCTGTAGATGCAATCTACACACCAGTTGATCGTGTAAACCTGACAATTCAGAATACACGTGTAGGTCAGATCACTGACTATGATAAACTTACATTAGATGTTCATACAAACGGAACACTTGAGCCGGATGAGGCTGTCAGCCTTGCTGCAAAAGTATTAAGCGAGCATCTGAATCTCTTCATCGACCTGTCTGAGAATGCTAAGACAGCAGAAGTCATGATCGAGAAAGAAGACAACGCAAAAGAGAAAGTTCTGGAAATGAACATTGATGAGCTTGAATTATCCGTTCGTTCTTACAACTGCCTGAAGAGAGCAGGAATCAACACTGTAGAAGAGTTGACAAACAGAACACCGGAAGACATGATGAAAGTTCGTAATCTTGGACGCAAGTCTTTAGAAGAAGTACTGGCAAAATTAAAAGAGTTAGGCTTACAGCTCAACCAGGGCGAAGAGTAATTCTTTTATATAACTCATTAATCGGCAGAGGATATAAGTCCGATGTGCGTTAATCTGTCGTCATTCATGAGTGGAGGAATATCAACAGGGCAGACAATTACGTTTCCCCGCATCACATTCGGTATCTAAGTCCAAAGAGCGTTGCCGGATGAACCACAATAATGGAGGGCTATTAAAATGGCAAAATATCGTAAATTAGGAAGAACATCTTCCCAGAGAAAAGCATTAATCAGAAGTCAGGTAACTGCATTACTTCACAATGGAAGAATCATCACTACAGAGGCTAGAGCGAAAGAAGTTCGTAAAGTCGCTGAAGGTCTGATCGCATCTGCAGTAAAAGAGTGCGATAACTTCGAAGAAGTTACTGTAAAAGCTAAAGTTGCTCGTAAAGACAGCGAAGGCAAGAGAGTAAAAGAAGTTGTAGATGGTAAAAAAGTTACTGTTTATGATGAAGTTGAGAAAACAATCAAGAAAGATATGCCATCCCGTCTTCATGCAAGAAGAGAGATGCTGAAAGTTCTTTACCCTGTAACAGAGACAGGAGCAAAGAAAAAAGATACTAAAGAAGTTGATTTAGTAGATAAATTATTTACAGAGATCGCACCAAAATACAAAGATCGTAACGGTGGATACACAAGAATCGTTAAAATCGGTCTTCGTAAAGGTGACGGAGCAATGGAAGTTGTTCTTGAGTTAGTATAAGATTTACAGAGTACTTCATGGAGTCATACGAAAAGAAATTTTCGTATGGCTCTTTTTTATTGTAAGTTTTATTGCAAGAAGCAAAAATTGGCATTGCGAAAAGCTGCATTTTGCTGCATGATGGGTAGTTTCGGAACAAAAAATGCCAAATATTCATAATGTAAAGCCTTTTTTTCTAAATTGTGAAAAAATTTCATCTGGGAAGTTTGCATAAAAACCTTGTTAATAATGTTTATGCTTCCTTATCTTGTCCAAATTCAGCTCTCATTTTTGTCCGTCAGTTGCTCATTTCATTGCCACTATTAAGATTATATTTCCGGGGCACTCTGCCCCGGATTTATTTTACCCAATAACATCATTAAGTTCTTTTAATGCATATGCGACGGCAGTTGCATTTTCATATC